>CAVZUP010000212.1:0-3211 GCA_963778255.1 uncultured Acidobacteriaceae bacterium
AAGCGTTTCATGCGCGCTGTCGCGGAGTGCGTTCCCGCCACCGGCGGCGTGCTGATTCAGTTCCCGTTTTATGCCGTAATCTTTGGAATGATCGTAGGCACGGGGATCGCGGATTCGCTGGCGAAACTTTTTGCCTCCATCAGCACTCACAATACCTATCCCTTGTTGGTGGCGATGTATTCGGCGACGCTTGGCATTTTCATTCCCTCTGGCGGCAGTAAGTGGGTGATCGAAGCGCCGTATGTGCTGCAGGCAGCGAATCTTCATCAGGTGCATCTCGGCTGGGTGGTGCAGATCTACAATGCGTCGGAGGCCCTGCCGAACCTCGTCAATCCATTCTGGATGCTGCCGCTGCTGGGTTTATTGAAACTGAAAGCCCGGGATATTGTCGGCTACGGCGTGCTGCAGTTGATCGTTCACATACCGGTCGTGTTCTTTTTGTGCTGGTTGTTTGCCCGCTATATTCCGTATTTGCCGCCGATGAAGTAGCTGTCCTTGTCGTCACTTCGCCGGCGAAGTGTCCGTCGTAGCCGGTGGCTTCGGCTTAGCCGCTTTTTTCTTCACCGGCGGTTTCTGCGGAGGTTCCGTGTCATCGAGGATGATCTTTTTCGGCGGTGGAGGCGGTGCGGCGGGCAGCGTCTTGACCTGGGCGCGCAAACGCGTCAGCTCGTCTTCCTTGCTGGCGGCCAGTTTCTGCATGCGTTCGCCAAACGCACGCCGCGCGTTCTCCAGGCCGGTCAGGTCGTTGCTCAGGTCTTGAAAATCATCCTTGTTTCCGAATGCTCCCGCCGATTCCGCCACCGAACCAAAGACGTCATAGAGTGCATCGAGGTTGCGGTAGAGTTTGAAACTCACACCCACGTCTTCCGGCGCGTTCCTCAATTGCGCGACGATTTCCGGCAGCGCCGATTGCAAATTGCGCTGAATCGACTCCACGTTGGCCAGAGCTTGTTGCTTGGTGGAAGCATCCGTCTTCCATCTCTCGATGCGCATCTTTCCGAGATGGGATTGCATGCTCTGCGCCGTCTGCTGCAATGGCGTTAGGATGCCGTTCAGTTCGTTGACGGAAGCATAAGCGACGGGCGGCTGCGTGCCGCTGGCCGCGCCAGTTGTATTCTGCGCGGCGGCGATTTCAGGCGGCACCACGGCGATGAGGCAGAGAAGAGGCCCAACGAAAATATTCCGCAAATTCAAAATGAGGCTCCGAATAATATGCTGGTATTTTGGCAACCCTATCCTAGTTGAGGGTGGCTCCGGTAGTCGAGCAGCCCAAGTCGAGTTTGACGCCACGGCCAAGCTAAGCGAGAATTGATGTAGCAATTCCAAAGTGGGCCTGTGGCGCAGCTGGGAGCGCGCTTCCATGGCATGGAAGAGGTCGTCGGTTCGATCCCGACCAGGTCCACCATACTTTCAACTACTTACAAATTTCCCGACCAATCGGTTGGTAGCATTTGGTAGCAAAACGCTTGTCCCGCGCGTGACCTCTTCCATTTTCGCGGATCGAGGCGGTCAGTGATCTTATCTGCGTCCGCCATCTTTTCAATTACTTGCAGGCCCCTCACGCTCCCGTCGGTGTCAAGTTGGCTTCAAACGCTGTGACCGCTTCCGTTGCAGGGAAGAGGTCGTCGGGGCAGCGATCACGTTCACATCTTCTTGAATAGTCCGGCTTTCCAGTTTGGGTTTGTCAGGTGCGTTTACACGCTCGCGAAACACTCGGAATCGCTTTCCCTCATGGACTGCTTTTCGGTTGGCGTCGAAGGTATGGAGCGGAACCGCGATGTCATCGGAGGCGAGTACCATGAGCTTCAGGCGTTGTGGACCGAGATTACGGATGCACTGTACCGATCAGCCCCGTAGCAGCGAGACACTGTATTCGATTGGCAACATTCTGAGTGTCGTGGGGGCGGAGTGAGTCGCACCACCTAACAATGGAGAGGCCTTTTGCGCCGCGAAGGGAAGTTGCGTTTCTCTTAACTGCTTTGAAAACATGGTGCTCAGAGACTGAGTTGAACCGCCAATGCCAGCCTTTTCAGGGCTGTATTCTCACAGCCTAACCATCTTTTCAATCAACAACTTAACTCGTCAAGATGGCCGATTTATGTGACCATTCTGTGACCAAGCGCCGATGTTCGCCTAAATGTCGGCGGGCGTAGTGGAACTCGACGATGCTACTCGAAGACTCGAAGTAACCGATTTCCTGCGTCACCGCAACGCAGTTGGTTGTCTCTGTCTGGAGATTTACCGACACGGGGATGGGTTGCAAATCTAATCTCCCTACTGCGTCCGAAAGGTTAATTCACAAAATACATGGCTCAAAGGCATCTTATCGGGATTGCACGGTGAATCCGATGGCGGCATATCCTTTCAGCCGTCGCTCGTACATCCGCGCCGGCATCGGAACTTACGAATCCACATGGATCCAAGAGGATACGTTTGTTTGGTTGGTGAGTGAGGGGATCCTTCCGGAATACAAACGAATCTTTGGGAAATGCTAGGCGTCCGGCGGCCACTCATAGACATCGGGGCTACACGCTCACGCTACTTCTTTTCTGCCCTGATCTTCGCCCACCGTGCTTCTTGCGCCGCTGTCATCCGTTTGCGTGCAACCGCTGATACCTTGCGCGAAGGCTTGGTTCCGTTGTTCCCTGCAACCTTGCCAACTGCCTTTTCCGCTCTCACTCGTGCCCATCGTGCTCGAGTGGCCGCCGCTATTTGACGTGGCGAGCAGTCAAACAGAACCAAGTTGAGCGCTTGATCTATCGAAGTCCGCGATACTCCTGCTGAGCCCGTGCCAGGATCGGGACGCCTGCGTCCGCGTTTCGCCACAAGGAAAAGAAATCCTGATAGGCAGAGCGCGCCTTGGCGAGGGCTTCCGGCCGTACAAGCACTCGACTGCGCCGCCGCCCGGCGCTCGGTTTTCCGGGTATAGGCGTAACTGCGATTCCTGCTTCTATCGCATAAGCACGGCCGCTGCCCAGATGAGCGAGCGATCCCAAGAGGTAGTTTCCTGTCAGGCCGGGGTTGTCGAGGATCTTCTGAAATTCCGCAAGTGCCTTGTCGGGAAGGCCGGCAGCCAGATATGCTTCGCCGCGCAGATAAATGGGGTAGGGCAGCACATTAGTAGGAAGTCGTGGCGCGCCCAGTTCGAAGCGCCGAGCTAGTTCCAAATACTCGATGGCTTGGGAAGATGCGCCACGGTCGAGAGCGATGC
>CAVZUP010000213.1:0-62815 GCA_963778255.1 uncultured Acidobacteriaceae bacterium
GTCGAGCCCGAGCCGCGAAACGTCGGTGCGCTGTTCACCAACGAGAAAAAGGGAACGGAGATTTACTACAACCGCCACGATCGCGAGACTGGCGCGTTTCAGGCCCTTGCCTTTATCGACAGCGGCGAGCAGCTGGATATCCGCGATTGGAGTAATAGAGAGAACGTCAATGCGGCTCTGAAGCTCGCTTCCCAAAAATGGGAGACGGTGAGCGTCAACGGAAGCGACGAATATAAGGAGACCGTCGCCCGGCTCGCCGCGGAGAACGGCTACAAGATTACAAACCCAGAATTGCAGGGCCGCATTCGCGAATTACGCGCCGAGATCGAAGCGCAGCGCGCGACCGTGGCGGAGGGCAAAGAAAGCCCGCGGCCAAGGAGGCGGACGCGCCGGTGAGACCTGCCGCGCGCCAGCGGCGGCGCAACGTCAAAGCCCCACCGATCAACCGACCCTAAACACGACGCGAGCCGAGCGCGAAATCGAGCTTAACAACATCCGTGAACGGGTCGACGCCGAAGCTCGGCGCGAAACCCGCGAAGCGGCGCGAACGGGGCAGGCCCATGAGACCAACGCCGCAACCGGCGCCGAAGGGACGCCCTACCGCGCTCCCGGGGAGGCCCGCGCGGCTCGAGAGGCGGAACGGGCCATAGAGAACAATTCCTCTCGCGAAATTCCGGCAGATCCGGTCCAAAGCGAGACCATTCAGGCCCTCCGCTTTGACCAAAGGCGCGTGCTCGATCAAGCCAGCCGCGACGAGCAACGACGGATCGACGCGGAGAACGCCGAACACTTCCGTCAAGAAGAGCGTCGCCAGGATCGTGATGAAGCCGAAGGCGAGTCGATGTAGGCGCTGCCTTCGTTCCGCGGCTCGAGGCGACGGCGCGCTGATCGCTGCCGTCATTGAGGAACCTTGACCGCAGTTCCACGCTTTGTTTTTGCGTGCGCCTCCGCTGAAGAAAGGAACGAGATGTCACGGAAGGCGATGGCGCAGAGCGCCTCGCTTGCTCCATCTGTGCCGTTCGGCAACGTGAGGCAATGGCGCATGTTTGCCCTTAGTGGCTCCGAATCCGAGGCCGGTCTCGCGCCGGTTTGACGGGATTTGCGAATGTTCCTACAAACGCTGCCGATGGGCCTGATGCGGGGCCGACCGGCAGTAGGTAATTGGCACAACTTGGAAAATCGTCATAAAAGCGCATGGTGCCGAGCGCAAACTTCCTCACGGGGGAGGGTGTGGGGAGGGCGTGGGGAGGGCGTCATGATTAGCGTGGAGCGATGCGCCGAGTCCGCTGGCGAGGCCTGAACTGCCTCTTTGCGCGCTGCCCTCTGAGCGGCATAGAGTGTTGCGCTGGTAATTTGAAACGCGGCAAGGCCTCCGTGTGCAAAATGATCCTCGAGGATCTTTGGCGCTTCATGGATTTGGGGCCCTGGGAGCGCGCCGCGGATTTGCTTTTGGTGCACAGGCTGCTCATGTCCGGCTACGATTTGCCGGATATTTGAGACCGTCGAGCCAGCATTGAACTGCTTCGCGCGAGGATGCTACCGCTTCAGGAATACGACTTGCACCGAGAGTGAAACAGACCCAGCCAAGGTGGCTCCCGACACCCGCCGTTCCGACAGGCCCATCACGCGCGACGCCTTCACGCTTGGCGGCGGGGCCCTACCATTTTTTGAGAGAAGCTCGCGCAGCGCCGCCGCATCCAGCATCTGCTCGGCCAACAGCTCCTTCAGCTTGGCGTTCTCCTCCTCGAGCTGCTTTAAACGCTTGGCCTCGGAGACGTCCATGTCGCCATACTTGGCCTTCCAGTTGTGGAACGTCGCTTCCGAAACCCCATGCTTGCGCGCCAGATCGGCAGTCTTCGCGCCTGCCTCATGCTCTTCAGCCAATGAGCTGCTCTTCCGTGAGCAGTGATCGCTTCATAGGTCCGTCCTTCTTAAGGCCCGACTCTAATTCCGCGTGGTGGAATATCTCAGGAGCAGGTCACAACCGCCACCCGCTCTGACGCCCTCGGCGACAACTCCGAAGCCGTCGCTGCGAGAATCCACTTGTAAGAGCGGCGCGGAGCGTTCCTTCGTTCTATTAACCGATTAATGTGCTGCTCAATCACCTCACATTGAATATCGGACACGCGGGACTTCTGTTTGCAGACAGGACATCGTGTCCATGGGGTTCCTTTGCGGTCGAACGGTCTATCAGGACCAACACCGCACTTAGCGCAAAGGATTGACCCCGCGCGAGTCCATGGAGGTGCCTCTTTCGGGAGCTTTTCGCTGCGCGACCGGCCGGCGCGGATTGCGCCCTCCTCATAAAAATATTCGCAGGTTTCGTCCGTCGCGAGGGCGTTCAGCACCCGTGGCCAGACCTGCTTTTTCCTCCAGCGGTAGAAGCGGGTGTAGTTCGTGTACCAGTTGCCGAAGCGCGGCGGAAGGCTGCGCCAGGGCGAGCCGGTGCGCGCGATCCAGAGCACGGCTTCGATAAAAAGGCGATTGTCGCGGCCATGGCAACCGGGATCGCTCTCCTTGCCGGGGAGTTGGGAAGCGATCAGCGCCCAACGTTCATCGGTGAGATAATAATCCGTCAATGCTATACAGGCACCGCGGTCGTCCCGCGCGCGTCTGTCCTTTCTGCGTGAGCAACTATCCAATCTTAACACACTCGCACAAATAGCTAGGTGGTGCAACGGTAGCTGGCGAAGGCCGCCGTTCGGCGTGCGCTCGATCTGGCTGCGCCACGACATCGTCGACCACTGCTGCGACGCCTGGAACAAGCTCGTCGACCAACCCTGGCGCATCATGTCCATCGGCCTGCGCGATTGGGCGCATGAGTTCTAATCAGCGCGGTTCTTTACATGAGGTCGCTGCGTCAAGTGTTTTCTTGCGTTTCGTCCTCGATCCAGCCCGCATCGATGGTTCTTTTCGACGTCCGACAAGCGAGCCGGCGTCAACATTCCAGGGTGACACTGGCACTGACCCTCGGGCGGCGCAATGTATAAAGCGCAGATAGACCTGCAACCAACGTGTCGCGCGCTCGTCCCTTTGGTCCGCACCCGCTTCATTGCCGAGGGGCGGAAACGCTCAAAGTTTAGGATCTCCTTCTCATCGCTGACCCCTCTCGGCTACGCCGTGACAGCAGCCTCGAAGTGTGCGCCGTCTTTCCACATGCGGCCCATGAGAACCGCGAGCTTCCTCGCAACCGCGACGCGCGCGCGTTTAGGGCCGATGGTCTTGACAAGCTTCAGGCCCCAGCTCCGCAAGGCGAAGCGTCTCTTGACCGTGGTCAGCAACACATTCGCCCCTTCACAAAGGTAATGCCGCGCCATGGCGTCGCCCTGTTTGGAGATCCCCATGCCGACATCGGTGTCGGCCGATTGATAGCGTTTCTCGGTCAGCCCGAGATAGGCGCCGATGTCGCGCGTTCTCTTGAACCGCTCCACGTTCTCGATCGCAGCGATGAAGGCGAGCGCCGTGATCGGCCCCACCCCCGGCACGCTCATCAGTCGCCACGCTACCTCGTTGCGGCGCGACAGTTCCTTGAGTGCGTCGTCGAGCCTGCCCAGTTGCGCCTCGATCGACGCCAGAGCCGCGAGCAAGGCCTTGATGCAGGCGCCCAGCAATGGATCCTCCCGCGCCTGATAGGCCGCCTCCGCGAACTTCTTCATCCCGGCGCGCGACGGCAGTCTCATGCGGAAGGGCCGGAGAAGCCCCCGTATTTGGTTCCCCAACGAACGCTTGACCTTGACCAATTGGGGTGAGTGTCGACGGATTTGACATGAACTGACGTGAACCAGCCGGTCCGCAGCATCTCCGCGAGCGCCCAAGCGTCGCCTTTGTCGCTCTTGATCCGACGGCTCTTGATTGCATCCGCCGCACGTCGCGCATCCATGCAAATCATCGGGTAATCCATAGCCGCCAACGAGCGGAACAGGTGCGGCGTAAACAGCCCGCTTTCCAACCCGACTTTCGCGAGCTGGCCCCTGAAGCGTCGCAAGGCGGCGTCAATCGAGCTGTACGGGATTTTGGGTGACGGCGCGATTTAAGCGGCGGATTTTTGATCGGACGCGATTTCGATTTCGTCGCGAAATTTTACACCGTCGACGACCTTCGGCAACTGATTTTGTCCGTGCAATCGCCGCCAGGTTTTCGACGCAGCCATCACCAGCTTGAACACCATGAGGCGCGCCGTGTCCTGCGAGAGCGCGCCCTTCATGCGAACCGTGCGATGCCGAATTGTCGCGAAGGCGCTTTCGATTGGGTTTGATCTGCGCAAATGCGTCCAGTGCTCGGCGGGAAAGTCGAAAAACGTCAGCAACGCGTCGCGGTCTTTCAGCAAGCAATCGACGGCTTTGTCATATTTGGGCGCGTATTTCTCGGCGAATGCTCCGATGGCGAACTCCGCCTTCGCCCGGTCGGGCGACAACCAGATTTCGCGCAGATCCTGATGAGCGTTGGGCTGCACGGACTTTGGCAACTTATCGAGGATATTCAGCGTCTTGTGAACCCAACAGCGCTGATGGCGCGTCGACGGAAATGCTTCGTCGAGAGCTTTCCAGAAACCCAGCGCCCCGTCGCCCACGGCGATTTCCGGAGCGACGATCAGGACCGCGCTTCTTCAGATCAACGAGCAGCTCTTTCCAGCTTTGCACGCTTTCCCGCTGGCCCGTCTGGAAGCCCAGCAGCTCCTTCTTGCCCTCCGGCGTGGCGCCGATGATCACCAGTATGCACTCGGCCTGCGGCTCCATACGCGTCTGGAGATAAACGCCGTCGGCCCAGATATACACATAGCGCCGCGCCGACAGATCACGCCTTTGCCAGCGTTGATAGTCGTCCTCCCAATCGCTCTTCAGCCGCGCGATGACGCCAGGCGAAAGATTGGGCGCGTCCTTGCCGAGGAAGGCCGTCAGGACTTCCTGAAAATCGCCCGTCGAAATTCCGCGCAAGTAAAGCGCCGGCAAAAGCACGTCGAGGCTCTTCGTGCGCCGCGCCCATTTCGGCAGGATCGAGGAGGCGTAGCGGATGCGGTCTTCACCGCTGGCGCCGCGATCTCGCGCCGTGGGCTTTTCCACTTCCACCGGCCCGATGCCCGTCTGGATCGGCCGAACCGGATCGTATCCGTGCCGAACAACGCATTGGCGACCGTCCGGCAGCCTCAGGTCGCCGTGCGACGCCAGGAATGCTGCGAATTCCGCCTCCACGGCCTGCTCAATCAGCCGCTTCGCGCCCGAGCGCAAGATTTCGGTGAGCGGGTCGTCGATTGCGCCTTCCTGTTTGAAGGCGACAACTTTATCTTCGGTCATGGCGTAACGCTCCTTCTGGAGGTTCGGGTCGGCTCGACACCAACCCCGTTACGCCGCCTGCCTCATGCCGTCATCACCCACTTTCCCGCATACCTCGCGTCAATCATCTCCGGATGCGTATCCGTCATCCCGCGCCAGCCGATCTTGCCCGCCTCGTCCGAGATGCACACCGCCGTTCGCTTGCCACCCACATCCAATCCTGCATACATTTTCATCGCTGCTCTCCATTCGTCGGCCAACGAATTAACAGCGGTAGGGTTACCCCGCCGCCCGAGCTCAACGCCTGCGTCGACCGGCTGGTCGGACAGGAAGCCCAAAGGACGCAGACATGACTCTGACACGTAAAGGCATTGTGCTCGCCGGTGGATCCGGCACGCGGCTGCATCCGATGACCTACGTGACCTCGAAGCAGCTGTTGCCGGTCTATGACAAGCCGATGATCTATTATCCGGTGGCGACGCTGATGCTCGCGGGCGTCCGCGACATATTGATCATCTCGACGCCGCACGACCTGCCGCGCTTCCAGGAATTGCTCGGCGACGGCTCGGCTTGGGGCGTGAGCTTTTCCTACGCCGAGCAGCCGCGCCCGGAAGGCCTCGCGCAGGCCTTCACGATCGGCGCCGATTTCGTCGGCGGCCACAGCTCGGCGCTGGTGCTCGGCGACAATCTGTTTTACGGCCACGGCCTCACCGAACTGCTCGGTGCCGCGGCGCGCCGGCCGAGCGGGGCGACGGTGTTCGCCTATCGCGTCTCCGATCCCGAGCGCTACGGCGTCGTGAGCTTCGACGATCAGCGGCGTGCCCTGTCGATCGAGGAAAAGCCGGCAAAGCCGAAATCGCACTGGGCCGTGACCGGGCTTTACTTCTACGACCAAGACGTTGTGGAGATCGCGGACAGCATCAAGCCTTCGGCGCGCGGAGAGCTGGAGATCACCGACGTCAACAAAGTTTATCTCGAGCGCGGCGGCTTATCCGTCGAGCTGATGGGCCGCGGCTACACCTGGCTCGACACCGGAACGCCAGAGAGCCTGCTCGAGGCCGGGGAATTCGTGCACACGATCGAGAAGCGCCAGGATTCCCGCATCAACTGCCCCGAGGAGATCGCCTTCAATAACGGCTGGATCGATGGGACGCAATTGCGCCAGCTCGGCGAGCGGCTGGGGAAGAGCGCTTACGGGGCCTATCTACGCCGGCTCGCGGATGAGGGCGCGCCGGCGACGCCTTAGCCGCGGGCGCCGTCGGCGGGCTTCCCGGTAAACCCAAATCGATGCAGGCCGTCAGGGCCGCCTAAGTATAGTGCAATCAATCATTATGTTGTGGCGCGGATGTAAGAAACGAGTCACAGCTTGCGTCGGCGCTTGGCGCAGCGTCAGCGCGTGTGGGGACATGTTTGCGCAATCGAGCCATCGAACAGCTTGGCGCTGACGATCGACGGCAGCCGAACGGCGACAAGGGCGCCGAGATATTTGAGATATTCGATCGTCCGCGCGCGCAGCGGTTGGGCGGGTGAGCGCGCATCCTCGACAGGATAGGCGATAAGCTCGCGGCTGGGGAGGGCCCCGGACAGCGCAGCCATGGCGCGCGCCATAGGTGGCCGCGAGGTGATCAGCAACAACGGGCCGGGTAATTCGCGGCGGTCAACCCAGCATTTCGTGGCGGAGGCATTCTGAAATGTGTTGTTGGCGTCTTCATCCCATTCGACGCAGCAGGCGACGAGTTGTTGTAAAGCCCGGATATTTGGGTTGCGGGAGGAGAATTGGCTAACAAAGCGCGCAGGCAAAATCCCCGCCCCCGCGTTCACGCCGGAGACGTAAAGCCGCGGGATGGCGCCTTTGTCCAGGAGCTGCAGCCCCGCGTCGACCCGCGCGAAAGCGCCTGTGAAGACGATGCCGGCCGATGCGCGGCGAACTTCGGCCTCTGTTGGAACGGCGAATGAATCAAACGCCAGGAAGCCTAAGGCGACGCTGCCCAGCGCCAAGGCGAGAAAGACGCGTCCAGCGACGCATGTGAGCGCTAAGCGGAGGCTGCGGCGGCGATTTCCTTGCGAGCGCGTCATCCAGACGAACCGCAAGCAACCTGGCGCAGGATGCGTCCCTCCACCCAGATGAAAGCGTGGCAGTATCCATAGCCGGGGATCAAACCGCTTGCAAAAGCAGCCGGACTATGGCCGCAAGCCCTTGCAGTGATCTGAATTTCGATCCGTCGGCGGGTCTCCCCATAGGCGTTCCGCAAGGTTGTCGCTGCGCGTTTCGGCGTCTATCAAAGGCGTCCCCATTGCGCCGCGGGTTCAGCCCTTGGCGCCAGCCTCCTCCCGGAGTTGCGCGAATTGAATGAGGAACGCTCCGCCGCCGCCGTTCTCGCGGCCCTCCGTCAGATCGTCGGCGTTTGGCGGACGTTACTGGCGCAAGCGGGCGCCCGGGAAATGCTGCTCACGAGCGCGCTGACGCTGCTCTCGGGTCTTACCGAGGGGCTGGCCCTGCTTTTCCTGGCGCCGCTCATCCAGTCGCTTGATCCCGCCGCCGGCGCCATAGAGGGGGCGATGGCTTGGGCGCCTCAGCTTCTGCAACGCTTCGGCATGCGGCTGAACCTCGGCGGCGTTTTGGCGCTGTTTCTCAGCTTGGTCGTAGCCCGCTCCTTTCTCATTCGGGCCAGCGATCTCGAGCTCACCCGTCTTCGACTGAACTTCCTGACCGACACGCGGGTTAAACTCTACTCGGCCATCGCGCAGGCGAACTGGTCGTTTTTGCGCCAAAAGCGTCCTGCCGACCTTCTCTCGGCGCTCACCGCCGAGACCGATCGCCTTGACAGCGCCGTCTATTACGCTCTGCAATTGCCGGCGCGAGCCGTGCTCATCGCCGCACATGTCGCCGCTGCCGGCATCATGGCGCCGGCCCCAACCTTTGCGGCGCTGGGGGTCGGCCTCTTGCTCGCTTGGCTGGTCCGGGGCCGATTGGCCGAGAGTTCTGCGTCTTGGAGAAATGCTTTCCACCGCTTACCAAGACTATTACCACTTGGTTTGCGAGTTTCTCGCCGGCTTGAAGATCACCAAAGCCTTCGTCGCCGAGGACCGGCACATCTCGGCGTTCGCCAGCGCGATCGACGAGGTCAGGGACAACCTCCTCTCGTTCACCCGAAATCGAGCCAACGCCCGGCTGGCGCAGCAGATCGCCGGCGCTTGTTCGGTGACGATCTTTCTCTGGGCAGGCGTCGCGTTGTTCCACATGCCGATTGCCGAAGTCCTGGCGCTAGGGCTGATTTTTTATCGGCTTCTCCCCATGGTTCAGGGGCTGCAGCAAGACGCGCAGCAGCTGTTGCACATGGCGCCGGCCGCCCGCACAATTCTTTCGCTCTCGAGCGCTTGCGGCGCCGCACGCGAAACACCTGCCGGCCAGCCTCAACGAGCCTTCAGCCTCAGCCGAGACATTCGTTTTGAGCATGTGAGCTTCAGGCATGGGGAAAACGATGCGCACGCCCTCATCGACGTGAGCTTACGCCTGCCCGCCGGAACCCTGACGGTGTTGTCTGGCCCCTCGGGCGCTGGCAAAAGCACGCTGCTCGATTTGCTCGCCGGCCTTTTAAAGCCGAGCCAAGGCAAGATATGGATTGATGATCGAGAATTGACGGATGAGCTATCGCCGGCCTGGCGGCGTTCGATTGCCTACGTCCTGCAAGAGCCCTTTCTGTTCCACGACACGATCCGCGCGAATTTGCTTGTCGCGAAGCCCGAGGCGAGCGAGCAGGAAATTCGCGAGGCGCTGACGTTGTCGCGAGCCGCCACCTTCGTTGACGCTCTGCCGCAGGGCGTTGACACAGTGGTCGGCGATCGCGGCGCTCGTTTCTCCGGCGGCGAACGCCAAAGATTTGCGCTCGCCCGCGCTCTGTTGCGTCAGCCGGCACTGTTGATTTTGGATGAGCCGACAAGCTCGCTTGACGCGCGCAACGATCAGATCATTTTAGAGGGAATAGAGGCGCTCAAGGGACGCCTGACAATGATCCTGGTTACCCACCAGCCAGAGCGAGTGCGACGGGCCGATCAGTCATTGCGGATCGACGGCGGCAAACTCGTCCGCATAAACGCCTCCGGCGGCGTCGCTATTTCGCCCGCTCCGTTGACGGATCTGATCCGCGGCTAACATCGTTTTTCACGGGCGACGATCTTAGCCACCGCCGTAATCGTCCCGATTCTTCAACCACTGGTCCATTACATGCACGCGAATAAGGCCCGATGTCTGATCGGCGTCGCGCGGTCTCGTCGGAATTTTGCGCACATTTACGAGTTCCTGCATCTCCTTACACAGCGAAACATCGGGGAAGAGCGGATATTTTTGCGCCAGATTTATAATCGGATCTTCGACCAACGGAGACTTGTCTCTCGCAAGAACCTCACGCGGAAGCAAACCCTTCATGGCTTTGCGGATTAGCAGTTTGCGTCGAGCCCACGGAATTGGCGGGACTGAGAGCAAAAAGGTAAGGACCCGCAAATCGAGAAAAGGATGCCGCCACTCGATTGGCGCCCCAGAAACAGCCGGGTCGAATCCTTCAAGGAAGGAAGGCCATATTGGACTGTTGAAGGACGCTAGTGCGCGCGGGCGCCATGGATGCACAGAAGACGCGTTGGCGCTGGGCGAACTCGTTCGATCCAGCCGCAAAGTTCAGTTTTTTGACAAATGCATCGTCCAGCCATTCACGCAGAGAACCCGAAGAACCCGATTCGTCTCGACGCCGCGGTGAGGCGATTTTCCCGGCGAGGGCGGGCCATGCGCGCGCCGGCTTGGCGCCAAGACACCACACAAGGGCTTCGCCCAAACGAGCCCAGTCACGCCTTGTCCAAAGCCAGCGGAGGTAGGCTCTCCATTCGAATATGAGCGCATTGTCCGGTCCCTCGCCATAAAACCAGACCGACGCCTCTTTCGCCATTTCGGCGCCAAACCGGCGCTCGGCAGCCGCGGAGGTGACCGAAAAAGTGGGCTCCGGAGTATGGATGTCCTGCTCGTACCATAAACGATCGTAAAAAGTATCGTCGACGGACCTCAACGTAAGCCGGATGCCGAGCCGGCTCGCCACAAGAGAGCTGAAGCGCTTTTCATCATCGGGGATGAGATGGTCGAAATAGCGCGTATCAGCGATCACGCGCGACGCGTCGCCGACCGCCATCACGGCCTTCGCCGCCAAAGTCGAGGAATCCAGTCCTCCGCTCATCGAGATGCCCAGCTGACCCTGACCGGGGGAAGGCGATCTCGAACTGCAAGGCCTGTCAGCTCATGGAACTGCTCAATATAAAGTCCCTCATCACGATAAAAGAGCGGCGCCTCGATGTTCAATGTCCAGTAGCGGCTGACCGCCGATTTCTCCCATGAAACCATCAAGATATGCGCGGGGGGGACTCGCCCGATTCCCTTATAGACGCTTCTGTTGGGATCGAGACAGTAGCCCGTCGTGAGAAAGTCTGCCACCCAATGATCATCAAGATCGCGGCTTACTTTCGCATGCAAAAGAATGTCATCGAGTGCATCGCTAACGAGCCATTTGTTCCCTGCTTGGGCATAAAAGAGCGGTCTCACGCCGAGTTGGTCGCGCGCGCAGAACAATCTTTGTCGATGCGCGTCCCAAATGACGAAGCAAAAGTCCCCTCGCAAATGTTCAGGACTTTGCTCGCCCCACTGTGCGTAAGAACGCAGGCAAAGGAGCGCATCGCTTTCCGCCGGCGAGGCGTGCAACTTCCTAGAGAGATGCTCACGCTCGTCAAGGCGTGCCCGCCCGATGATCCAAAAGCGCTCGTCGAGATCGAAAGGTGTTATGGATACATCCGTTGACGGATAAGCGCGAATATTGGTCCGGATAAGGGCGGTCTGTCCAAACTTTCCCAAAACGATCATCTCTCGATTGTCGGTTTTGGTTTGGCCGATGGCTGGCCAGCCGATCGGAGCGCCATCCGAATTAAACAGAACGAGAAAACTCATGCCGGTCTTGCATGTCAGGATCCGCCTCTCGAGAGGCTCCGTGTGTCCGCCAGGCGGCGAGCACTTTGTATTTCTCGGCCTCCCCCCCGCCGATCAGGATTTCTTCGTCAAAGAGCAGCCAGGCATGGGCCAAAAATCCCCCCTGCGCATTATCGACGCCAATTATTAGCTCGGATCTATGCCCGTTTTCAGAAAGCAGATGCTGGAGAGCCAGAGCCTTGGAAAGACATGTCGTGCCCGAGACACGGCGGGAGACAATCTCCATAGCCCAAGCCAGTTGGCTGGGTGCGGCCTTACCGTTCCCGCGTCGGGAAGCCCAGGCCCGAATCTTCTCGATTCCCTGGAGCCGGAGCCGCACCCGGCAAACGACCAAAGCGGTCGTTGCGCGCAGGAAGAGATTGCGATCCTGCTGCGTGAAGCGAACGAAAGTTTTGAGCTGCCTTAGCATTGGGACGTTTCACCGACCCGGTTAGCCACAGAATCGAGGATACAGTCGGCTACCTTATCCATAACATCAAAATTGCTTGGGTAAGTTAATCGAAACCCAGGCAGATTCTTCGCCAAGCGTTCCGCGAAACGGAATTGGCGCTGCAGCCTACGAGGCGATTGCAGCCGCGTGTTTACGCTCGAAGACAGGATTGTTTTGAAAAGCTCGACGCCAGACAGTCGCTCGAGGGATGGGTGATCTAATTCCGACGCGGGGGGGGGCGCAACAAGCTGGTAAAGCGCCGAGAGGCGCGTTGGTCTCTGGCCATTGCTCGTGGAGGCGGGTCTTAAAATCAACTTCTCGCCTGACGGGTTCCAGTAGCCAAGACATGAGCCCGTAGAGAGATATCGGTCTGCTGGCTCCCTGAAGAGTTTGATGCGGTAAGGTCCCGGTTGCGCGAAGGCGGCATCGTCCTCGAAGGTTATCCTCAGCATGTCGTCTGTGACGAGAATCCCGCCTCTTTCCATCAAGACCGCCGCCAACGTCGATTTGCCTGCTCCGCTCGGTCCGAGCAAACCGACGGCCCGACCACCGATATCAATCACCGTCGCGTGCAGAGGCTCCTCTCCTTGCTGGATTAATGCGGCGCCAACGGCAAAGTTTGTCAGATAGGCTTCGAATGAGGTAAGCGGCAGGTCGCTGAGGTTGGGCAGAGGACATGCCGTCCATCGGGTGCGACGAGAATCGAACCAACTCCCCCAGCGCGCACGAAGCACGTCGTCCTCGCGAAGTGCAAGTTGGTCAGCTATGCGGATCGGCGAGGAGTTCTTCAACCGCAGAGGGCAACTGCCCCGGGGAAGCCAGATCGACGGTCACGACAACGTCAGAATCGCCCGCCTCTGGAAGACTGAGTGGGAGATCGGTGAGCAATGTTACCCCGTAGACCGCGTATTTATAGCGATATCGGTGCTCAGCGAACATATTTAGGGTGCCTTCAACATCATCGGCTCTGGTGCGACGTTCGGCATTCGGGTCCGCTACGCAATCAGATTGCCGCGTCCCAACCTCGCGCCACGAAATTCGGAAGAGGTCCGCCGGACTTATTGCACTCTTGGTCCGCTTTTTCATTTCGGTCAATCCCCGCGCTTGGTTACTGAGTTGAGCCCGAATCCATTGGAGCAACGTATTGCACCGCATGGCGTCGGCCTCGCTCTGGGGGCTCGACGCGCCCCAGGGCGCGCCGGGAGCGCATTCGGCGCCGCCGCCGCCCGGGAGTCGCGCTTGGCGCGCGGAGGAGCGAAACCTCTGCCAGAGTTGACTGGCTCCGATGTTGAAGGTATATGGTTGGATTCGAACAGCCGTTCCACAAACGGGGCTGGGAAAGTTAGGGTGACGAAAGTGCCGAATTCGACAAGAGGCGATGGCCTCGTTCACAGCAGCCTGGATCAGTCTCGGGCGAGGCCTGTGAAGCGGTCCTACACTAGGCCCGTGGTGTTGACACATGGGAATCTTCGAGAGATTACGCTTGCGAACGGGAGCGGTAGCCGCCGTGATAATAGCGGCCATTATAGTCACAGGACACACAGCGGCGACACACATTAGAGTATTCGTTTTTTGCAAGGGCTATTCCCCGTCCAGGACGGGTCATTGCGCCGGGGAGCGTTAGAGAACACAACGGGCTTCCGCATGACGGCCGTTATGGTAACGGGAGCGCGGTTTGTCGTTTCTTTGAGT
The DNA here is from genome assembly GCA_963778255.1 of uncultured Acidobacteriaceae bacterium. Taxonomy (GTDB): domain Bacteria; phylum Acidobacteriota; class Terriglobia; order Terriglobales; family Acidobacteriaceae; genus Acidiflorens. The sequence continues at coordinate 13,412 of CAVZUP010000213.1, forward strand.
TTTTGGCTCAGCGCTCAGCTAGCGTTGTTGAACTCGAACGCCACGAACGCTGCCTTTAAAGGGAATCGCGAAATAAAGCGGTTTGTGCCGGGAAGGTAGGCGTGGCCCTCTCCGTGAACTGGATTGTCTTTGCAGCAGGGGTGCGGTAGCAGCGCGGCCACCAGCTTGGCTGCCTTCTCGTTTCACAAGCTGCGGCGTTTTGAGGAGCAAAGCGAAGGCCGTGAGATTCGAGACGCCGGGTGTTGAGAGGCGAATCTCCATTCAGCCAGCGAGTTGTGCGTCATCGATGATGAGCTTTTCGATGGCGGCGTCGATCTTCCTCAATATTTTCGTCGATGTCGGCGAAGCCCTTTTTCTTCTGCTTTTCACGCAGGCAAATCGTGATCGCCTTGGCGCGTTTTTGGCGGCGGCGCGGAGATCAAGGGAGGGGAGCTATCCTCGTGTTTCCCAGCGAGTCGCCTTGCCACGAGCGTCCGATGGAGGCGGTTACAAATTTCGATTATGGCCCGCCGTAGATAAAGCCAGGGCAACCAATCCGGTTGTACATCAGAATACATGGCCCGCATGTATTTCTCGGGAGGAAAGAAGAGCTGGTTTAGAAAGCTTGCCTTGTTTCCGACGCCCTCAATCGCCAGGAAATTCAGGTAATATTGATACGTGGCCGATCCGCTGAGATAACGAGACGCGACTTCCGTTTGTCTTAGACGAGAGCGAGCCTCGCACAGGGATTTTGGAACGAAGCTATGAAAGGAGGCGTGAGCATGCTCTATGGCCTCCAGGGAGACTTCCTCCAGCCCCTTCTCCATGGCAAGTCTGAGAAATGCATCATGCTGCGCGGGTCGCAGTTCGCCAAGCAGTAAGTGGATGTCGAAAAGCCGGATCAGCCGAGCGCCGCTATTATATTCTTTGCCTTCGACAAGATAAGGAGATTGCTTTTTGACCGCTCGATGCATGCAGGCAATCAGGAGCGCATGCATAGGTCCCGCGGCCAGCGCGTCGCGGCCGAAAGCCGGCAACGAACGCGCTTCGCTTAGCAATTCCTCATATGTAAAGAGCTTTGAGAGAAAATACGAATTGCTTATCCGCCAGTGCACGTCGAGCTCGTGTGAGCCCGTAGCCAGATCGAATCGGTCGTAGACCGCGGTGTTGTTAATAAATTCCCCTTTCACGCCAAGCGAACAGCTATAACCGAGAGATTCGAGCGCCGTACAAACCTGATCGCGCGCGTCGAACGGGATCATGAAGTCGCTGTCGCCCCTGGTCCGCAGAAAGGGAGAAGAATATATATCATAGGCTAGCGCTGTGCCTTTGAATAGGATCGGGCGCACTGCACTGTCTGACAGCTTCGCCAGGACTTGATTAAGGAGCTCTCGGTGGCGCATCTCCCACATTGCTTGTAGGATGGCGGCGCTTCGGCATTTATCTACCACGGCTTTCGGCCAACCCAGTTCTGCGCCTTGCCCAGTCTGCAATCGCTGATCCAGGAGCGGTTGAACGCCATGATACTTGCTGCGCAGGAGAAAAGAGGCGACAAAATCGTCACCGCCAATCGCAGGCCACGCGCAACTTTCGCCCCGCAGCATCCCACAGATCAATTCGTCAATTTCGAGTGTATACTTCATTATGCTATGCTCATGACCTCTTAAAGCTCGGCGATGCGTGATTTTTGGGGCCCTCCGATCCGAGAGGCCGTGGTGAGCGATCTCTTTTTGCTCAGCAACGTCAGAGATCGATGATCTCGTCGTTTATCGCTTGGCGCCTGGCGTGCCGCCGCGCGTTAGGACTGGCGCGACGCCATCGCCATCGTCTATGTAATCAAGAATGGCTTGCAGTGGAAGGACGTCCCGCCGCAGGGCGGACAGATGCAAGCTCGTTATGCAGGATATTCCGAAGGCCGGCGGAGGCGCTCGAGCCGACGGGTTCTTTGGCATTGCCGGCGACGCTCTTCTCTCGGTCGTTCTTGTCGCGGCGTCGCTCTCCTCCGGGTCGCCAATCAGCACCTCGAGCTGTTCAATAAGTCGGTCGAACTTCTTCAACGCCGTAAATCGGGGATTGCATTGTCTAACTTTCTCGATCAGCAGCGTTTTGGCGCGACTTCCTTCCCCCGCCGCAGCAACGAGCCTGTATCACGCCCAATTCAGAGTGTCAGCGACTTTCAACGGCTTGTAGCGCAGGGCGCCCAAGGGGCCGATACAACTCGCGCCCGCGGAGGGCGGTGGCGACAGCGGCGAAAGGCGCGCCGTTCAAGGCAGCAGAGTATTCGAAACTCTCCCGAAGGAAGGTTGGATATAAAATTGAAAGGTTCTCACCCTTTCTGCCTGGCGTCCCTCGTAATTGGGACACAAGTCTTACTGTGGAAGCCCCGCAAGGGCGCCACGCGCATTCTATTCAAAAGTCAAAGACGTATAATTTTTTATTGAATATCGACCAAGCCAACGTCGACAAGTTTGCTCAAAAAATCGATGACATCAGAGGCCGCCTGCTCTCCAGCGACATCAAATTGTTCAGTGACAATTCTGCAGAGTTCCTTGACAGTTATTTCTTCACCGAGCCGTTCCCATATTACGCCGCCAACATCTCCCAGTCCATAGTATATACCGCTACTTAGATTTAAAATTGCCACTTCCTCGTTGAGGGAGCATGACACTTGCCCACTGGCTTGCTTTACGGTCGTCGACAAATCTATAGCCATGACAGATCGCCCTGCTAAGGCTCAGACGCCAACGGAATCAGGGGTCGGCTTGCACAAGTGCGTGGTAGCCCTATCATACTTGTAAATATGCGCCCCGCTTGCTGCGTCTTCTGTCCGAAGCTAGGCATTCATTCCTGTCCTTCCGAGCGAAGCCCCGCAGCGGCCTTAGACGAGTTGGGATCTCTCGCTTGCTCTCGAGGCGCCATGTTTCGACGCGCCTGGCGCGCCCGGCAGCGGCCACAGGCCTGAGCTCCAACCTTTCATAAACGAAAGGAGAGCCTCAAACAAACTGCCGCGGGCAAGACAAATTTCAAGGCGATGGCCAGCGGCGCAAACGCCGCCCACAGACGGGACGGGCGCAAAACGCATCAAGATGCGCAATCGGCGCGTCATCGCTGCGACGCGCCTGGCCGCGCCAGAAGAGGCCTTATCGCGCCTGCTGGGCGGTCAAATCAGCGTGCTAACAGCTCTGACTCTCAGCTCGGCTAGGACGACGGCTCTGCTCTCACGCATACCTCGCTCTGCGCCCGAGTCTGGCTTTAGCTACTGAGCCTAACATCTCCTCGTCGCGCTAGCTCCTGAGCGTCTGCTGCTCCAACTGCATCACCGCTCGCTCGAACCGTTCCGACCCGCCTGGCTCGAACTAGAGCTTCCACTTTACGCGCGGACATAACGCTATCAGGCTCGGCGTCGCCCGCGCGCCCAGCGCTCAAACCTCGCCACGCGAAGGCCCCGGGCGCTCCGCCGCGCCCAGCTCGCCGGAGCGTATCCTTTCCTTTTCCCTCAGGACGTCTTGGAGCAGCTTTTTCATACCGGTCAGCCCGACGGCGCCTCTGATGGCGTCCTCGTCTTCCCTCTTCCATTCTCCCCTATGTTCCTTGGCTTTCTCGGTCGCCAGGCGCAGGCTTTCATGCCGCGGTATTTGCGGAAGATGGCGTCGACTTCCTCCTGCACGTTGATTTCCGCGCGCCCAGCGCGCTCGAGCGCTTCGAGGCGCTTCCAAAGGCGGGCAGACACTTTTTTCATGGGCGTTGTTCGGAGGCCGCCTGGAGCGCCGCCTCCAGCCTGCGTTCGAACTCGCGCAACTCGCTCGCCGCAATGAAATTATGCAGCAGTTTCGCGACCGCCTCGGCTTCGCCCGGCGTGATCTCTCCCTTGGCCATCGCGGCGAGAATGTCCGCCGAAGCCTTGATGGCGTCCTCAGTGCAGGCGATCGGCCGCAGCGCAAAGGAAATGTGTCGATCACGCGGGGCCGGCAGCACTCGGTCGAGGACGAGCCGCGCCGCGGCCATGTCGCCCGCCCTCGCCGCCTCGATGATCGCCGCGACAACCGCTTCCAGCCCGTCCCGCAGCCGCCGCTCGGCCATGAGGATGGCGCGGTCGCGCGCGCCGTCTGGCGGGCGCCGGGCCTTTGCGTCTGGGCGGCGCGCTTGCTGGAGCGGACGCGCTCGCCGTTTCGGACGTCGCAGGGTCGCCGCTTCGCCCAACGCGGTTCCGGCGACCGAAAAAACGCCCGTCTCGGCTTTGATTCCGCTATCGCGTCGCGGCGTCATCGGCGGCTCCTTTGCGAATTTTAGCGCTCGCAAAAACCCCCTCCCCCGCTTCGCCGGTTCTCGACCTTGCCCCAACCCGGCATGGCGCTCGCCCCGCCCCTTGCGGCGGGGCCAAGCCATCGAAATTACGTATCGCGGTCTTGCGCCGCGACAAGGCGCGCCGTTCATAGCGATCGAGCCGCGCTAGTTCCGCGGCGAGCCCCTCAATGCGGTCTTCAAGCGTCGTCGGGGCGCTTTGCGCCTTCATGCCCTTCAGGGCGAGCAGGGCCGCTTCGACGCTTTCGTCCGCCTCGCCGCCGCGCAAGAGTTGCTTGGCCACGCCAATCAGCCGGCGCGCCTTCGGCTTTTTCACCGGCCCGCTCGGATCGGCCAGCATGGCGTAACGGGCGCGACGCACGCGCAGCAGTCGATTTGCGCTTCGGCGATGCGGCGGGCGCGTTCAAGACGCAAGGGATCGGCGTCCGGCCCGGCGATGGCCCGCGCCAAACCTTCGATCTCGCGCCGAGAGCCGGATCGGCCGTCACGGGGACGGCGAGGCCGTGACGGAGCGCGTTCAAAGCGACGCGGGCCTTTCCCGCCGGCGTTTTGGGACCGGTGCTGCGGCGCGCATTGCGGCGATTGGCGAGGGCGCTGCGCGGAAGGCCTCATGCGGCGTCGGCCTCCGGCGCCGACGCGGCGATCACCGCGAATTCGGCGTCCTCGATCAGGGCCGACGCCTCGCGCACGCCGCGCCAGGACGTCGCGATGGCGATCGATCTCGCGCAAGATCATGTTGCGCCGCGCTTCGGCCTGCATGATCATGCGGTCGATCCGCTCAAAGGCGTCGAGCTTGACCGCCAGCGTCTGCGCCGCGATCGCCTCCGGGTCGAGGCCCGCTTGCTGGAGCAGCGCATCGACCTTCTTTACGGAGCGCGCGTCACGACGGGCCCAGCCATTGCTCAGATCTTGGTGCTCGAGGATTTCGGTCAAGGGCCGCAATAGCTCATCCAGCCCCTCGTGCGCCGCAGCCTGCATCAGCTTGGCCTTGAGCCGCCTCAGGCGCATCGTCTCCCAGAGGAGATCGAGCACGTCCCGCACCCATATCTCTTCGATGACGTCCGTGGGTGCGACCGCCGCGCGGATCTGACCCTTCAGCGCCTCGTAAGCGCGGGCGTCCTCGCCCGCGAGCAGCGGCGCCGGCCCAAACAGAGACTGCAGATCCGTAGGCGGTTCGGCCCGCGGGGACTCGGAGGGCGCGAGCAGAGGTGTTTTACGCGACATGGGCCCACTCCGACGCGCGGTTCACGGATTGTTCCGGATCTCTTCTATGCCTCGCGGGGCTTTTGCGAAGGCTGGAGGTATCTCTCGCGGGCGATTTTACTCCCGCGGCGCGGCGCGGCGCAAGCGAATGCCGGGGCCGTCCTCCGGCGTGCCGATGAATTCGACGCCGGCGGCTTCTAGGGCTTTTTGGACTTCGATCAAGTTGGAGGAACGGCTCGGAGGCACGCCGTCTAGCTGCTCGAAGCGGAGAAGCGTGCGCAGGCTAACCCCCGACCGGTCGGCCAGAGCACTAGCTGACCAGCCGAGAGCAGCTCGTGCTGACCGAATTTGTATGCCTGTTATCATTGACAATCCGACATAGTGGCATAATATATGCCACTATGGTTGATAAAGGCGCCACAAAGGCCATCTTCGAGCGGGACAATGACTAATCCTCCACGCCAGCGCAAGATTTGGCCGACCAAGACCGACTGGCGCGTCGCACTCGCTCGCCTCGAGGGCGCCTACGCCGACAGTGCACGCTCCGGGCCTATCGAGCGGATATGCAAGCTTTCGAAGATTGGTGCCGCAAGGCGCGGCGGCGGGCGCTTCCCGCGACTGCGCAGACTGTTGCCGCCTTTATCGCCCAAGAAACGGAACGCTGCTCAGCCGCGACCCTCAAGCGCCGGCTGGCGGGGATCCGGAAGGTCCATAGGCTTCTGCGGATGGAGAACCCGGTGACCGACGAAGAAGTGGTGATTGCAATGCGGCGGGCGCTCCGCGCCAAACGCGCCCGGCCGCGCCAGGCGCTCGGGCTGACCAACGAGCTACGCGATCAGCTGATCGCAGCTTGCTCGAACACGCTTGCCGGCAAACGCGATCGCGCCATGATCGCATTAGGCTATGACACGCTCTGCCGACGCGCCGAATTGGTCGCACTGCTTGTGGAGGACCTGCGGCCGCCTGCCAACGGCTCGGCTCAAATCCTGATTAGGCGATCGAAGAATGACCCTTACGGAGAGGGAAGGCTTGGATATGTCTCGCCCGAAAGCTTGAAATCGGTTCACGCCTGGCTGAATGCGGCAGGGATCGACGCAGGCTATATTTTTCGCGCAGTGCGGCACGACCGCGCGGGCGACCGGCCGCTCCATCCCTACTCCGTCAATCGGATTCTAAAACAAGCTGCGCGGGCAGCCGGTCTATCGCCGCAAGCGATCGAACAGTTGTCCGGTCATTCGATGCGCGTCGGCGCCGCGCAAGACCTGATTGTGTCGGGGCTGGGCGTATTGCCAATCATGCAGGCCGGAGGATGGAAAACGATGAATGTCGTGGGGCGGTATGTTGAGAATGCGAATCTCGCCCCGCTACTGCGAAGGGCGCGCCTGGCCGTGCCCCTCTAGGATTTCCCCGGAGCCCTGGATTGAAGGGACTTGCGAGAAGCGCCAAATATGGTAATTAGCAACCGCACTTGAGCCCATCCGCCCCCGGACAACTACATTTGCCAGAAAGGTTTGGTTGTATCGTGGGGTTCGAAAATCTTTTGATGATCCGAATCTCATGACCTTCTTTCGAGATGACATCCACGTTCTTCGTGCAGTCGGAGTCGTTCTTGTTGTCACATATCACGTTTGGGTGGGACGCCCTTCGGGTGGCGTGGATGTCTTTATCCTCATTTCAGCTTTCCTCGTTACTCAAAGTTTCTTTCGTAATAACCTTTTCGGAGCTATAAAATCGACCTTGCGATTCTGGGGTCGGCTCTGCGTGAATTTATTTCCGAGCGCGTTTATTGTTATATTTATTACTCTTCTGTGGGACTACTCAACAAATAGGGAAATATTTTACCTTTTAGGGCCTCGCGATGCAATTGCGGCCTTATTTCAATTTGAAAATATTGCGTTAATGAGGTCTGGAGTTGACTACAACGACTTGTCCCGGTTTCCAAGCGCGTTCCAGCACTATTGGGCGCTGTCGTTATTGGTGCAGTTCTACGTCATTCTGCCGATTTTTATTCTCGGAGCCGCGCTGCTAAGCCAATTTGCGCTCCAAGGCAAGCACCGGACGAAAATCACCTTTGTTTTGTGTATCTGTCTTATGGCCCTTTCTTTTGGCTACGCCTTGTATGCGACGGGCAATGATCCGGCCGCTGCATACTTCGACCCCCTGACACGATTATGGGAATTCCTAGCTGGGGTCCTTTGCGTTGGCCTTATCAGCAGAACCAGAGTTGGCGATCGGGTCAGAGCGCTACTGTCTTGGCTGGGTTTTCTCATGATTGTGCTAACTGGCATGATCATTCCCGGCAGTTGGCATTTTCCTGGTATTGCAGCTCTATTTCCTGTTTTTGGAGCTGCATTAATCATCGTCTGCGGGTCTAAGCCATCGGCCTATGACGTAGGGCACCTCTTAAAAAGCCCTTTCTTCACCCGAGTTGCCGACCTAGCGTTTGGCGTCTATCTCTGGCACTGGCCGATTCTTATCATCTTGATGGAGCCGTCGAACGGCCGGATTGTAAACATCAGCACCGGCGTTTACGTCGTTTTGCTGTCGGTTGCATTAGCATTTGTGACCAATTCACTTGTGGGGACGCCCTTGCGAAGACTTTACGTTGAGTTCATGCGTTCGAATCGCGCTGACAAAAAAAAACTTGCATTTCCCTTTGTTGTCTCCATCGCGTTCGCGTTCCCTGCAGCGGCACTGCTTGTAACTTATGTAGGAAACTATACGGCGGAGTGGCAGAGTGAGGATATAAATATCTCAAGTCCTATTCACGGAACAGATAGGTTACTTAGACTGGACCGCTCGGTAATTGGATGGGGATATCCCCATCAGAGAGACTGCATGTCCACCGATTCGACGCTGAAAATGTGCAAATTCGAGAGCATCGCCGAGAATGCGCCTACAATGGTGCTCCTTGGAGCTTCTCATGTGTTTCAATGGCTGCCTGCATTTCAAGAGATCGCACGCCATTTTCCTCTTCGCATTGTGGTTTTATCGAAAGGCGGTTGCCGGTTGAATGGGTATCAAAGAAATGCGGGCCAAAAAATTGGAGAAGCGACCAAGGTAGATGAATGTGAGAGTTGGGTTGAAAAGGCGTTTGATAAACTGCGTGAGCTGAAACCAGAGGTCGTATTTACAACCGCAACTGTGATCCAAGATTCCAACGAAGGGGATAGCGTCCCGGAGGGCTATGAACAGATTTTTAGGAAATTATCTGACGTAGCGCGCTATGTGATTCTAATTAGGGACACGCCGATCATATCATCTGCTAATAAATCAACGATGCATTGTGTGTTGCGTCATCCAAATCATCTTGAAATATGTGGTTCTATTAAGACGATGAAGGAAAAACTCGATATCGAAAAAGCAGTCGGACCGCTCGACAAAAATGTTTTTTATATAGATTTGACAGATCATATTTGCGGCGCTGCTTTCTGCCCTGCGGTTCTTAACGATACAATCGTTTACTATGACGGCGAGCATTTGAGCGCGCGTTTTGCGCGAAGTCTATCATTAGTAATGGAAGAAAAAATCAGCCTTGCAGTTCCAATCCTGTTCGGCGACAGGAAAAAAGGTGATATTTTTGGATCCGGGGCCGCCCGATAAGATATTTATTGACAGTTGGCTCGAATCACAACAGAGGACCGCCGAATTGCAGTTCGGCCCGGGCCGCTATCCAAAACTCATTCGATTGCCCTGTGACCCGCTAGGCGCGCTCCTCCCGCGCCCTTCGAATCCAATACGGTTATCAAAACCTTAACGATTTAAGTTTCGCGAGTCATCTCTTTTGCCGATACGAATTTCGTCTTCCGCAAGCGTTGAAATGAACGCGGGAAAACATTTGAGTGCGCCGCTCGCCAACGATCCAGGGAGGAAGGCGTTTTTCTGATGAACGCATTCCACGAGGATGCGCCGGGAGGACGTCAACGAGCGTGCACGGCTTTATTGGTCGGCTTCGCATAATGCTTACGAAGACAACGGCATAAAATTGTTCGGCCCCGACGGGCACAAGCTGTCCGACGACATCGAAATGGAGATCGAGCGGCTGCTTGACAGCGATCTTGCGTAAAAACTCGCAGCCCCGCACGAACTCGGTCGCGCCCGCCGCGTCGACGACGTGCGTGCGCGTACGTCGAATTCGCGACGCGCAGCTTGCTGCGCAACATGACTTTCGAAGAGCTGCTGTCAAGATTCGAAGAGTAGGTCTTATTGCTGCCTTAGAAGGCTGGCCGGCCCCCATCGGGTGATCCAAGCGCAATGTTAGTTCATAGCGGCCTTTGGACCAGCGGCTGAGCGCCCGGCGGAGCTGGTTGGGGTAGCGCAGCCGGGCGCTCTGGGAACAGCACCGCCGGGGCTGGCGGTCGATATCCAAGCGACGAATGGGGCCGCACTTCGTTGTAATGCCGTCGCCAGCCTTCGATGACGATCCTCGCCTCCTTGAGCGAGTAGAAGATTTCGCCGTTCAGCAACTCATCGCGAAGCTTCGAGTTGAAGCTCTCGCAATAGCCGTTCTCCCATGGGCTGCCCGGCGCGATATAGGCGGTATTGCCGCTGACCGCCGCGATCCAGTCTTGCACGGCCTTGGCAATGAACTCAGGGCCATTGTCCGAACTCACATGGCCCGGAACGCCGCGTCGCGGCCGGCATGTTTGTCTCCGGCCTGCAGATCGCGGCTCCGGTTGTGGTGGCCAGCTTGTTTGCCGATGTCGCGCTCGGTTTTATCGGCAAGGCGTCGCCACAATTGCCGGTGTTGTTTGTCGGAATCTCACTCAAAAACCTGCTCGGCCTGGCGCTGTTGTGCGGCGCGATTGCCTACTGGCCGCGCTTTTTCGACGCCCGCTTTGGAAGAGCGCTGGATGCTTCGGAAAGGATTTTGAGACTGGCGCGGTGACTCTCTGAGAACCGGCAACTGACCTATGCCCCAAGCCAACCAGACCGAACAGGCGACTCCTCGGCGGCGTCAGAAGGCCCGCGAAAAAGGACAGGTGGCGCGCAGCCGCGATCTGATTGGCGCCGCTTCTGGCATGGCCGCCATCTTCGTTCTTTTCTCGCTGCTGTCGAGCTTTCCCCTGGCCTGGCGCGGGTTTTTTCATGACTGCCTGGAGGGCGCAGTCTCCGGCAACCTGCGCATGGATACGCCGGCTCCCATCCTCAGCCACTGGGGACTGTTCGCGGCCACGCTCGCCGCGTTGGGCTTGGGATGGACAGCCGCACTCGCCTCCGCCCTGGCGCAGGGAGGTCTTGTCTTCGCGCCGGCTTCGCTGCTGCCGAACGCTTCCCGCATGAGTCCCGCCACCAGACTCGGTCAGCTTTTCTCGATAGGAGCGTTGCGTGGGCTGATCAAGTCGCTGCTGCCGGCCGCCGCCATCACCTGGCTCGCGGTTGGCTGCCTGCGCCGCGACTGGTCAGCGCTGCTGGTGCTGCCCGCTCTCTCTTCCCGCGGCGTGGCGGGTTTTGCCGCCGCTCGCATCTTCGAAGTTGCCTGTAAATCGGCGCTCGTGCTTCTCGTCTGGGCAGTTCTCGACTACCTGTTCGAGCGCCAGCACCTTTCGAGCGAACTGCGAATGAGCCGCCAGGAGATGGTCGACGAATACAAGGAAACGGAAGGCAATCCCATCATCAAGGGCCGCATCCGCCGCCTGCAACGCCAGGCGCGCCGTCGCAAGATGCTGGAAGACACCAAGCGCGCCGCCGTCGTCATCACCAATCCCACCGAATACGCCATCGCGCTCGAATACCGTCCCGACATGCCGGCGCCCGTCGTGGTTGCGAAGGGCCGCAACCTGTTCGCCGCGCAGATCCGGGAGATCGCCCGCTGGCAGAACATTCCGATGGTGGAGAATCCGCCGCTGGCGCACGTTCTCTATCGCACGGTCGAAGTGGGACAGAGCATTCCCGCGAACCTCTACGCCGCCATCGCCGAAATCTTGGCGGCCGTCTACCGCGCCGAAGCGCGCGCCTTGGCCGCTGCCGCCGGAAGCCGTCGCTAATGGCCGCCGCCGTAGCCCCCGGACCGCTCACACGCAACCAGTTCATCGAGTGGATTGTCCCCATCGCGGCCGTCAGCCTGGTGTTCGTCATGCTGGTGCCGTTGCCGGCGTTTGTGCTCGATCTGCTGTTGGCCACCAGCTTTGCCGCTTCCGTGCTGGTGTTGCTTTCGGCCCTGCAGATCTTGCGCCCGGCGCAATTTTCCGTTTTTCCGAGCTTGCTGCTGCTGCTCACGTTGTTCCGCTTGTCGTTGAATCTCGCCTCCAGCCGCCGCATTCTTCTTCACGGTAACGAAGGCGCGGGCGCCGCCGGCCGCGTGATCGAGGCTTTCGGACAATTCGTCGTCGGCGGCAACTACGTTGTCGGATTCGTTCTCTTTCTCGCCCTCATCGCTATTCAGTACATCGTGGTCAGCCACGGCGCGGTGCGCACCGCCGAAGTCACGGCCCGGTTCACCCTCGACGCTCTCCCCGGCAAGCAGATGGCGATCGACGCGGACCTCAATGCCGGACTCATCGACGAACATCAGGCGCGCGCCCGCCGCGAACAAGTAGCCCGCGAAGCGGAGTTCTACGGCGCCATGGACGGAGCCGCCCGCTTCAACCAGCGCGATTCCATCGCCACCATTCTCATCACCGCCATCAACATTCTCGCCGGCTTCCTCATCGGAGTCTTCCAACTCGACATTCCTTTTCGCGAAGCGCTGAAGACCTACACCATACTCACAGTCGGCGATGGTCTGGTCACGCTGATCCCCTCGCTTCTGGTTTCCATGGCTGGAGGCATGGTGGTCACCCGGGCCTCCTCGAATGCCACCCTCTCCGCCGATCTTGGCACGCAACTGCTCTCCCGCCGCCGCTCGCTGCAGATCGCGGCCGGGGTCATGGTTGCGCTCGCCTGCATTCCTGGACTGCCGAAACTTTCTTTCCTCGCCATTGCGGGCGTCGTTGGCCTGCTCGCCGCCCGACTGCCCCAGCCCGCCAAGGACAAAGACGGCAAGGTCATCGAAGCCGTCGAGCCGGAAGCTGCGGCCGCCGCTTCCGGAAAAGACAAGAAGGCCGCGAAGTCCGATTCCATCGAAGACCTGCTCAAGCTCGACGAACTTTCCCTCGAAGTCGGCTACGCGCTCGTCAATCTGGTGGACGCGCAGCAGGGCGGACAACTTCTCGCTCGCGTCAAGGCGCTGCGTAGCAGCCTGGCCGTGCAACTGGGCTTCATCGTTCCGCCCATTCACATCACCGACAATGTCCGGCTCAAGCCGCGTGAATACGTCATCTCCCTGCGCGGCGTGGAAATCGCGCGCTGGGAAATGATGGAGGATAAAGTCCTCGCCATCAGCTCCGAACTCACGCCGCCGCCGCTGGCCGGAACCCCCACCCGTGAGCCCGCTTTTGGCGTCGCCGCTCTCTGGATTGCCCGCGCCCTTGAATCGCAGGCGTTGACCTCCGGCTACGCGGTTGTGGACCAGACTTCCGTGCTCTCCACCCATCTTGCCGAACTCATCCGTCAACACGCTCACGAATTGCTGACCCGGCAGGAGACCAAGCGGCTGCTCGACCGCCTCGCCGAGAGTCATCCCAAGCTGGTCGAAGAGTTAGTCCCGAAAATCCTGAGCCTCGGCGAAGTGCAGAAAGTCTTGCAGCAACTTCTGCGCGAGCAGGTTTCGATTCGTGACTTGTCCAGCATCCTGGAGACCCTGCTCGATGCTGCCGCCGTGAGCAAGCATCCCGTGCTGCTGGTGGAGGCGGCACGCCAGGCGCTGGGGCGCGCGCTGGTTCGTCCCTTGCTCTCCGACGACGGCGGCCTGCGCGTGCTCACCCTCGATCACAGCCTCGAGGAAGAACTCAGCCGCGCCTTCAATCCGCAGGCTCCGCCCGCGACGGGGAACGGATTACAGCCCTCGTTCGTTCGCCGTATTCTCGACGGCTTGCGTCAGCTGGCTGGCGACCAAGTGGCGCAGACCGCGCCCATACTGCTCTGCGGCACGCCCGCGCGCTTTCATCTGCGCCGCCTGCTCGAACCTTTTCTCCCCAAAGTAGTGGTGCTTTCTCCCCTGGAAATTCCTCCCATGGTTTCGGTGCAGTCGCTGGGGACGGTGCGATGAGATCTGCGATGAACGCTGCGATGAAACGGCGCTGACCCTTTGGGTCGGTCGTTGGTCGTCAGTCGTTGGTCGTTCGGAGCATTGGATGCGAACGATGAGCGGGAATCGACGACCAACGGCGACGTCTGACGACCGGCGACTAAGGACGGTCTAACGAAAGCAGGCCTCATGACCAAACATCCCGCCGAAGCCTATCAACGCGTCCAAAGCGATGCCGAACGCGAGCGCATCCTGATGGAGCAGCTTCCCCAGGTGCGTTACATTGCCCGGCGCATTCACGAGCGCTTGCCCCGTCACGTGCCGTTCGAGGACCTGGTGCACGCGGGCGTGGTTGGACTGATCGACGCGCTCAACAAGTTCGATCTCTCCAAGCAGGTGCAGTTCAGTTCTTACGCCAAGTTTCGCATCCGCGGTGCGATTCTCGACAGTCTCCGCGAACTCGACTGGAGCCCGCGTGAGTTGCGCCGCAAAGGTCGCTTGGTCGATTCCACCTACTCCGAGCTTGCCAGCAAACTCGGACGCGCGCCCGACGAAAATGAACTGGCACGTGAGATGGGGATCGACCTGCGCGAACTGCAATCGCTGCTGGCCGATCTCGACGGGCTAGAGCTTGGCAGTCTGCGCGTCGAGTCTCCGCGCGATGGCACGGAAGAAGATCTCACCGACTACGTCGCCGCCAAGAACGAGGAAACACCATTTTTCCAATGTCTCCGCGCGGAGACCAAGCATCTGCTGGAGCAGGCCATCTCCGAATTGCCGGAGAAAGAGCAGCGGGTGCTCGCGCTTTACTACTATGAGGAACTCACCATGAAGGAAGTCGGAGCCGCGCTTGGCATTGGCGAGTCGCGCGTTTCGCAGATTCATTCCCTGGCCATGGTCCGCTTGCGCGCCCGGCTCAATTACCTGACCGCGCCCGCCGCCAGGGCCAAGGCGGCGGGAAGTCCCTAATTTGTTTTGTCTGGTGGACGTGAATTTTCCCCGGATTGGAGGATCTTATGGAAAAAGTACTCAACCAGCAGGAAATCGACGACATGGTACGCCGGGCGCGCACCGGCAATGCCGCTGCCGACGCCACCGGTCCGGTCGTGCAGCCCTGGGACATTCGCCAGGCCGGACGGATCGGCGCCGAGCAGTTGCGCGCCATCAACCAGCTTCACGAAAACTTTGCCCGCAGCCTCACCACGGCTATCGGCGGTTACCTGCGCATTATTTTCGACTGCGGCCTGGTTTCCGCCGAGCATCTTACCTTTCGCGAGTTTCTGCAAAGCGTTCCGGAGAAAACCTACCTCGCGTCCTGCGAACTGGCTCCGGTTGGCGCTACCGCCGTGCTGCAACTCGATCTCGCCATTGCTTTCCCCATTATCGACATCATGCTTGGAGGCGAAGGTACGAACAACGCCAGCACCCGCGACCTTACTGAGATTGAGGAGCAGGTGCTCGAAGGCATTATCCTCATCATGTTGCGCGAGCTGCAATCGAGCTGGAGCGCGATTGCGCTGCAATTCAATTTCGGTGCGCGCCAGCCCATCCTGCAAACCCAGCGGCTGATGCCTCCGGAAGAAAAAAATCTGTGTCTAAGCTTCGAAATCAAAATGGCGGAAACGCGCGGCACCCTCAACCTGGCCGTCCCCGCCGTGGTCTCCAACGCCTTGTTGAGAAAAATTTCCGCCGACTTCAGCTACCAGCGCCGCCGGGGTCCGGCTGAGGCACGCTTCCAGATTCAGAAAAAAATGCTCAGTTGCCTTTTTCCCGTCGAACTCTCCATGCCCGGCCTGCAGGTGCCATTGGAGGCCCTGACCGAACTGGTTCCCGGTAGCTTGCTTCCCTTTCCCGCGAGTGCTTCCGAACCGGCGGTTTTGCAGGTGGAAGATGTTTGGCTTTGTTCGGCGGCCCCAGTGCGCGTCCAATCACACCGCGCCGCGCGCGTGCTCTCGCTCGATGTACAACTGGCAAACGCTGGCGAACCGTGACGGCTGCTCCCCGCCCGTCGAACGATGATGACTGAAATATGACTCGAAAATCATGACTGGTGAAAGATGACCGACGTTCCTAATCCGCCCGCCGCCGGCTCTGCTCCCGAGCTGAATCCTGAACTCCATCAATGGTGTGAAGCCTGGAGGACCTGTTTCCAAAACGTGCTTTCCCAGGTTTCGGGACAGGCGGCCACGTTTGAAGTTTCTCCTCAGCCCCTTGCCTCCGCGGATTCCGATGTCTGGTACACGGTGGTCGCCCAAGGCGCGATCCAGGGCGAGATGATCTTGCGTCTGTCTGCCGACTCTGGCACTCGCCTTGCTCAGAAGCTTTTGAGCGAAACCGAGCCTGCTGCTCCAGGCATCACGGCCGAACACAAGGAAGCTCTCGAAGAACTGCTGCGCCAGGTTTCAGGCCTGGCGGCCACCGCGCTTGCCGCGACTGCAGGCGGTGAAGTCAAGGTTTCGTTGACCGCCTCCGCTGCTCCGTCGTGGTCTGCCGCTGCTGTTGTCGGGTTGCGGAGCGGCAGCGAAGGCGACGCCGTCGCCCTGGAGATTCAGATTGGTCCCGCGCTTGCATCCGCGCTTCAGCCGCGTCCCCAGCCGGTGCCGGCCGCGCCTGAACCGGCTTCGACAGAGCCTCCGCCATCGGCCAGCTATCGACGGCTGATGGATGTTGGACTCGGCGTCAAACTTCGCTTTGGAACCCGCCGCATGCCGTTGCGCGACGTGCTCGCCCTCAGTGCTGGAGTGGTGGTTGAACTCGACAACAGTCTCCATTCGCCAGTCGACTTATTGCTGGATGGCCGCCTCATCGCGCAAGGCGAAGTTGTCGTCGTCGACGGCAAGTACGGATTGCGCATCACCGACGTAGTCGATCACGCCCCTGCCACCGGATTGCCCGGGTGATCTCAATTCGTGGAGTGACTGGCGTCCTTGCCTGTGCGAGAGAGCGAAGCCGGCACAGTGTCCGCGGTCACAGCAGTTTTGGCTTTGCGGAAAGTAAGAAGAATGGACCGATGACAAATCTCTGGAACCCGCTAGCCTGGTCCGCCAACTGGATCAAGCGCCGCCGAGTTGAATCCTCCAATCCTCCATGCGCGCTGGTTTCCTGTTCGCATCGACAATCCCTATGGCGTCGCCTGCGCTACCGCTCCAGCGGAACCTTCCTCCAGGGCGTTTTCTACTGCCGGCCACAATGCCTGGAGACGGCTCTCATTGGCCAACTCTCACGCCTGCGCATCATGGCTCCCTCGCCGCAGCCTCCCAACCGGATTCCACTCGGGCTGCTTATGGTGGCGCGCGGCAAGCTCACGTATCTGGAAGTCCGCGCCGCGCTCGAAGCCCAGCGCCGGGCGCGTTACGGAAAAATCGGCGAGTGGATCGAAAAACTCGGCTTTGCCACCGAGCAGGAAGTTACCAGCGCGCTCGCCGTGCAATGGGGATGCCCCGTCGCTTCGTCCTTCGATGCTTCCCCCATCCCCGCTGGCGGCAACATCCCGCTTTCCATTCTCGAAGCATTTCAGATGCTGCCCCTCAACTATGTGGCTGGCAGCAACACCCTTTACCTTGCCTTCGGACAACGCGTTGACCACGGCGCTCTCTACGCCATCGAAAAGATCCTCGATTGCCGCACCCAGCCTTGCGTTGCCGGGCGCAAAAGCATCGCCCGCCAACTCGACGCCCTGCGCCAGTTGCCTCGTCCCAACGAAGTGGAATTCGGACCCATGAACGACCTCGCTGAAATGGCGCGCATCGCCGCCAGCTACACCGCGCGGCTCAGCCCCGAACAAGTGCGCCTCAGCCGCATCGGACGCTTCATCTGGCTTCGTCTCAATGTGCAAGGCGACACTCGTTCTAAAACGCGCTCAGTGGCCACCAACCTCGTCTTCCATTTGCCCGTCGACTCTCCCCGTCCAGCTTCATGGGTTCGCCCCTTCCGCGATCTGCAGGAGTCAACGCTGCGTGCTCCGGGAACGTAAGATGCGGAGGAACTTCGCAAGAGTTTGTTCTGTGAGAAATACAAGACTGGGCCACGAGGGAGGTTATTCCTCAGGGCCTGACGACTGAGAGCTGACCGCTGTCTACAACGTCCGCTTGAACAGCGGCACGGCCAACGCCAGCGTGATCGCCGCAAAGATCGACAGATAAATCATGTCCGGAACAATCGCCGACAGCCCGGTTTCCTTCAGCAGCAGCGACTTGAAGCCATGCACCGCATAGGTAAACGGATCTACCTTGGCAATCGCCCGCAGCCACACCGGAAACGCTTCCACGGGATAGATCGATCCGCTGGGGAAGAACAGCAGCGTGTTCAGAATCCCAAACATCGCCCGCGGTACCAGCGGATCCTCAATGCGCACCATCAACAGGAACATCATCGTGTTGAAAGCGACCGAGGTCAGCACAATCATCACCAGCAGCCCGAGCGCTGTTCCCGGATTAAAGATCGTCCCCACTCCCGCCAGCAACGACCCGACCACCGTAATCACCACCCCGGTCATCACCGCTTTGATTGCGCCCGCGCCGTTCAGGCCAAAGACCAGTTCCGCCTTCGTGATCGGAGTTACCAGATATCCCTCATGTACTCCGCGCGCCTTGTCGTCGATGTAGAGCATGCCGCCGCCGATCATCACCGAGACAAACATCGCCAAGGTGATCGATCCCGGCAGCAGATACTTCATGTACTCGATATACGGATAGAGCTCCACCACCTCGAGCGCCGTTTGCTGCATCAGACGCGGCGAAACGTCTGGCTGGTTCAAGGCGGTGGTCACGTCGGCCATTTTGTCTTCAAACGACGAACTCATGAAGTTGTCGCTGTTGTCGACAATCAGAGCAATGCGCGGATGATTCTTCTCGTACACCATCTTCGAATACTGCGCCGGAATAATCACCGCGCCCTGAATTTTGCCGTTGCGCACGTCCTCGCGCGCCTGCACTTCGCTATCGTAAGGGACGGTAATAAAGGTCCCCGCATTCGCCCGCACCGCATCGAACGCTTCCCTGATGCGGATAGCCTGCGTGCCATGGTCCTCGTCGACCAGCCCCATCTTGGCATCGCGAATCTTCCCGCCAAACGCATTCCCCAGCACGATCAGCTGCACCAGAGGAAACACCATGGACGCAAACATCAGCGCCGGGGAGCGGAAGAACTTGCGCATTTCGCGCTCGATAATCGCCATCATCCGGTTCATGGCTGCAACCCCGGCCGCGGAGGCATCACGAAGGCATGCGCCTTCACCAGTTCATCGCGCAATTGCCGCCCCGTGTAGTGGACGAACACATCGTCCAAAGTCGTGTTCTGCACGGTCAGCGTCTTCAGCGCCGCGCCCGCCACCACCGCCATTTCCACCAGGTCCGTGGTTGTGCCCGAGCCATTCGACGTCAACACGCGGAACATTCCCCCACTCTCGTCTTGCACCGACGTCACTCCTGGCAACGATCGCAGCCGCTCTTCCCAATCGTCCGGCGGATGCTCAAACTGCGCTTCGATCACGTTCGACCCCGGCACGCTTGCCTTCAACGCTTCCGGGGTATCCAACGCCACCAGCTTCCCGTGATCGACAATCGCAATCCGATTGCACAGGCGGTCGGCTTCGTCCATGTAGTGCGTCGTGATCAAAATAGTGAGTTGACGCTTCGCCTTGATGTTGGTCAGCATTTCCCACACCGCGACGCGCGACACGGGATCAAGCCCGGTGGTTGGTTCGTCCAGAAAAAAGATCTTGGGACTATGCACCAGTCCGCGCGCAATCTCCAGCCGTCGCCGCATTCCGCCGGATAAGGTTTTCGTCTGCGCCCCGCGCCACTTCGTCAGGTCCACGGTCTCCAGCAACTCATCAATCGCTTCTTTTCGCCGCTTTGCGGGAACGTCGTACAGCTTGGCGTAAATGTTGAGATTCTCCTCCACCGTTAAATCCAGGTCGCTGGTTAGAGCTTGTGGAATCACTCCAATGGTGTGCCGCACCGAGTTTGGATCGCGCGCCACATCGTGCCCGGCGACGGTTGCCGACCCCGACGTGATTGGAATGAGCGTGGTCATCATGCGGATCAGCGTGGATTTTCCCGCTCCATTCGGCCCCAGCAAGCCGAAAATTTCGCCTTCCTTCACAGCGAACGAAATATTGTCCACCGCGGTAAAGTCTCCGTATTTCTTCACGATGTGCGAGACTTCAATCGCATTCGGAGCATCCGCCGCGACCTCGCCGCGCATACTAAGTTCCGAAGTGGCAACGCTCACGCCGTTTGTGGCGTTACCGTTCATCTTTTTCACTTCTTCAGCCATGATTTGTATCTCTGAGCAATCGGGTTTCAAGGTTTCAATGAACAAACCCGTGCCACGCTTTTAAAAACCTTGAAACTATGAAACCTTGAAACCTCGCCTCTCTCCTATTTCCCCTTCAACTGCTCCGGACTCACCAGCACTTCCGCTGTCATTCCTGGAACATACGCTCCCTTTGGATTGTCGAGGCGTACCTTTAACGCAATTGTCCGTATGTCGCGCTTACGCCTGCCCACATCCCGCTGCGTGGCAAAGTCCGCTTCCGCCGCTTTATAAAAAACCTTCCCCTCAACAACTGTGCCGCCCGGCAGCCGCACCCGCAGTGTGTCCCCCAGTCCAATATGATCGGCGTTCGTCTCCGGAATTGATGCGAACACCCACGTATCGCTGAAATCCACGACTGTGACGATCGCCTGCCCGGCGCTCACCACTTCGCCTTCACGCGCCGCGCGCACCAGCACGGTGCCCGTCACCGGCGAATAAATCTTCGTATAGCCGAGGCGCACTTCCGCTTCCTTCAACTGCGCGGTTGCGTTCTCCACCTGCGCCCGCGTGGATTCCACCGTGCTCTGTGCCGCCGTGGCCTGGTTGGTCCGCGCCACCGCGGAATCGAAATCCGCCTGGGCTGCGCTTACCTGGTCTCTTAGCGACTGCACGCTCGCCTCTTGCGCCTTTAGATTCATCTCGGCCTGCACGCGATCCTGATCGGATGCCACGCCGGCCTGCGCCAGACCGATCGTCCGCCGGCTGTCGCTCTCGACGCGTGTCAGGGTTGCTTCCGCCTGCGCCAGTTGCGCTCGCGCCGATTGCAGCTTGGCTTGCGCGTTCGATACGTCGCTCGACGTTGATCCTTTCGTCGACTTGCGCGTGTATTCGTTCGCATTCACCTGCGACCGCAAACTGGCAATCGTTGCCGAAGCCGCGCGCTCCTCCGCCTCCAGTTCTGAAGGATCGAGCAAGGCAATCAAATCTCCCTGCTTGACCTGCGTTCCTTCCTCCACCAGCAGCTTCGAGATGCGCCCCTGAATCTGCGGACTCACGACGATCTGGTTGGCATCGACCGTCCCCACCAGAATCAGATCGTTCCCGCCGGGAGTGGAGAAAATGTAGTACGCCGAGGCGATCAACAGGATGATCCCCAGCACAATCAAGAATCTGTTTCGAGCACTCATAGAAATCCCCTGGTATCTCCGCAGTTAGCCCCAAAACTAACGGCGGATGGCTGACGACTAAGAAATGAACAGCGCCGCCGAAATAAAATCGAGCACAAACGCCCGCCGCTCCCGAATTCGCGATTCCGACAACGGGTCAACTTTGGTCAATGCCTTGATAATCGGCGCAGCGCTGAAATAAAAGACAATCACCGCCGCCACCGAAGGGAGAAAATCCACGGGATTCACCCTGCGGAAATCGCCCGCCTCGACTCCCAGCCGCAGAACCTCGGTCAACTGCTCAAAGATGGGACGAAAATGTTCCCGAGCCACCCGTTGCATGTGGGGGTAGTCGACGCCCGACCGCATCCACTCCGCCTGCACCACGCGCGGAAACCGTGGGTTCTCCGCGATGTAGTCGAAATACGCAGCCAGATATTCCAGCATCTTCTCACGCGGAGGCAGTTCGCTTTCGAGCACCGGCATCACCCGCGCCCGCAACCCTCCGAACACATGATCGAGTACCGCTTCGTACAAGGCGTCTTTATCCTTGAAGTAGTAATAAAGGAGCGCCTTGTTGACATGGGCCGCGCGCGCAATGGCATCGGTCCGGGCCCCTGCGACCCCATACTCGGCGAACTCCGCCACCGCGGCCTCGAGGATCGAAGCCCGGCTCTCCTCGGGCTGCCCGCGGCTCCCCAAACGGTGAGTAGCCTGAGGCCCGGCGTCACCGCG
This sequence comes from uncultured Acidobacteriaceae bacterium, assembly GCA_963778255.1. GTDB lineage: Bacteria > Acidobacteriota > Terriglobia > Terriglobales > Acidobacteriaceae > Acidiflorens. The sequence goes on from CAVZUP010000213.1 coordinate 35,126, forward strand.
GCTCGAAGGACGGGGTGAACGAAGCGGACGGCGAGTGGCCTTGGGCGCCTTCATATAATTAACCAGTTAGTTAGATTATAGCACGCCTGTGGACAAGATAGACTGCGCAACGTGAAGGGCGAAGGCCGGCGCCCTCGGGATCCGTTTCCCTCACGCCTTTGGCTCCGCAGCGGGTGGGTCAAAGGAACCGCAGCGGCCGCGCATCGATTGCCGGAACTTCTCGCGCTCTTCCGGAGTCATCTGGCCCCATCGCTCCATCATGCCGCGGCGCCAGCGCATGTGCCCGCCGTGCCGCCCATGGAATCCGCCGAATAAAATCTTGCTCAGGATCAGAATTCCCAGCGCTTGCCAGAAGGTGATCAGGTGCCATCCGAACAGAGCCGGCATCAGCCAGTTCCACAGGCGCATGACCACATAGCCAAATACCGCACAAAATACGACGGCAAACGGCACCATCATCAGAAATCTAACGGCCCGATTCCTTCTCATATCCTTGTCCTCATGCTTTCGTAAATTCGTCGTGGATGGCCTGGAGGCGCTCGCGCAAATGAAGCACTGCATAGCGCTTGCGTGAGAGCAGCGTGTTCACGCCCACGCCCGTGGTTGCGGCCAGCTCTTTAAAGCTGTACCCCATCAACTCATGGGCGATGAATACCTCGCGCTGCTCGTCCGGCAGCTCATCGAGCGCGGCATCCAGTTCATCCAGCAGCACGCCTCGAGCGTAGGCTGCGTCCGGCCCGGCATCGGGCGAGGGAAGCAACTCCTCCAACCGGAGCATCTCCCCCTCCTCTGTGACCGGCACCGGTGCGTTCCTCAACGCCTCTCGCTGTCTCTTGCGGAAGAGGTCAGTGATCCGATTGCGGGCTACGCCGAACAGCCAGGCGGTAACCTGCTCCACCGGCTTCATCAGGCGGTAAGCCTCCACGAGTTCGTAGAAGACATCCTGCAAGAGGTCTTCGGCGTCCTCGCGGTCGGCTACGCGTCTCCGAATGAAGTTGCGCAGGCGGGATTGCTCCCGGCTAATCGCTTCGGAGATCTGCTGATCCTGGTCCGCCATTGCCCACTGTTTTTTCAGCGCCAAGTCCATCCACTTCTGTAGACGATTGAGCGCGGCAAATATTGTATGAAGATAGAAAGAAGATACAGTAAAGGCGGTTATGCGATTGCCGTGGCCGCTAGGGTCTAGCGGCGTAAGCCTGCAAGATCTCAGTGAGCAGTTCATCGGAGTGGCTGCTAGCATGAATCTTTATGATGAACCACATCGTCAAGAACCTGTGGCTCGGGAGTCAGCAAGACGCCGACGAACTCATTCGCAGGAATCCACAAAACATCACGGCAATCCTCAACGTCCGCGGGGTGGACGCATATCATCCAGCGGGGCGCGACCAGTCCGCGGAACATCCCGGTAAGGCGTACAAATATATTCCCGCGCCCGACATAGGAGTCATCTATCCCAAGCATGTGAAAGAAGCTGTGGATTGGCTGCACGAACAGACGGAAAAAGACGAGCGGATCTTGATCCATTGCAAGTACGGTATTTCGCGCTCCCCCGGCTTCCTCGCCGCCTTCATGGTGCAGAGCGGAATCTCTACAAGCCTGGAAGAGGCCAAAGCTGCGATCTCGGTGCATCGATCCGTACAGCCGGCACGGCAGATTGTGGAATCCGCAAGGCACGTCTTGCTGATCTCCACGCTGACTGGATTGCCGAACCGGCAAGCCTTTGACGAAGGGAAAGCCAGTCCGTTCGTTGCCATGGTCGACGTTGACCTGATGAAGACGTTCAATGATTATTACGGTCAGATTGCCGGTGATGCGGTCTTGCGCCGATTGGCCAAGATCCTCATGGGCGTTGGGTTGGACGCATACCACCAGCAAGGCGATGAATTTCTATGCAAGGGAGAGTCCCGCGAAGAATTGAGCGCCAAACTTACCCAAGCACGGCAGATTTTCAGGGAATCTTTTCCGGTCTATGCCGACGGACGCATTCAAACGATCGAGGAGACTGATTTTTCATTCGCGATCGGCACGGTCCCAGGGGAAGCTGAGGCCGCCCTGCATGAGGCAAAGAAGGCAATAGCACGGAAAGAACCACCGGAGTGGCTGCGGAAGATTATCGGAACGGGCGACTATGGACGAGCTTGGTAATCGGATGTTCACTGACCGTTCCCTCCGAGAGGAGGCCGTGCCAGTTAGTGAAATGGGGGTCTCGCCAGTCACTGTGGGTGCTGTTCCCCCAGACGTTCAATCCAATCGCTGCGGACGGGCGGAATATAGTTGGGCAGCAGTAATCCGCCTCGCTCGAACCAGTCGCTTGCTGACGGACCAACATAACCTCCCATCCATGGAGCCGGATTTTTGCGCCAATGCCGCCGGATGTAGCGGACGATGCGCTCATACAATTTCTCAAACTCCGCCTGCTTGTTCTCGAAGACACCATAGATGCGTCCCTGCGTGAGTGCTGGTCGTCCTTCCCAGGTCGTCAGGCCGGACAGGCACAACTCAAGCACGGACTCGGTCTGTTCATCTATGAGGTAATAAGGTGGCTGTGCATTCGCCACATAACCTCTTTGCAGGTTGGGAGCGAATCGCTTGCTCCACAAAACCAAAATCTGTCCGCTCATATTTTCAGGAATGAACACTTGGTGTTCCGGTGTGGCAGAATTTCCGCTCCGCAGTGCCGCTTCCAGAGGCTCTTTATCATGCATTGCGACAAGTAGGTCGTTTACGTCTTTGGGAAGCACATGCAGTTGTGTCTGGCGGCTCATCGCCTCGATTGTAAACGGCTCGGTCGGCGACGACTGTTGTTAGCGGCACTCTAGCTGAGAACTCCAGGTCCTGGAGCGGACGGCAACTCCGGTCTACCGCGACCCGCCCGCTTCGTCCCGTAAATGAGGCTTCAGGTCGAGGAACTGCGAGTCGAGGGCCGAAAACAGTTCGTTGAGATTAGCGGCCACGCTTGGTAGTCCGCTAATGTTTCTTGGCAGGCGCATCCTCGGCGGTTGCGGGACGAATTCGAATTGCCTGCCCGCCTCCGGAGACCAGTTTGGCCTTGAGAACGGTCGACTGCGAGACGAGCTCACTCTCGAGCGTGCTGTGTGTGGGGTTCTCTGCCGCATCGGCCGCGTCCGAATAGATCTCGGCGACGTATTGGCCGGACCCCAGGACACTCAGCGGAATCTCCAAATCAGCTCCGTGCCAGCCAGCGATGCTCCCGATGTACCACTCCGTGCCGTGGCGGCGTGCGATGGTCACGTAATCTCCAACTCTTGCGTTGAGCACGCGCGTCTCATCCCAACTGGTGGGCACGGCGCTGATGAAGGCCAGCTCTTTCTGGCCAGCGTACGCTTCCGGATAATCCGCCACCATCTCGAAGGGACTCTCGAACACGACAAACAGTGCGGTCTGGTGCGCGCGGGTTCCGAGGACTTCAGGAAGTAACTCGCGCGCCTCAAACTGGTCGCGACGGGTGTTGCGAAAACCTCCGGGAGTGTAATCCAGCGGACCGGCCAACATGCGAGTGAAGGCCAGCATCACGTTGTGATCGGGGGTTACGCGAAGACTCCACTTGTTGTATTCAAGGCCCATCACGCCTTCCTGGGTCATCAGATTGGGATAGGTACGATTCATTCCGAAGGGCTTGAATACGCCGTGGAAATCGAGCATTAAGTGATGCTCGGCGGCTTTCTTCACGGTTGTCCGGTAGAAATCCATCATCCACTGATCGTCGCGATCCAGTTGGTCAATCTTGACGCCAACGACGCCCCATTTTTCGAAGAGCGGAAATGCCTGATCCATCTGGGTGGCGAGATCGGCCCAGTGGGCCCAGAGCCAGACGCGGACATTTTTTGACCGGGCGAAATCGAGGATCTCGGGCATGTTGATGTTCGGCTGAGTCTGGGTGAGATCGGCGCCGGAAGCGTCGGGACCGTCGGTGTGAGCGGCCCAGAACGCGTCAATCATCATGTATTCGAAGTGCGCCTTGGAAGCGAAGTCGATGTAGTGCTTCATGGTGGCCGTATTCATTCCGGGCTTGTCGACTCCCTCCGCGTAGGAGCCGGACCACCAGTCCCAGGCGGCCTTGCCAGGCTTGATCCACGAAGTGTCGGCCAGAGCGCACGGAGGGTTGAGGTTGATCACCATATTGGATTCGATCAAGCGGCCGGGATTGTCGGCAACCATGATGGCGCGCCAGGGCGTGTGCAGCGGCGTCGGACCGATGACGGAGACGCCGGGCACATCCAAGCGGGGAGAAAGGCGAGCCTTGAGAATCCGTTCATTGCCGTCGCCTTCCACGGACTGCAAGTACATGCCCGCGTAGTTGTCGATGTCCGCTTCGGTGATGGCCAGCCAGGCTGCGCCCGGGACTTCAGCAAGAAGTGGGAGACCGACGAGCCAATCGGGATGGATACTGCCGACGGGCAAGGTGTGATAGCTGTCTTCCCAGGAACTGCGATAGCTGACCAGGATAAGCGGATAGGTGGTGGCGTCTTTGCTGAACTGAAACTGGGTTCGCTCATTGGCGATGTAGAGCGAGTTCGATCCGTCGGTATCGGGGATGACATAGCGAAAGGCGACGCCATCATCATAGGCACGAGCCTCAACCGAAAAACGGCGGCCGTAGGTTCCCGGCTCGAGTAGTTCGACGGAAAACGTGTTGTAGAAATTACGAACGGGATTCGATTTGCCGGCGGGGATGGTGTAAGTTTCGTCCACCTTGGAAGGCGGAGTCGAAGAAACGATCTGGACGTTCGTACCCAGGGGCTGCTCGCCCCGGATGTCCATCCCTAAGGTGGAATGAACCAGAACCGGCTTGCCGCGATAGGTGAGGTCGTAGAGGAGCTGTCCTTTCTGCGGCCCATCATTTACGACCGAAAACATCAGTTGCAGCAGACCGTTTGGCGAGGAAATGGAATTCGATTGCGCCGGGAGAATAGAAGACAGCAGAAGAATAGCCAGCAGCACGGCGGCGAAATTCGACAATTTCATATCCACATTCCTCCCGAGACAATCGCCGCGATTGTACGACTTATGCTAAGCGGTTAGCAAGCGAAGGACTGCAGCCGGCAGAAGGGTGATTCCGGATTGGATTCTGTTCGCGCGGGGCAGTGTGAGCAGGTGATGGAACGAGCAATATTGACCGGCAGTTTCAGGCCGACGGGTGGCCGGGCGCGTGTGGCCTACTGCGCCCCGCCCGCAATCGAAGGCACTAGCAGCACCTCGTCGCCATCCTGGAACGCATAGGCAGCGCCTCCAAGAAAGCGGATGTCTTCCTCATTCACATAAATATTCAGGAAGCGCCGCGTCTCGCCCGCTTCGTCGCGCAAATGGGGCTTCAGATCGGGGAACTGCGAGTCGAGTTCTGAAAACAGATCGTTGAGATTCGCGGGTGAGCAGACAACGGTTGGTTTCCCAGCGGTAAGCCGCCGCAAAGCAGTAGGTATTTGAACGGTGATGCTCATATTAAGGTCTCCAAAATAATTAAAGATTTTGCGGTCGCTGGTCGTTGGTCGCTAGGCGTTCGCAAGCCCAACCAAAAAATGAGCTGCCGCGATCGTTTGCCAATCGCGAACGACGAACGACCATCGACTAACGACAGACGACAGACGACTAAATCGCAACGGCCGCTGCCGCAGTCTCCGCCACTGCTGCCGGCAGGTTCGCCGATTTCAAAGCCAGATACGCCTCGAACTCGGCCAGCTTCGGAGCAATCGGAGTTTCGGCCTGATACCTGTCCGCGAGCACGTCGGTCGTCTTGAGTCCGTTGCCGGTGATGCATAGCACGGTGGTTTCGTCAGGGAGGATGCGATCCTGATGAATCAACTTCCGCGCCGTTCCCACGGTCACGCCGCCTGCGGTTTCGGTGAAGATGCCTTCGCTCTCCGCCAGCAGTTGGATCGACTCAATTACTTCGTGGTCGGAGACATCTTCCGACCATCCGCCGCTCTTGGTGATGGCCTTCAAGGCGTAGTGTCCATCGGCCGGATTGCCGATGGCGAGCGAGCGCGCAATCGTCTTCGGGCGCTGCGGTTCAATCTCGGTGCTGTATTGCTTGATGGCGGTCGAAATCGGCGAGCATCCGGAAGCTTGCGCGCCAAAGAACTTCACTGGCTTGGGATCGACCAGGCCGAGGAGGATCAGCTCGTCAAACGCCTTCTTGATTTTCGTAATCAGCGATCCGCCGGCCATTGGCACGACGACGTTATCGGGCAACTTCCATCCCAACTGCTCGGCGATTTCATAGCCCACGGTCTTCGAGCCTTCGGCGTAATAGGGACGAAGATTGACGTTGACGAATCCCCAGCGATGTTCGTCGGCGATCTGCGAGCACAGGCGATTGACGTGGTCATAGCTGCCGTTGATGCGGACCAATTCCGCGCCAAACACCTGCGTGCCGAGAATTTTCGCGGGCTCCAAATCGGAAGGAATGAAGATCCAAGCCTTGAACCCTTCGCGAGCCGCCTGCGCCGCGACCGAATTCGCGAGGTTGCCGGTGGAGGAGCAGGCCACGGTATCGAATCCGAAGCTGCGGGCATTGGCGAGCGCGACGGCGACCACGCGGTCCTTGAAGCTCAGGGTGGGCAGGCAAACGGCGTCATTCTTGACGAAGAGCTTGCGGGAACCGATCTTGTCGCCCAGGCGCGGCGCACTGACCAGCGGGGTATAACCAACTGGGAGGGAGGGCTGATACCCCACTGGCAGCGGCAGTAACTCGCGGTAGCGCCAGATATTCGGCGCGCGCGAGGCAAACAAGTCGCGCGAAAGGCGCGGGCGAAGCGAATCGTAATCGTACGTAATTTCTAGCGGCGAGAAACAGTCTTCGCAGATGCTGCGCGGCTGGTTGCCCCAAGTCTTTCCGCATTCGCGGCAGCGGAGTTCGTACGTGCTCGTCTCCATCGTGCTACTTCTTTCTGTGACTGCGGGACGAGCCGGGTAAAAAATACCCCAGTTAACACAAAACCCCTTTTCCGAATGGGAAAAGAGGCTCGGGAAATGCGAATCAAATTTCGCTTACCCGAATCTCATGGTCCCCGTTACCGGGCGAGAGTTGGCACCTGCAATTGAGATATATGATCTCTATCCGGTTGCCGTGGCGTCTTAGGGCTCGTCCCTCAGCCACTCTGCATGAAATTCTGGTCCACCCGAAGGTGAACTTGGGATCAGATACTATAACCGACGACTTGGTCTGTCAAGAGCGATTTAACTGTCGAGGCGGTGAGAGTAATCTTGCTGCCTTCTTGAAGGTGGCGCAGCCTGGTCGGTTCCGGCGAATTCTCTCGAAGCATGATGACTACCTGGTACTGGTACCCCCTCTCCCCATGTCTATTGGAATCATGGGGTTAGGGGAAAAATTTTGGTCCGGTCTATGATTCTAAATGACTTACGCTAAAGTATTTTAGAACCAATCACTTACGAAATGTTAGTGTCCAAGATCAAAATCAGGAGGCAGCTTCGAGGACCGTTTTGGAAGAGCGGCACGCCCCTGGATTCCCAGTCAGAAAACGAGAATCGCACTTGACGGTGGGCCCGTCTGTGACGAAGTGCGCCGTTGGTTTGTGATGAGCGATCTGGAGGCGGATGGGAGGCTATTGGTGTCATGGCGATATTTCGCCAACCATCAGATAGATTCTCACCAGTCGTGATACGGACTCCCCTTGCTGCTTATGCCACTTGAACCGCTCCGAATATTGACGATGCCGGGCATTCTTGGATCATCCGACCGTTCCAAGACCCATGTGTCGTTACGCTTAGTCGTCGGGTCTGCCGGTATCTGCCTGATATAACCAGTTTTCACAAGGTCATCGAGTGATTGGGGCCGTCTTCGCAGGTCAAGAGTGTATTGGTTGAGAATGGCACGCATAACATGCAGGTTTTGTTGGAGAGTAAATTCTCTCGTCTGCCGAGGGCTTGTGACGTAACTAGGGACGAACAACGAAGCCAGCGCGACGGCCGCTGCAAGTGCACAGACAGTCTGGAAGCTTAACCAGGTTGCATATGCCGCTTTGTTCGGGACCGTGCGAAGGCGCATCCAAGCTCGATAGAAATACATGCCAAGAGCAACCGCCGTCAGAAGTAGCCAAACGATGATGACCACCAACAACGGGACAGTTCTTAACGCAAATCGTCTTGAGTCAGCGGAAGGCAGGAGAACGGCTGATCCAACGAGAATTACGAACCATCCGCAAGAAATCGCCAGTCCCCATTTGATCGACTTGATTTTCATCTTCACGTGAATAGATCGGGAAAATGATCTCAACATGCATACTTTTTTACGTAACTGTTGCAATCAGCGTTTCCACCCAGAAGCGCGTCATCGGGCCAATGCTTGCTACCGCGATATTCCGCCACTAATCGCTTTGCCGTGTGATCTGGTTAATAGGTGCCCAGTGGGAGGTTTAGAAGAGCTGTTAGCTGTCTTTGCGGTAAAGAAGATCGCGCATGGCCTGCTTCCGCGCCGCGTTGGCTTCTTTATCAGTTTTGAGGACGTCGGCTGGCGCGTGGCGGCCGGTGCCGGGTTCAATTTGTTCGGGCTCGCTGCAGGCTGGGCAGCGATTGGCGAATCCGGGTTTATCCGGCTTCAGTTCGAACTCTTCTGAGCAGATGGCGCAGACTTTGATAGGGAATGGCATACCGATTAAATGTAATGATAATGATATCGAAAACGATTTGTTCTGGCTCGCCTCGAAACAAGTGTCTCGGCAGCGGTTGTATCTCCCCTTCTTACCGGCTGTACTGATTCCGCTTCTTGTCCTCGTGCCGCTCGATACCTAGCTGGATCAGGCGGTCGATCAACTCGGGATACGGCACTCCCGAGGCCACCCACATCTTCGGGTACATGCTGATGGCGGTGAAGCCGGGCATAGTGTTGATCTCGTTGACGAAAATCTTGCGCGATTTTGGATCCATGAGAAAGTCGACGCGCCCCAAGCCCGTGCAATCGACAGCTTGGAACGCCGCGATGGCGAGCCGCTGCACGGTTTTCATTTCCGCTTTCGTGATCTTCGCGGGGATTACCGCTTCCGAGCCTTCCACCAGGTACTTCGCGTCGTAGTCGTAGAACTCCTTGCAGGGAACGATTTCTCCGGCAATCGAGGCCTTGGGGTCGTCGTTGCCGAGCACGGCGCATTCGATCTCGCGGGCTTTATTCTTCTTTCCGCCCACGCCTTCCTCAATCACGATTTTGCGATCGAACTTGGCGGCTTCTGCGATGGCCGGGCCGAGTTCCTTGCCGTCGTGCGCCTTCGAAATTCCTACCGAAGAGCCCAGGTTCGCCGGCTTCACGAAGACGGGATACTTCAGCTTGCTCTCGACCAGCTTTTGAACTTTTTTCGGCGCAGCTTCGAATTGACCGCGCAGCACGGTCACGTGTTTCACGATGGGCAATCCGGCGGCGCGAAACAGGGACTTCATGATGTCCTTATCCATGCCCGCGGAAGAGCCGAGGACGCCCGCTCCCACGTAGGCGATGTCGGCCAGTTCCAGCAGACCCTGAATCGTGCCGTCTTCGCCAAAGGTGCCGTGCAGCACGGGAAAGATGACATCCACGTTGATGGCGCGGTCGGCGGCGCGCCGCAGATTCGCATCGGTCTGGAAGGGAGCCAGGCCAGCCTCGCGCCGCGCCGGTTCCGGAGGCACGACCACCGACTCGCCCGCTGCCAGCACCGCCGCTCCCGGCGTAGCTTCGGGGTCGCCCGCCCGAAGGTGGGTCTGCGTGGCGCTCTTGTCCGCGGGCTTTTCGCCTTTCAGCAGGCGTTCGGCGTGTTCGGCCGTGAGCCAGCGGCCGTCTTTGGTGATGCCGATGGGCACCACTTCATATTTCGTTTTATCGATCGCGTTCAGAACCGACGCTGCCGACAGCAACGACACTTCGTGTTCGCCGCTGCGTCCGCCAAAAAGGATGCCCACTCTTAGCTTTGCCATGACATTTCAGTCTGGCGCGCGGCTGGTTTCCCGTCAATCGCAGCTTTGGTTCGGACAGCGTTTCTGAACCACCTCAGGGCACGAAGGATCACGAAGGAAAAATTATGGAATGAAGGCCTTCGTGTATCTTCGTGCCCTCGGTGTTGGATCAACTCGTGTCTTTAACGTCAAAGATTTCCGGTTACTGGCGGCTTCTGAGCGCCAGCGATGTATCCACGGTCTGGCGCGGCGGCGGGGCCGAGAGTTCTTGTTCGATGTGCCGTTGCAGCAGTTCCCATTGCGAGCGCAGCGTCATTTCCTTGATGGCGAACTTCGATTCCTTGCGGGCATCGTCGACTCGAACCGCTAACTCCTTGTTCTCGAAGCGGAAATCGATGACTTCGGCGAGCGGCACCAGCTGGTTGGACGACTTGCCCACGATGACAAAGACGACCTTATCGGTGATCAGGGTGTATTCCGGACAACTCTCCTCGGTAGCAGCGGCCGCCGGAGGGCCGAACTGGTTCATGAAGCCTCGATGCATGAGCATGCAGTCGCCCATGTGCATACGAACCACGGTTCCCTGTTGATACGCGCCGATCGGTGCCGCGAAAGCGGCGGCAATGGCGCTCAATACAAACGTGAGAAGCAATGTGGATTTCATAAGTCTCCAGGCAGCGGTTTGCAATCGCGGTCTCCCCATCAATGACCGCCGGGTTCGTAGTCATATTCATAGCCGTTCCGGCTGTGGAAGGTGAGGTTGAGGTTGTGAGTCGGCAAGAGGCGAAGCGAATGAAATCCAGCCTGATGGCTGGGCAAGTCATAAGTCACGACATAAGAGGCGCGCAGATCTTCGAGCGCGGCATTCAGGACGGCGACGGCGCCGTCGAGCGAGGAGAAGCGCGGGAAATATCGTCCACCCGTACCCTCGGAAACCTGGCGCAGGAAAGCGCTGCCCGATGAATTTTCCACCCTCCCCATATCCACGGAGTAGATGAGAACGCCGGCGTCCTGCGCCGCCTGCAGGGCGTCGCTGGCGGAATGCGGGCTGATGGTGTCGAAGCCGTCGGAGTAGAGAATCAGAACCGGCCGGACGGTGTCGCGGTCCGCGGCGCGGCGGTGCTGCGAAAGGAAGTCGGCGGCAAAAATGATCGCGTCGTAGAGCGGGGTTGCGCCGCCGCTTTTAAGCGCCTGGAGTTTGGCGGCGGAGCTCGAGGAACGGCAACCGTCGGCGCAGAGGACGGCGGGCAGGATGCTAGCCGCCGCGCTTCGGGACATTCTTCCGGGATTTGCTCCGAGGGTCCCATCGAGGCTTCCCGCGGAAGTTCCTCCGAAAGACAGGACGGAGATGTTGTCAGCGGCGATCGACTGCTCGCGCGCTACCAGTTGCAGCACATCGCTGAGCGCGGCTCGAACCCGCGGCGCGACGGACTCGCTCAGATCGACCAACACAACGACGTCGAGCGAGGTTTCGGTGGAATGCGCGAGGCTGCGGAAATTCCGCACCACTTGTTCGTTGTCGACGATGGCGAAGTCCGACTGAGTCAAGACGTCGATGGGGCGATTGCTCTCGCCGGTGGCAAAAAAAGTGACCCGCACCTCGGAGACGGTGCTGCGATAGGTAGGCAGGCCGGGAGAATCGTCCGGACCTCGCCCACCCGCAGGTTGCGCAGCGGAAGCGCAGGTCAGCAGAAGCAGAGCGAGGAGAACATACCGAATGTGCGAATGGGTGAACATCGCCTTCCATTAGCTCCATCGACGAACGATGGAACACTCCCCAATTACCGTGGTTACACTTGGAGGTGACCATGAAGTTGCTAAAGTCCCCGGAGTTCTCCGGTGTTGGTTCTGGTTCCATTGCGGGAAAAAAGAAAAGCGAAGCCGTTGAGCGGCTTCGCCTTCTGCGCTGGATCGAGGCGACCCAGGTAAGTTTGCGGCTACTGCACCGTGAGGGTAATGGTGGTGGTGTGCGTCAGAGCGCCCGCAGTTGCGGTGACCACGATGGACGCAGGTGTGGGATTCATCTGGCTGGCACTGCTCGAACTGCCGCATCCCGTGGAAGCGAGCAGCGTGCCGGCGATGAGGAGGCTGGTGAATCCACCGAGCACGAGCGAGAGCAAGCGTCTTCGGCTCGCGCCCGCGCCGGCGGCAAAGAAGAAGCAGCCGAATATGCCGAGTCCGGTGAACGCCATCCCCATCACCTTGTGGGCGACATAAGGGTTTGTGCCCGTGGCCGAGGCAGCGGTTGCGGTGAGGGTGGTGGTGGCCGCGCCGCCCGCGGGGGTCACCGAGGTCGGATTGAAGGTGCATGTGATCCCCGTTGGAGCTGTGCACGAGAACGTCACCAGGTTCGAGAAGCCGTTGGCGGGCGTAACCGAGAGAGTGAAGTTCATCGATCCGCCGGCGGCGACGGTGCCGGATTGCGGTGAGGCAGCGAACGAGAAGTCCTCGGTTCCTTGAGTAGCGGCCGCCAGCGCGCCGAATAAGCCGTGGCCTTCGTTGGCCAGGCCGGCGGTGAAGTAGAGCGTGTTGGGATCGCCCGTTCCGCCCGCTCCGAACACCAGCGCCCAGAGCGACCCGTTGGTGATGACCGCGCCGGTCTGATCTTTGAGTTGGCCAAGGAAATTCCCGTTGTTGTCGAAGGCGTTGATGGTGCCGTCGCCGAAATTGCCGATGAGGATGTCGTTGCTGAACATGCCAAAGTTGGCCGAAGCCTGCACTAATCCCCAGGGCGCGTTCAACGTACCGGCAGAAGCGAAACGATTCACGAAGTTTCCATTGACGTCGAAAATGCTGACGTAGCCGTCGCTGGCGCCAGAAACGGGATCGTGCTTGGCCGCATCCTGCAGCGCGTAGGTCACGAAGACCTGGGCGCCAATGGGCTGGATTCCGAACGGAGCGTAGCCCGCGGGCAGCGTGGGATCGGTGAACGATCCGGCGAGCGTGACCAGGTTCAGATTGCTATCAAAGACGTCGATCTGCCCGCTGTTGAAGTTGGTCGCCAGAAGGAACGATCCCGAAGCATTGGCGACCATCGCCAGGCCCTTGTAGACGGCGCCCGTCGTCGACCGATCGACAAGCAGAACGGCGTTCCCCGAGTTGTACCAGCCCGATATGGTTCCGTCTTCGCTATCGAAGAGGAACTGACTAGGATGGCCGTTGACCAGGAAGCCGCTGGTCTGGTTGATGACGGTGCCTGTGGGAGTTGAGGGCGAAGCATCTCCGGGAGGGGCGGGAATCAGAACGGAGAACTGCGAGACGCCATTGGCGTCGTAGATGGTGGAGTAACCGCTGTTGTTGTCGGCGACCCAGAAAGGCTGGCCGGGAAAGAACGAAATTCCCCAGGGATTGATGAGTTTAGGGTCGGTGTTGTTGGCCACGCCGGCCATGTCGGAAGCCAGATTCGTCTGCTGATAGGAATTGGTCTGCGCTGCGGCAGCGACGACGCCGATGCCGAACGAAACGACCAAGCCCAGAATTGCGGAAATCCTTTTGTGCTTCACGGCTTTGCCTCCAAGTTTTCGTCGTACTGAGGGCAGCTTACGAATCCGCGAAGCCGGTGTTGTCAGGCGGAGGTAAACAAGTGGTCAACAGATCGTAAGGGCTTTCGGATGAGTTGCTTGACACCGTGCTGAAACAGGTGTGAAATTGTCGGGACTTCGAAGGCCGGTGCCCGGCCCTTCCCCTATGGCACTCGGACCAAGAAGCTCCCGTCGAAGAAGCCCACGAGCGGGATCGCAGACCGACGAAGTTGGTTCGGCCTGCGGACGTGTTCCGCTGGTGGAAACAGAAAGTAAGGAGCCTCACATCTCACAGGAGTGGTCTATGAATTCGATGAACCGAGGAAAGAGCGTCCTGCCGAAATGGTCCGTATTACTGGTTCTTCTCATGGTAACCGCGCTAGCTTCCGCCAATGGTGGGCCGCCAAAACCCTCGGCCCCGGCGCAACATTCGGCACCGGCCGCGCACGCCGCCCCGGCGCAACATTCGGCTCCGGCACAGCATTCGGCTCCGGCGCAACATGCGACCCCGGCGCAGCACTCGGCTGGGAGTAACGCCTCGCGACCAGGAGCTTCGAACGGCGCCAACAACCGCGGCCCGGGCAATAGCGGGAACAATCGCGGTCCGGGAGCCAATGCCAATAACCGTGGACCGGGCAATGCGAACAATCGACCGGGCGCGAACAACGCCAACAACCGGGGCGGCAGCAACAATGCCAATAACCGCACGGGCGCGAATCAAACGAACAACCGCGCCGGTGCCAATAATGCCAACAACCGCGGCGGGGCCAACAATGCCAACAATCGCGGTGGGGCGAACAATGCCAACAATCGCGGTGGGGCGAACAATGCCAACAATCGCGGAACTGCCAACGCCAACGCCGGCCATCATCAGCCGACGGGTTCGACAACCCATACCACCAAGAGCGGCGCCACCGTTTCGGTGCGCAGCAATGGCCAGGTGCGCTCGATCCAGGCGCATGGGATGACGATCAACCACGGCGTGCATGGTGGCCGCACCATTACCAGCGTGCACAACGGACGCACCATCGTGAACCACGGCCGTTACGGCGGCTACAGCCAGCGCGCCTACTTCAACCGCGGCGGACACGCCTACTATCAGCGCACCTACTATCGCGGCGGACATTACTACGCCTATGGATATCGCGGCTACGGCTGGGGCGGACGTAATTATTACGGCTACGCTCCGCCTTATTACTGGGGTCCCGGATTCTACGGTTGGGCCTACAATCCTTGGGCCGCGCCAGTCGCTTATGGATGGGGCTGGGGCGGATCGCCGTGGTATGGCTTCTATGGCGGTTGGTTCACTCCGTATCCCGTGTATGCGGCGCCGGCGTTCTGGCTCGCGGACTATCTGATTGCGGCGAATCTGCAAGCTGCTTATGCCGCACAGCAGGCCGCTGGCGGTGACGACGGCGGTGGGAATGGTGCATTAAGCCCGCTCCGGCCGCAGTCGGACGACGAAATCGCTTCGCTCTGGTCATCCGATCCTCTGGTTGCCGCGAACCTCCAAACCGTTTATGGCGCTTACATGCTGGGCGGCGGAGCACCAGCGGCAGCAACGGGCCTCAGTCCTGACGTCAAACAGGCTCTCTCCGACGAGATGAAATACGAAATCGGAGCGGAAAAAGCCGCGGCCGCGGGTGGTCAGAATGCTCCGGCCGGAGACCAGGTGCCACCGGCGCTTGATCCCAAGATTCACATCTTCGTAGTTTCCACTGACGAGGATCTCACTACCGCGGACGGCACGGAATGCGGATTAACTCCTGGCGATGTGATCTACCGCACCACCGACCAGCCGGACAGCGACAACATGGTCAACGCCACCGTCAAGAGCAGCAAGAAGGATGAGTGTGCCATCGGCGCTACTGTCGCGGTCGCCGTCGACGATCTGCAGGAGATGCACAATCAACTGCATATCCAGATGGATGCCGGATTGAAGGAACTGGCCGACAAACAAGGAAAGAACGGATTGCCGGCCGCTCCCGATACCAAAACGCAGCCGGGTGAGGTTCCAGCGCCCACGCCGGATACGGGTGTCCAGAGCGACTTGCAGCAGCAGCAAAAAGATGCTGATGCGGCCGAGGCGGAAGCCAAGCAACAGTAGTAAGCACTTGAGCGCATGTTGAATCGTTAGAGCCGGAAGCGTCGTGCAAACTGGCGGCGCTTCCAGCTTTTTCCCGCAAGCAGCAATACCACACACGACGCTCCCGCCCATTCTGGCCCAGGAGCGCAGCTTCACAGGAGGAAGGTTGCAATGCGGCAGAGAATCGAAATGGCCGTCCTGGTTGTTGCTTTAATCGTCGTCGGGACCTCGTCCCGGCTGATCGCACAAGGTACGGTCTCACTCGAAGACCAGCTCAAAGCGCAATACACAATGGTGAAAATGGGCTCGGATTCCAGCGGGGCTGCGGTGGTGGAGCAGGGTACCATCCTGGTCGTCAAGAAGGGCGGAATCCTCGGTACGGCCTATTCCGACCAGAACATTTTCGCCACCAAGTACGAAAATGGGGCGGTGCACTCGCCGAATCCCCTGGGGCAGAAGGCCCTCGGCTTCGGTCTGGGAAAGTTAGGAAGGCCGGCGCCCACCACCCAGTTCTTTCAGGTGAACACAAAAGTGTATCCCTCCAAGCTCGTTGTCAATTTGCCGAAAGACCAAGTGGTGATCAGTATTATCGATTGCGATTCCTGCAACAACGTCGATCCAAAGACTTTCTTCAAGGCGGACGTGGTTTTTCAGTTCCCCAAAGGGACGCTGGCCAACACCAGCCCTTCGCAGGTGGAAGATACCATCGCGGGACTGCTTGCCCTCGACGACAGCGGCAATTCTAACGATCAAGGGAACAACAACAATAACCAGCAAGGCGGTAACGATCAGCAAGGGAACAATCAAGGTGGAGGAGGACAAGCACAGCAGCAACAGGGACCTCCGCCGGAACCCGCGCAGATCGAAAAAGGGCAGACGCCCGACCAGGTGAAAGCCGCGATCGGCGTGCCCGACAAGATCATCAATCTTGGCGCCAAGCAGATTTACGTCTACAAAGACATCAAGGTTACGTTTATCAACGGGAAAGTTTCCGACGTACAGTGAGCGGTCTTACTAGATTGGACTGGAACTCGTAGCAAATGCGGTGGGTTCTGGTCTTTATCTCTGACGACATGGCCCTTGTTCCTGCCACGATCGAGTGCCGCGAGTTTTGCTTAGACTCCGGGCATATAAACAGGTTTGCTCTTATGAAGATTGCTTTGGGTTCGTTGGTTGTGGGAGTTTGTTTGACAGGGATCGCTGTCGGCCAGACTCCAGTTCAGCCACAGGCGCCCGCCCAACCTCAGGCCCCAGCCACTGCTTCGGCCTCGCTTGCGAATCTGCCCATGACCATGAACTTTACCCCGGGAACGCTGATTCGCGTGGAACTGGAAAAGCCGATTGACTCCAAGAAAGCTCGGGTGGGAGATCAGGTTTTTGCCAGGACGACCGACGATCTCAAATCGGTTCCACCGGGACTTGCTACGAAGGGGTGCAAGATCATCGGACACGTTGTCGAGGTTACGCCCCACCAGGGGGACACTGCTTCAACGATCAGAATCGTATTCGACAAGATGATTTTGAAGAATGATTCAGAGATGGCGCTGCCAGCGACCATCAAGGCGGTTGGATTTGCGGAAGAATTTAACCCAGCGACCGATTCGGAAACGGCCACTTCCATGGGAGGTGCCACAGGGGGCAGTGCTGGTAACGGTCCGAACCCGGGAACGACTGGTGCGGGCGGCGGCAATCCGGGTATGTATGCTGGCGGACGGACGCCCACCGGAGCCATGAGCACTCCAGCGGCTTCCAATGCAAAGCTCCCCTTCGATGCCAAAGGCGCAATTGGAATGTCGGGAACGACATTGGCCGCGGGAACCGCTCAGGATTCCATTCTGACTTCCAAGAAGAAAAATGTGAAGTTGGAGAGTGGAATGCAAATGATTCTCAAGACGAATTGAGATTACCCGGCTAAAGTATCTTCTTCCCAAACGCCGAGAGCGCCAGCTCGACGGCCAAGTCGGCGGTCTGATTGCGCTCGTCGATTACCGGATTCACTTCCACGATTTCGAAGCTCAACATGCGCCCGTGGTCGGAGATGATTTCCATGGCGAGGTGGGCTTCACGATAGGTCGCGCCGCCCCAGACGGGAGTGCCGACCCCGGGCGCGTCTTCGGGATCGATCCAATCCATATCGAGCGAGACATGATAGCCAGCGGTGCCGCGTCCGGCCATGCGGAGCGCTTCTTCCATGACGGCGCGCATGCCGCGCTCGTCGATATCGCGCATGGTGAAGACTTCGACTCCGGCCTTGCGGATGTTTTCCTTTTCGAAGTTATCGACGTCGCGAATGCCGACGAGCACGCAATTTTCCGGCTGCACCTTGGGCGAGAAATCGTAGATGTTACCGAGTTCTG
Source organism: uncultured Acidobacteriaceae bacterium (assembly GCA_963778255.1). Lineage (GTDB taxonomy): Bacteria > Acidobacteriota > Terriglobia > Terriglobales > Acidobacteriaceae > Acidiflorens. Next base: position 52,987 of record CAVZUP010000213.1, read on the forward strand.
CGGGAGGCAGTCCCATGAGCGCGGCCAGCGGCATGCCGTGCACGTTGCCGCTGGGAGAAGATTCGGGCGTGTTCATGTCGGTGTGAGCGTCGATCCAGAGCAGGCCGATTTTCTGGTTCTTGCGGCGGTAGAACTCGGCCACGCCTGACACCGTGCCCGCCGCAACGGAATGATCGCCGCCGAGGACGAGCGGAACTTTGCCGGCTTCGAGCGTCTTCAATACCAGGTCGGCGCTCTTGGTGCAGGTAGCGGTGATTTCCTTGAGGTACTTGGAGTTGGCCGCGCCTTCTTTTTTCTGCTCGGGAATGGCCACGGCGATGTTGCCGGCGTCTTCGACAATGTGTCCGATGGCTTCCAGGCGGGCTTCGAGTCCGGCAACGCGGACGGCGGAAGGCCCCATGTCAACCCCGCGGCGAGATTGGCCTAAGTCAAGGGGAACGCCAATCACGCGGATCTGGCGCGGGACGATGCTGCTGTAGGTTGTGCTTCGTTGAGCCATACAGTTCCTTATTCACCGCCGAGACGCCGAGTGCGCCGAGAAAAACTAATTCTCGATTTATTCGGTTTGTGGCGCTTGTCTTTTTGCCCATTCGGCGTCTGGGAATTCATTCACTATTCGTTTCAGGCCGTTCTTCAAAACAGGGACGTGGAAGTTCATCAGGAGGCCTACACGCTTCTTCGACAGCCTCAAGTACGATAAAATCTGCGCTTCATGAATGGGAAGTAACTTTTCGACTGCCTTGATTTCGACGATGATTTCGTCTTCTACTACCAAATCCAGGCGGTATCCGCAGTCGAGCTTTACGTCTTTATAGATTACGGGCAGAGCCTTCTGTTCCTCAACTCTTAGCCCCAGCCTCTTTAACTCGAAGACCAAACATGTCCCATAAGCTGATTCCAAGAGCCCTGGTCCCAGATGACGATGAACCTCGATTGCTGCGCCGATGACGCGGCGTGAGATCTGATCGAGCCTGTCATTTTCCTGCATTTCTCGGCGTTCTCTGCGTCTCGGCGGTGAAAAGCTTTACGGGTACAGCCGATGCAACATGCGCGGGAAGGGAATCGTCTCGCGCACGTGCTCCAAGCCGCAGATCCAGGCTACGGCTCGCTCGATGCCCATGCCAAAGCCGGAGTGCGGGACGCTGCCGTACTTGCGGAGATCAAGATACCACCTGAAGGCTTCCTCGGGCAGATTGTGTTCGTGGATGCGCTGCAGGAGCAGGTCGTGCGAGGCCATACGCTGCGATCCGCCGATGATTTCGCCGTAGCCTTCAGGCGCCAGAACGTCGACGCAGAGAGCAAGTTCGGGACGCTGCGGATCCGGCTCCATGTAAAAAGCCTTCACACTAGCCGGATAACGATGCACCATGACGGGACGGTCGTAGAGCGATGAGAGATAGGTTTCGTCGGGTGAACCAAGGTCTCCGCCCCACTCGAATTTGTTTTCGAGCACGCCTTGGGAGTGGCCTTCCTGCAATTTCTGGACGGCTTCGTCGTAGGTGATGCGCGGGAACGGAGCTTCGATTTTTTCGAGTTTGGTGACATCGCGGCCGATGGTGGCGAGATCGACGCGGCGGCGCTCTAAACATCGTTTAACCAAGAAGGTGAGCAAACCCTCGGCCAGTTCCATCAGGTCGTCGAGCGTGCCGTAGGCGACTTCGGGTTCGACCATCCAGAATTCGGTGAGGTGACGGCGGGTCTTCGACTTTTCCGCGCGAAAGGTTGGACCGAACGAATACACCTTACCTAACGCCATGGCGGTGGCTTCAATGTAGAGCTGGCCGGACTGCGTGAGATACGCCTGTTCTTCGAAGTAGTCGACGGGAAACAGCGTCGAAGTGCCTTCGCAAGCGGCGGGCGTCAGGATGGGCGGATCGGTCAGGGTGAATCCGTTGCTGTCGAAAAAATCGCGGGCGGCACGGATGATTTCGGCGCGCACACGCAGAATGGACGCCTGACGCTGCGAGCGCAGCCAGAGATGACGGTGCTCCATTAAGAAGTCGACGCCGTGCTCTTTGGGCGTGATGGGATAAGGCGTGGCTTCGGGCACGCGCTGCACGACCTGCACGTTGGCGACGTCGAGTTCATAGCCGCCGGGGGCGCGCTTATCGGCGCGGACCTTGCCTTCGACGATGACGCTGGATTCCTGCGTGAGTCCTTTGATCGCTTCGAAGACTTCGGGCGCCACGGCGTTCTTCGGGACCACTCCCTGGATGACGCCGGAGCCGTCGCGAAACTGGGGAAAGAGCAGCTTGCCGCTTTCGCGGAGGTTGTAGAGCCATCCGCGAATGGTGACGGACTGGCCTTCGTACTTGCCTATATCTGCAATCGTGCTGATGGGTGTCGACATAAAATTTGGTGCTTACGCTGCACAACTCGCGGAAGTCAAAATTACGAAGTCAAATTGCAGAATAAAGCCGATGCGGTTGGCAGCTGGAGGTTAACTTCTGCAATTTGCCTTCTGACCTTTGACTTGCACCTATGAGCTTTCCAGCTTTTGGAAGGTCGTGCTCACTTCCTCGCTGGGGCTCTTCTTTTCTTCACCGTCGATTTCGAGCAACAGGGGCGGTTTTTGCGGCGCGGTGCGCAGCAGTTCCATGGTTTCTTTCCAGTCGATCGATCCCTTGCCGGGCCACAGGTGCGAGTCCTTGTCTTTGTTGTTGTCGTGCACGTGGGTCGAGCAAATGTGATTCTTCAGCGTGGCAAAGCCCGCGGGAATGCCTTCCATCATGTGCGCATGGCCGCAGTCGAAGCAGACGCCGATGTCGTCGAAATGCATGGTATGGATGAACTCAACCAGGCGGTCGGGCGTCGAGAGCTCGTTGGGAATATTCTCGACCAATACCTTTACGCCCAGCGGTTTGGCGAAGGCGCGCAGGTGCTCGACGCAAGTCATCGCGGCTTCGAACTTCTTTTCGTCGAAGGCATCGTTGGGATTGCCGATGTGCTGGATGAGAAAGCGAAACGGGATATGCTCGGCGACTTCAAGGGCGCGCTTGATCTCGTCCATGGCATCGATGCGGCTGGCGCGGTCGGTGGACGCGATGTTGACGGGCGGCGAGCCAGTGCGTCCCCACTCGTAGTCGGAATACAAGGGCGCGTGCACGGAATTGAGTGGAATGCCGGTGGATTTGAACCAGTCGGCAATTTCACGGACGTGCTGCTTGCGATTGGCGTAGTCGAAGTGCTGGCGGGCGGCGAAGATTTCGATCGACTGGGCTCCCGCCTTGACCAGCTCATCGAGCAAGCCCGGATGCAGCCGTTCTTTTACATAGACGTATGTCGATACCGCCTTCAGCATCAGTAACCCACCGCCTTCCCGTTGTTGCGTCCGTCGCTGGCCCCGAGGCGCTCGCCCGTCTTGGGGTCAATCATGATGCACTCGCCGTCTCCCCAAAAGTGCCCGACTTTCAGCTTGTGTCCCTTCGCACGCAGAACATTCATTGTATCGGGAGAGAGGCGATCTTCGACGAGAATCTCATCGGGGAGCCACTGATGATGAAACCTGGGTGCGTTGACGGCTTCCTGGATATCGAGGCCGAAATCCACCACCCCGATGAGTATATTGGCGACCGTAGTAATGATAGTGGGGCCGCCCGGCGAGCCGAGAACCAGAAACAGCTTGCCGTCCTTGAGTACCATGGTTGGCGTCATGGCGGAGAGCGGGCGCTTGCCGGGGCCGATAGCGTTCGCCGGACCCTGGATGAGTCCGTAGGCGTTGGGAACGCCTTGTTTGGTCGCGAAGTCGTCCATTTCGTCGTTAAGCAGAAAGCCCAGACCCTCGGCAGTCACGCGCGACCCGAAGGAGTCGTTAAGCGTAGTGGTCACCGAAACAGCGTTGCCTTCGGCATCGACGACGGAATAGTGGGTGGTGTTTTGCGGTTCGCGAATGGCCGTGGTCCGTGATTGGGCTACGCGTTCGAGCTCGCTGAACGACGGGCGTTTTAGATCCTTGCTCGGGCTGGCATGGTTCAGCTCGATGGAATCGCGCCATGCGGCGGCGTACTTCTTATCGATAAGCTGTGCCACGGGAATCCTGGCGAAGTCGGGGTCGCCTAGAAAGTCAGTCCGGTCGTAGAAAGTGCGGCGGAAGGCTTCGGCTTCAAGGTGAATGGCGTCGGCAGAGCGGTTGCCGAATTTCGCCAGGTCGAAGCCTTCGAGGATATTGAGGATTTCAATGAGCGCCACTCCGCCGGAAGAAGGCGGTGGAGCGCTGATGATGTCGTAGCCGCGATAAGTGCCGCGAATGGGCTCGCGCTCCTTGACCTCATAAGCCGCGAGGTCTTCGGCGGTGACTAGCCCTCCACCTTTTTGGATGGCAGCGGCAAGTTCGCGAGCCATGGCTCCGTGATAAAAGGTGTCGGGATCCTTGGCGAGGCGTTCCAGGGTGTGGGCGAGTTCAGGCTGCTTGAATACTTCGCCGGGCCGGTAGTAGTTCCCGTTACGCAGAAAAATGCGCTTGGATTCGGGAAACTGGGCGAGGTATTCGTCCTCTTGCAGGTCTTGCGTGTCTTCGTAGGCGAGCGGGAAGCCGTCGCGGGCGAGCTTGATGGCGGGCGCCATCACTTTTTCAATCGACAGCTTGCCGTATTGTTTCTCCGCATAGATGAGGCCAGCTACGGTGCCGGGGACGCCGACGGCTTTGTATCCAAAGACGCTCGAGTTCTTGCCGGATTCCGGTGTGACGTTCCCCTGGGCATCGAGATACATGTTCTCGGTGGCAGCGGCGGGGGCTTTTTCACGGAAGTCGATGAAATGGGTCTTGCCGTTGGCGTAGTGGAGAAGCAGAAATCCGCCGCCACCAAGATTTCCTGCCTCGGGATGAACGACGGCAAGGGCAAAGCCGGTGGCGACGGCGGCATCTACGGCGTTGCCTCCGGCGCGCAGCATCTCAACGCCCGCGCGCGAGGCAAGCTCGTGGACGCTGGCAACCATGGCATGCGGAGCATGTGTGGGCCGAAGCGGCGCGGCCATGGCCGTCGAGACGAGCAGAGCGCACAGGCTGCAGAGGACCAGAAGACGGATCAGAGAACGTTGCATGCGCATGGATTCGTTGCGACCTACGAGGCTAGCTGAGCGGGTTGCGGGAGTCAAACCGGGTTCACCGCCGAGACGCTGAGGGCACCGAGAGAAGTTCTAAGGGGATTTCCTTGGGCGCGGTTTCGTCGATTGATTTTTCGCTGATTGGTGCTTCGATCTTTTTGCCTGCTTTGGTGCTTTGGCCACGACCAGGTCGTACGACTGCCGAATCAGGGTTTCGAGTTCGTCTGCTGGCAAGACGTTGGGATGGCCGAGCGTCGCCCAGTTGTAACGTCCGACGTAGGGTGCGGGAGAGATGCCTTCGATCTCCAGCAATTCGTGGAATGTCTCCGGCGCGCATTTAAGCGTGATGCGAGGGAACCGGCCATCCGAGAGAACCACACCGGCAAAGATTTTGCCGCGGACTTTGAAGCAAAGATCGTCGGCCCACGGCATGTCCTCGGTCACGTCGGGGAAGGAGAGGCAAAGTTTGCGGATCCAGTCGACGTCAGGCATGGCCTACAGATCCACCGCCCAGTTCACGGGCGGACGCAGATCCTCGACCTGAGCGAACGCCTTATCCCGGGTAACCAGGGTTGCGTTTGCGCTAATGGCGTGCGCCGCGATTAGCATATCCAGATTGCCCAGGACTTTTCCGGTCCGTTCCAGTTTGGACCGCAGGTCTCCATAGACGAGAGCCTCCGCGCTGCCCCAGGGCAGAATGCGCAGTTTGTCGAACAAGGCATTCAGCGCGTCGAGCCGCGCCGATCCCGGAGCCTGCTTGGATGTGCCGTAACGGAGCTCGGCCTCGGTAATCACCGAAATGCAGCCGATTTCGTTGTCCGAAAGTCTGTACAGTTTGGCTCTTGCCGCTGGCGACTTTCCTCGAACAATGTAGCTCACGGTGTTGGTATCGAGCATCCAGAGTCGAATCATAGATCGTCCCGCTTTTGAGGCGGACGCTGATCTCGATCTTCCAGGAAATCGTCGGGAAACTTGGCGTCATCGAGAGCTTTGAAAATCTCGGCCCACGTTTTGACGGGAGATTCCGAAAGAATCAGATCTCCGCTCTGCGGGTCGCGGCGCACGTAGACCTCGTCCGTCGTGAAGCGGAATTCAGCCGGAATTCTAACGGCTTGGCTCCTGCCGCTATAGAAAACCTTTGCTTTGGACATCGGTGCCATGGCGATCCCTCTTGCTATATATCATGCTATATAGCATTGCGGATTGCAAGAGATTTTTGGCTGGCAAAGCGCACGCGGGCGAGGGTGCCCGCGCCACACAAGCTACACCTGATCTCTCGCTTCACCCAGCACCACCGGTACTTCCAGCTTCTTTTTACCGCGGAAGATAGTAACTTTCACGGTGTCCCCGGCGCGATGTTTGTTCATGACCTGCGCTAGGACTTGCTGACTATCCACTTTCTCTCCGTCAATGGCGACGATTAAATCTCCGCCAATCATGATGGGAGTATTGCCGAGATAGGCGCGTTCAGTGCCGCCGCGTAATCCGGCGCGGTCGGCGGAGCCTCCTTGGACGGCTTGCACAATCAGCAGTCCGTAGTCGGCGGCCAGGCCGAGTTCTTCAGCAATTTCGGAATCGATGGGGATGGTGCGAACGCCTAGCGCCGGACGACGAACCCGTCCCAGCGTAACCAGATCGTTGACTACGGCCTTCGCGGTATTGATGGGGATGGCGAAGCCGATGCCGGCGCTTTGTCCTACGCTGGAGGCGATCATCGTATTGATGCCGATGACCTCGCCGTGCCAGTTGAGCAGCGGGCCTCCAGAGTTGCCGGGGTTGATGGCGGCGTCGGTCTGAATCGCTTCGTCGATGACCAGGCCATCGGGCTCCTGCACCTGGCGGATCGAGCTGACGATGCCGCGCGTAAGTGTTCCGGCCAGGCCGAAAGGATTGCCGATGGCGTAGACCTTCTGGCCGACTTGCAGATTGCTCGAGTTGCCGAGCGTCATCGGCTGCAGGTCGGGCGCTTTGATCTGCACGATCGCCAAATCGTGGGACTTGTCGGTGCCGACGATGGTGGCCTTATATTTCTTGCGGTTGTGGAGCGTAACTTCAACCTGCCGCGCTTCGGCGATGACATGGTAGTTGGTGAGGATTCGTCCTTCTTTATCGATCACGAACCCGGAGCCCTGGCCTTCCTGCGGCACCAGGCCATAGAAAAAGTCGAACGTCATGACGCGCGAAGTGATGTTGACGACCGACGCGATGTTCTTGCGGTAGACGGTAATGTTGTTCTGCTCTTCGGCGTCGAACGACTCGCTGCCGGCGGCCTCGGTGATCTCCACGTGCTGGGGATGGCCCATCCAGCTGGGGGGATGGAGGTTTCCGTTGCGATACGTGGTGAAGTAGAAGAAGACCGCCACAAGAGCGACGGCGAAAATTAAAGAACGCAAGAATCTCATGCTGATGACCCCGTTTCAATCCTGCAATTTGAATTTTAGCGAAAAAGTTGGGTTTACCGCAGAGGACGCGGAGCGCGCGGAGAAAAATCTTCACCACGGGGGCGCAGAGGCCACGGGGGAATCAATTTGCAGAAAACTCTGCGCGCTCAGCGTTCTCCGCGGTTCAAGCAGTTGATTTGCCCCAGCCCCCGCCTCCGGGGGTTTCTATGCGGATTCTCTCTCCGGACCGCAGTCTTACGCTGGTCTTGCCGGGAAGTTCTTCTTCCGATCCGTCGCGGTGAATAATGAGCGTGCGTCCGGCAGCACCGGCGGCTCCGCCGGCTAGGCCATAGGGTCCGCGGGAACGGCGGTCGGCGAGCAGAGTGACCTGGGCATCGGTCAAGACTTCGATTTCGCGGACAATTCCGTCGCCGCCGGCGTGAAGGCCAGCTCCGCCGCTGTTGGGGCGAAAAGAATATTGCCGCAGGCGAACCGGGTAGGCGTATTCGAGAGCCTCGGCGGGAGTGTTGAGAGAATTTGTCATATGGGTGTGGACGCCTGAGACTCCGTTCTTAGTAGGGCGCGCGCCCATGCCTCCGGCGACGGTTTCGTAATAGGCAAACGGCTCGCCCGGACGAAGATCGTTCATACGAGAATCAATGCCACCGATCGTGAGGTTGTTCATGGTGCCGGAAGCCGCGGCAGGGATGCGATCGGGAATCGCCTGCGCAAGCGCTCTCAGAAGCACGTCGACAATGCGCTGCGAGGTTTCAACGTTTCCTCCAGCGACGGCGGCGGGCGGCCCGGCATTGACCACAGTTCCCTCAGGAGCGACGACGCGGATGGGGCGCATCAGGCCTGAAGTGGCGGGCACGTCCTCACGCAGCAGGCAGCGGAAGACGTAGAAACAGGCCGAGTAGGTGATGGCTTCGACCGCGTTGATCGCACCTTGCACTTGTGGATCGCTGCCGGAGAAGTCGATGGTGACCGGGGCTTGCGGCTTTCTTTTCGGCCTGGACGGAGATTTCTTGACCTCTATGGTTACGGCGATGCGCACGGGTTTGTCTTCGACGCCGTCGTTGTCGAGAAAATCTTCTGCCTGGTAGCGGCCGGGAGGGATGGTGCGCAGAAAGGCTCGCATCATCTCTTCGGAATAGACGAGCAAGTCGGCGGCGGCTCGTTTGGCACGAGCGATTCCGTAGCGGGCGCAGATTTCGCGGAGGCGCTGGGCTCCGGTCTGGCATGCGGCGATCTGGGCGCCGAGGTCGCCTTCGCGTTCTTCGGGCGTGCGGACGTTGTTGAGCAGGAGGGCGAGCACGTCGGCAACTATCTTTCCGCCGCGCATGATTTTGACCGGAGGAATGCGCAAGCCTTCCTGGTAAATCTCGCGGCACGGGCCCATGGATCCGGGATAAGTTCCGCCAACGTCGGCGTGGTGAGCTCGGCTGGCGACGTAGAAGTCTGGTGTAGTGTGGGGCGGGCGCCCTCGCCCGCCGCTCTTCGTCTTAGTCTTGCTAAAGTACACCGGCATGACCAGCGTGATATCCGGCAAGTGCGTACCGCCACGAAACGGGTCGTTCAGCATGACGACGTCGCCCGGTTCGAGCTCACATTGCTCCACTGCCGCGGCGACCGACATCGGCATCGAGCCCAAATGCACCGGCATGTGGTCGCCCATGGCGATGACCTGTTCCGCGGAATCGAAGACAGCGCAGGAGTAGTCGCGCCGCTCCTTGATATTGGGCGAAAAGGAAGTGCGGCGGAGGGCGGCTCCCATCTCTTCTGCGATGGAGTGGTAGAGGTTCTTGAAGACCTCGAGTTCGACAGGATCACGCATAGATTTTGTAATTTGATAATTTTGTAAATTGGCAATCTGTGAACCGAACTATTGTGCGGCACTTATCTTCGGCATTGAAATTACCAATTTACAGATTACACAATTACCAAATCGTCTCGGTGCTAAACTCTTCTAATTATGGCGGAAGGGCGTTCGCGGATCTGGATTTGGGTGTTGGTGGGCGGCGGGCTGTTCGCGCTGTTCGGAGTGGCCGTTTTCACGCTGGTGTACCTGAGCTTTGGCGATCGGGATGAAGAATCGTCTTTTACCGGCTTCGGCTCCAAGATCGCCGTGGTTGAGCTGGACGGTGTCATCTTCTCTCCCAAGCAGGTAGTACCCCAGCTCAAGAAGTTTGCGGATGACGATTCCGTCAAAGCCATCATTATTCACGTGAATTCCCCCGGCGGCGGCGTGGCTGCATCGGAGGAAATCTACCGCGAAGTGAAGCGCATCCGCGACGAAAAGAAAAAACGCATCGTGGCTTCGATTGAGACCGTGGGCGCGAGCGGAGCCTATTACGTGGCCTCGGCCACCAACAAGATCTATGCCGACAAGGGCAGCGTGGTGG
>CAVZUP010000214.1:0-31083 GCA_963778255.1 uncultured Acidobacteriaceae bacterium
TCGGCATCTTCGTAAGCCTGCGAGACTTCCTCCTGCACCTTGCTCGCGGCCTCTTCCATCTCCGGAGAGAGACGCACGTTGCGGTAATACTCCATGCCGGTGCCGGCGGGAATCAAGCGGCCCACGATCACGTTCTCCTTCAGGCCGCGCAGATGATCGACCGCTCCCTGAATGGAAGCTTCGGTCAGCACGCGCGTGGTCTCCTGGAAGGAGGCTGCGGAAATGAACGAATCGGTGGAGAGCGACGCCTTGGTGATACCGAGCAGCAACGGCCGTCCGGTGGCCGGTTTGCCGCCGTTCGCGATTGCACGCTCGTTCTCCTCGTGGAAGCGGAACTTGTCCACTTGCTGTTCGAGGAGGAACGGGGTGTCGCCCACGTCTTCGACCTTCACCCAGCGCATCATCTGCCGGACGATCACTTCGATGTGTTTGTCCGAAATGTTCACGCCCTGCAAGCGGTAGACTTCCTGGATTTCGTTCACCAGGTAAGACTGCAGCTCTTTTTCACCGAGCACGGCCAGAATGTCGTGCGGATTGAGCGGGCCATCCATCAGCGGTTCGCCCGCCTTTACGCGCTCGCCTTCCTGCACGTTGATGTGGACGCCGCGCGGAACGGAATACTCTTTCTCCGTGCCGTTATCGGCTGCCACATAGAGCTTGCGTTGTCCCTTGGCCACTTCGCCGAACCGGACCACGCCATCGATTTCGCTGATGACCGCGGTCTCGCGCGGTTTGCGGGCTTCGAACAATTCGACCACGCGCGGCAGACCACCCGTGATGTCCTTGGTCTTGGTGGTTTCGCGCGGGATCTTGGCCAGCACGTCGCCCGGGAACACCGTGTCGCCGTCCTGCACCATAAGGTGAGCGCGCGAAGGCATCAGGTAGCGCTTGCTCGCCTTGCCCTTAATGACGATGGCCGGCTGACGCTTCTCGTCGGGCGAATCCGCCACCACGTGACGCGACAAGCCGGTGACCTCGTCGACTTCTTCGTGCAGCGTAATGCCTTCCTGCAAGTCCTTGAACTGCGCCGTGCCGCCGATTTCGGTCAGGATGGCGAAGGTGTACGGATCCCACTCGACCAGCGCTTCGCCGACCGCAACCGGACCGCCTTCGGTGACCTTGACTTTGGCGCCGTAAACCACTGCATAGCGCTCGCGTTCGCGACCCTTTTCGTCGACGACCGCAATCGAACCCTGGCGGTTCATGACCACCAGGTCTCCGGTCTTGGACTTCACCGTCTGCAGATTGATAAAGCGCACCGTGCCCACGTACTTGGCATCGAGACGCGACTGTTCCGAAACTCGCGATGCCGTACCGCCGATGTGGAAGGTGCGCATGGTGAGCTGCGTTCCAGGTTCGCCGATGGACTGCGCCGCAATCACGCCGGTGGCCTCGCCGAGTTCGACCAGACGTCCGGAAGCGAGATTGCGCCCGTAGCACATGACACAGACACCGCGCTTCGACTCGCAGGTGAGCACCGAGCGAATCTTTACGCGCTCGATACCGGCAGCCTGAATCGCGCCCGCCAGATCTTCCGTGATCTCGTGGTTGATGTCGACCACGACCTGGCCTTCGTAATCTTTGATTTTCTCGAGCGACACGCGGCCCACGATGCGGTCGCGCAGCGGCTCGATGATTTCGCCGGCTTCGACGATACCGGAGACGAAAATTCCGTCCACGGTGCCGCAATCGTATTCGCTGATGATCACGTCCTGCGCCACGTCGACCAGACGCCGCGTCAGGTAGCCCGAGTCAGCGGTCTTGAGAGCCGTATCGGCCAATCCCTTACGGGCGCCGTGCGTCGAGATGAAGTATTCGAGCACCGTCAACCCTTCACGGAAATTCGCCGTGATTGGCGTCTCAATAATTTCGCCCGTCGGCTTCGCCATCAATCCGCGCATTCCGGAGAGCTGACGAATCTGCTGTTTCGATCCTCGAGCGCCGGAATCGGCCATGACGTAAATCGGATTGAGCTGGCCTTCCTTATCGCGCTTTTGCATCTGGCCAAACATTTCATCGGCAACCTTTTCCGTGATGGCCGACCAGATTTCGATGACCTTGTTGTAGCGTTCGCCGTTGGTGATGGCGCCGTCCAGGTATTGCTGCTGGACTGCGATGACCAGCTTGTCGGCGTCTTTCACCAGGGTCTTCTTGTTGTCGGGGATGACCATGTCGTCGATGCCGATCGACAAGCCAGCGCGCGTGGCGTACTTGAAGCCGAGCGACTTGATCTCGTCGAGCATCTTGACGGTGACTTCCAGGCCAAAGCGCAGATAGCAGTAATTGACCAATTGTCCGATGCCCTTTTTCTTGAGCAGACCGTTGATGTACGGCATGGCCAGGTTGGTGCCGATAATGGCCTTGGGCAAATGGTCATTCAGAATCGCGCGGCCTACGGTCGTATTCAGGTACTCGCGCGTAATGTGCACGGGCTCGGTATGGTTCACGTCCTGATCGTCGTAGGCTTGCGTCAGATCGATGACTTCGCCGGTATAGCGCAGACGGATCGGGGTGAGCGTTTCCACCTCGCCCATTTCCAGCGCGATCACGACTTCGTCGATATTGGCGAACGAACGGCCTTCACCCTTAGCGCCCGGTTTCGCTTTGGTCAGGTAGTAGAGACCGAGCACCATGTCCTGCGTGGGCACGGTGATCGGCTGGCCTGACGCCGGCGACAGGATGTTGTGCGAGGACAACATCAAGACGCTCGCTTCCACCTGCGCCTCGGGCGAAAGCGGAATGTGCACCGCCATCTGGTCGCCGTCGAAGTCGGCGTTGAACGCCGTGCAGACCAGCGGGTGGATCTTGATCGCCTTGCCTTCCACCAGCACCGGCTCAAACGCCTGAATGCCGAGGCGATGGAGCGTGGGCGCGCGGTTCAGCATGACGGGATGGTCTTTGATGACCTCTTCCAGAATGTCCCAGACAATCGGGTCCTGCTGCTCCACCATTTCTTTGGCCTGCTTGATGGTGGTGCAGTTGCCGGTTTGTTCGAGGCGGTGATAGATGAACGGCTTGAACAACTCGAGCGCCATCTTCTTCGGCAAGCCGCACTGATGCAGCTTGAGTTCGGGCCCAACCACGATCACCGAACGTCCGGAGTAGTCGACGCGTTTGCCGAGCAGGTTCTGGCGGAAGCGTCCCTGCTTGCCTTTCAGCGTGTCGGAGAGCGACTTCAGCGGACGGTTGTTGGCGCCGCGCAGAACGCGCCCGCGGCGTCCGTTATCGAACAGGGCATCGACCGCTTCCTGCAGCATGCGCTTTTCGTTGCGCACGATGACTTCGGGAGCGTGCAGATCCATCAGCTTTTTCAACCGGTTGTTGCGGTTGATGACGCGGCGATACAAATCGTTCAGATCGGAAGTGGCGAAGCGTCCGCCATCCAGTGGAACCAGCGGACGCAACTCGGGTGGAATCACCGGCAGCACGTCCAGGATCATCCACTGCGGCTTGTTGCCGCTCTTGCGGAAGGCCTCAACCACTTTCAGGCGTTTGGCATACTTCAAGCGCTTCTGCAGCGAGGTCTCGTGCTTCATCTTCTCGCGCAGCTCAGCGGAGAGCGAATCGACCTCAATGCGCTTCAGAAGTTCCTTGATCGCTTCCGCGCCCATCATGGCCTTGAAGCCGGCGGGACGATACTGCTGATCGAGCTCGCGGTACTTCGCTTCGTCCTTGATGACCTCGCGTTCTTTCACCGGCGAGTCGCCTGGATCGACGACCACGTAGGCCTCGAAATAAAGGATTGCTTCCAGGTCGCGCAGGGAAATATCGAGCAGATGCCCGATACGGCTGGGCAGTCCCTTGAAGAACCAGACGTGCGAACAGGGCGACGCCAGTTCGATGTGGCCGAGGCGTTCGCGGCGGACCTTGGAGAGCGTGACTTCCACACCGCACTTGTCGCAGATCACTCCGCGATGCTTCATGCGCTTGTACTTGCCACAGAGGCATTCCCAGTCGGTGACCGGACCAAAGATGCGGGCGCAGAACAAGCCATCGCGCTCGGGCTTGAACGTGCGGTAATTGATGGTTTCCGGCTTGGTCACTTCACCATGCGACCAGCTCCGGATTTTTTCCGGGGACGCCAGGCTGATGCGGATGGCATCGAAATCAGCCACCGGGTTTGCCATATCAAACGGGCTCGCTCGAAACATGTTCCTCCGCTTTCCTACGGCTGTACGCCGCCGTACGCGGCTCTTTAGAACAGTCGCTAGTCGATGGTCGTTAGTCGCTAGCGAAATCTCTAACCCGGAAGCTCAAGAGCAAAGGCTGCGGGTCTATTCTTCAAAACTGATCCGGTCTGCCAGCCGCGAACGACCAACGACTAGCGACCAAAGACTAATCCGCTGCTACGGCCACCGGCTTCTTCTCCGTGGCCTTGATCAACTCGACATCCAGGCAAAGCGCCTGCAATTCGCGAATCAGCACGTTGAACGATTCCGGCACGCCCGGCTCCATCGCGGCCTCGCCCTTGACGATGGCCTCGTAGATTTTGGTGCGTCCGTAAACGTCGTCCGACTTCGCGGTCAGCAATTCCTGCAGGATGAACGCCGCGCCGTAGGCTTCCAGAGCCCAGACTTCCATTTCTCCGAAGCGCTGGCCTCCAAACTGCGCCTTGCCACCCAGCGGCTGCTGCGTGATCAGCGAGTACGGCCCGATGGAACGCGCGTGAATCTTGTCGTCCACCAGATGCGACAGCTTCAACATGTAGATGTAGCCGACCGTGACTGGCAATTCGAATTTCTCACCCGTCATGCCGTCGCGCAGGTAGGTCTTGCCCGAAGTGGGCAGGCCCGCACTTGAAAGCAACGCCTTGATTTCCGACTCGCGAGCTCCATCGAATACGGCCGACCCCATGAACACGCCCTTCTTCAGGGTCGGAGCGACCGCTTCCAGTTCTTCCTCGCTCATGTCGGCGATGGTTTCAGCAAGCACCGTGTCCTTGAACAAGGCTTTGAGATCGCGGCGGATGGCTTCAGAGCGAGTGTTCTGCTTCAGCAATTCGCCGATCTTCTGGCCAAGTTCAAAACCAGCCCATCCCAGGTGGGTTTCAAGAATCTGTCCCACGTTCATACGGCTGGGGACGCCGAGCGGGTTCAGGACGATCTCAACCGGCGTTCCATCCTCAAGGTACGGCATATCCTCTTCGGGCAGAATGCGCGCGATCACACCCTTGTTGCCATGGCGCCCGGCCATTTTGTCGCCGACGCTCAGCTTGCGCTTCATCGCGATGTAGACCTTCACCAGCTTGATCACGCCCGGCGGCAGTTCATCGCCCTTGGTCAGCTTGTCTTTCTTTTCGTTGACGATCTTCTTGAGCACGTCGATCTGGCGCGAGGTCATTTCCTCGATCTCGTCGATCTGCTCATTCACCCGCGGATCCTTGTCGGCATACTTGATGCGCTTCAGGTTGCGGGTCGAGATACGCTCGATCGCGTCGCGGTCGAGAATCGTGTCCTTGGTCAGCAAGCGCTTGTTGGTGCGCTCGTCGTGCAGATCGGCTTGGACTTCCTTGCCGCCCAGCAGGCCTTCCAGGCGCTTCAGTCGTTCGTCGGTCAGAATGCGGATTTCGTCCGAAAGGTTCTTTTCGAGCTTGGCAATCTGATTCGCTTCGATCGCCTTGGCGCGTTCGTCCTTTTCCTGACCCTTGCGCGAGAAAATCTTCACATCCACCACGATGCCTTCGATTCCCGGCGGGCAGTAGAGCGAAGCGTCGCGCACGTCTCCGGCTTTTTCGCCGAAAATCGCGCGCAACAGTTTTTCTTCCGGCGTCAGCTGCGTCTCACCCTTCGGCGTAACCTTGCCGACGATGATGTCGCCCTGCTTAATGCCGGCGCCGATGCGGATCACGCCCGCCTCGTCCAGATTGCGCAGCGTGGATTCGCTGACGTTCGGAATATCGCGCGTCACTTCCTCGGGACCAAGTTTGGTGTCGCGCGCTTCGAGTTCGAATTCTTCGATGTGAACCGAGGTGTAGTAATCCTCTTTCACCATCTTTTCGGAAACCAGAATGGCGTCCTCGAAGTTGTAGCCGCGCCACGGCATGAACGCGACCAGCACGTTGCGTCCGAGCGCCAACTCGCCAAAATCGGTGCATGGACCGTCGGCGATCACTTGCCCCTTCACCACCCGCTGGCCTTTCTTCACGATCGGCTTCTGGTTGATGCAGGTGTTCTGGTTCGAGCGTTTGAATTTCGTGAGCTGATAAATGTCGCTGCCCACTTCGCGCGACAGCTGCATCGGATGATGCTCGCCTTCGACGCGAACGATGATGCGCTCGGAATCGACCGAATCGATGATTCCGTTGCGCTTCGCCAGAATCACGGCCCCGGAGTCGCGCGCGGTAACGCCTTCCATTCCCGTGCCCACAATCGGAGCCTGAGCACGTAGCAGCGGCACGGACTGGCGTTGCATGTTCGCGCCCATCAAGGCGCGGTTCGCGTCGTCGTGCTCGAGAAACGGCACCAGCGATGCAGCTACTGAAACGAGTTGCTTCGGGCTGACGTCGACGTAATCGACTTCATCGCGATTTACCAGCACGAAGTTGCCGGCCTTGCGGGCGTTCACTAGTTCGCCGGCGATGCGGCCCTTGTCGTCTAGTTCAATGTTGGCCTGCGCGATGGTGTGACGGTCTTCTTCCCACGCTGAGAGATAGAAAGAGAACGGCTCGACCTCGACCGGCTTCTTGCGCCGTTCTTTGAGATCGGCGTTGATCTTCTCCATCTCGCTCTTCTCGACGTAGTCGCCGACCTTGAACGTGCTTTCGCCGGCGTTGACCACGATGACGTAGTCCACCACGCGCGCGCCCTTCACCTTGCGGTAAGGCGACTCGATGAAGCCGTAGTCGTTGATGCGCGCAAAACAGCTCAGCGACGAGATCAGTCCGATGTTCGGACCTTCCGGCGTTTCAATCGGGCAAATACGTCCATAGTGCGTCGGGTGCACGTCGCGGACTTCGAATCCGGCGCGTTCGCGCGACAAGCCGCCCGGCCCAAGCGCGGAGAGACGGCGTTTGTGCGTGATTTCCGACAGCGGGTTGGTCTGGTCCATGAACTGCGACAGCTGCGACGATCCGAAGAATTCGCGGATCGCGGCCATCACCGGCTTGGCGTTGACCAAGTCGTGCGGCATCGCCGTCGACATTTCCTGGTACACGGACATTTTTTCTTTGATCGCCCGTTCCATGCGGACCAGGCCGATGCGGAACTGGTTTTCCAGCAGTTCGCCGACGGCACGCACACGGCGATTGCCGAGGTGATCGATGTCGTCAACCGCGCCGATATTCTTGCGCAGTTTCAGCAAGTACTTGATCGTCGCGTAAAAATCGTTCGGATCAAGCGTGCGCTGATCGAGGCTGGTCGCTTCCTGATTCTCAAACAGCTTGATGTTGAACTTGAGCCGGCCCACGCGCGAGAAATCGTACTTGCGCGGATCGAAGAACATGCCCTGGAACAACGCCGTCGCCGTATCCAGCGTCGGCGGATCGCCCGGGCGCAGCTTGCGGTAGATTTCAATCAGGGCTTCCGACGGACTGGTGATCGAATCGCGCCGCAGCGTCTGGCTGATCACCGTGCCCACGTCGTCGCGCTCGGGGAAGAATACGCTCAACTCGACCACGCCCGATTCCAGGATCTTGGAAACTTTGTCGGCCGTGATTTCCGAGTTCGCTTCGAGCAGCACTTCTCCGGTGGTGGTGTCGACAATGTCACTTGCCGCCCACGCGCCTTCGAGGTCGCTGACATCCACTTCGATTTCGCTGATCTTCGCCTTCTGAATTTCTTTCAGCGTCGCGGGGCTGATCTTGCGGCCGGAATGCGCCACTTCATCGCCCGACTTCGACTTGATGCTGTGCGCCAGCTTCATACCCAGCAGGTTCGTCGGTTTTTCGCTGGCCGGATCGAGCGTCCAGAACAGCTTCTTGTCGCGGACCACGAGGCGGTCCGTGGTATAGAAAGTCTTCAGAATGTCTTCGCCGGAACGCAGGCCGAGGGCGCGCAGAAAAATCGTACCCAGGAATTTGCGCTTGCGGTCGATGCGCACATACAGAACGTTCTTCTGGTCGTATTCGAACTCAACCCACGATCCGCGGTAGGGAATGATCTTTCCCAAAAAGTACGTACGGTTCGCGGCCGTCTCGAAGAACACGCCAGGGGAGCGATGCAATTGGCTGACGATGACGCGCTCAGTACCATTGATGATGAAGGTGCCGTTCTGCGTCATCAGGGGAACGTCGCCGAAGAAAACTTCCTGCTCCTTGATGTCGCGGATGGAGCGGTTGCCGGCCTCGTCCTTATCCCAGATGGTGAGCCGCATCGTGACTTTCAGCGGCGCGGAGTAGGTCATGCCGCGCTCTTCGCATTCCGCCACGTCGTACTTCAGCTGCAATCCCACCGGGTCGCCGCACTTGTTGCAGAAGTCGGGAGTATTCGCGTTATACGTGCCGCACTTGTGGCAGAGAACTTCGCCGGGATGAAACGGGTCGGTAATCACCGTCGATCCGCAGCTCTTACAAGTCGTGCGCAAGTGATGCAGCCCTTTCAGGTGGCCGCACTTGCACTCCCAGTTGCCGATGGCGAAATCCACGAACTCCAGCTGCGAGACGTTGCGGAAGTCGGTAATCGGAAACACCGACTGAAACACCGCCTGCAGCCCGCCGTCTTCGCGCTCGCTGGGCAGTTTGTCCATCTGCAGGAAGCGGTCGTAGGAGCGCTTCTGCACCTCGATGAGGTTCGGGATCTGGATGGTGGCTGGAATCTTGGAGAAATCAAAACGCTTGCGGTGGATATTGTGCTTTGTCATGCTCAGGAGCTCCTGCTTTCAGGCAGCCTGGGGCTGCGTACAGCGCGGAATGAGGGCGCAAAAAATGGCGCCAAAGTCTTGCTAGCGGGCGGTATACACGGAAAAAAGACAGCGGCCCCCGCGCGGACATGACTGTCCTCGGGCGCCACTTGCGACGCTTACTCTTGAGTAACTTGTAAAATTCCGCGCCAGTTCAAAAGGCCTGTTCCGTCCCGCCGCCCGCGGGACCGGCTGCCATACTTCCATTCCCAGCGACCCGATTCCATTCCGCTTCCTGGGTCTATTTGGAGGATGCGGGTCGCCGTCGCCTCGCAGTGAAGCCAGGATAAGCGGGTTATTTATTAGATATTAACACCACTTCCCGGGATTCAGCTAGTGTTCGGTCAAATAATTGCAGGCGGGGTGGTTCCCGGTCCGGCTCTGGTTCCCCGGATCGAAAGAAACCGCCCCGCACTGCCAGAGTTATTTGACTTCGACGACTGCTCCAGCTTCGGTGAACTTCTTCTTGATGGTCTCGGCTTCTTCCTTCGAAACGCCTTCCTTGATACTCTTCGGAGCGCCGTCGACCAGGTCCTTCGCCTCTTTCAATCCGAGGCTGGTGACCTCACGTACTGCCTTGATTACATTGATCTTATTGGCTCCGACTTCCTTCAGAACGACCGCAAACTCGGTCTTTTCTTCCGCCGGGGCCGCCGCGCCCGCTGCCGCGCCGCCGGCAACCATCACCGGAGCCGCTGCCGCCGCCGAAACGCCCAGACGCGATTCCAGTTTCTTGACCAGCTCTGCCGCTTCCAGCAACGACAGGCCAACGATCGACTCTTCCAACTGCTGTAGATCCGCCATGTGAATCTCTCCGCTTTTTATTTAAGATTTGCGATTTCGCCACCGCTCGGCCAGGTTTCCAGTGCGACCAGGTCTTCCATTCCAGCGCCAGACAACGCCCGAATTTCCGACCGCGCCACCCCTAGCTTCACAACAGCTAAATCTTTTTTCGAACGGCATTGCCGCTCAGAAAATTTTGCAATTTTGTAATCGGGTAATTTAGTAATTTAAAAATCCGCTCATCGCCAACCGCGGTGCAGGTTTCAAATTACAAAATTTTAAAATTACCCAATTACCAAATGGAGGCTTACGCCTCTTTGAATTTTTTCTCCTGCACGCCCTGGTCGATTACCACCGCCAGGTTCCGTCCCACAGCATTCATCGCCGTTACCAGGCGCTGCGCCGGAGCGTTCAGCAGGAACAGCAGCTTCGAATAGAGTTCTTCCTTCGACGGCATAGTCGCCAGCGACTCGATCTCCTTGACCGAGATCGCGCGACCTTCAACCACACCGGCCTTGAAGCTGAACTCCGGATTGTCCTTGACGTACTTCGCCAGCACCTTCGCTAACGCCACCGGATCGCCTTCCGTGTAGGCAATCGAAGTAACGCCCTGAAGATTCTTCAGCGCTTCTTCAACCTTCGTGCCTTTGCCGGCGCGCTCCGCCAAAGTGTTCTTCACCACGCGATACTTCGCCCCGGTTGGACGCAGCGCCTTGCGCAATTCGAAGTCCTGCGTCACCGTCAGCTTGGAATAGGTGGCCACGATCATGCTCGAAGCATTCTTCAGTTCGCCACCGAGTTTTTCAACCTGCGCAACCTTCTTCGCTCTAGTAACCGCCATATAGAAACCCTTTCAACCTCTCAAGTCTTGTGGAGCGACGGGCGTCTCGCCCGTCCATCCGGGCAACTATGCCTTTGCCGCCGTCTCGATCGGAGCCGTGTCCAGCGAAATGCCGGGCCCCATGCTCGAACTCAGATAGCAGGCCTTGATGTACTTGCCCTTGGCCACCGAAGGCTTCGCCTTGATCACGCTCGAAATCACCGTGGTCGCGTTGTCGATCAGTTTGTCAGGCGTAAACGAAATCTTCCCCACCGGCACGTGCACCAGCGCCGTCTTGTCGGTGCGGAACTCGACCTTGCCAGCTTTGACTTCCTGCACGGCCTTCGCAACATCCATGGTGACGGTGCCTGTCTTTGGATTTGGCATCAGACCCTTGGGCCCGAGAACCTTACCCAGACGGCCAACCGATTTCATCATGTCGGGCGTGGCGATCAGGGCGTCGAAGTCGGTCCAGTTTTCTTTCGTGATCTTTTCGACCATGTCTTCGCCGCCGACGAAATCCGCGCCCGCCGCCTCGGCCTCGCGAACTTTTTCACCGGTCGCGATCACGAGAACTTTTTTCGACTTGCCCAGTCCGTGCGGAAGCACCACCGTGCCGCGTACCATCTGGTCGGCATGCTTCGGATCGACGCCCAACCGCAGCGTCACTTCCACCGTCTCGTCGAATTTTGCGTATTTCACTTTCTGCAGAAGTGGAACCGCTTCCTGCAGCGTGTACGGTCGCGCCTCAACCGCCTTGCGCGCCTTTTCAATATTCTTTCCTGACTTCTTCATGCTCACCTCAGTCTCCCACCGCTAATCGCTGTTCTGAAGAGCCGTGGTGTATGTGACAAATTTTGCAATTTTGTAATCGGGTAATTTGGTAATTTTGAAGGCCAAAACTTCAGAGCTCTTCAATTATCACAATTACCAAGTTACACAATTACCCAATGACCTCAATGCCCATCGACCGGGCGGTGCCGCGCACGCTCCTGATCGCGGCATCAACCGACGCAGCGTTCAGATCCGGCATCTTCTGCTTCGCGATGTCCTCGACCTGCTTCAGCGTCACCTTGCCGACCTTGTCCTTATTCGGAGCGCCCGATCCCTTGGCGATACCGGCCGCGCGCTTCAGCAACACCGACGCCGGCGGCGTCTTCGTAATAAACGTGAACGTGCGGTCGCTGTAGACCGTAATCACGACCGGAACAATCAACCCTTCGAGTTCCTTCTGCGAAGTGCGGGCGTTGAACTGCTTGCAGAACTCCATGATGTTGACTTGCGCCTGGCCGAGCGCCGGACCTACCGGAGGCGCCGGCGTGGCCTTGCCCGCCGCAATCTGCAACTTTACCGAACCTGTAGCTTTCTTTGCCATGATGCCTTTCCCGTACCTTATGAACTCCAGCCCCGAGTCTAGGATTTTCGGCTCAGCGCTTCAAAACTCGCTTCCAGACTTACAAATGCTACGCGACTTTCTCTACCTGCCCAAATTCCAATTCCACCGGAGTCGACCGGCCAAAAATCGTGACCATCACCTTCAAAGTCTCGCGATCTTCGTTCACGTCGTCGACCACACCGGTAAACGTCGCGAACGGGCCTTCGCCGATGCGCACTGTCTCGCCTTTTTCGAACTTGACCTTAAGCTTCGGCTTCTCCCGGCTGTCGGCCACTTTGTAAACGATGTGATTGACTTCTTCTTCGGACAGCGGAGTGGGCTGCTGCCCGGTGCCGACGAATCCAGTCACGCGCGGCGTCGACTTCACTACGTGCCAAACATGATCGTCCATGTCCATTTCCACCAGCACGTAGCCGGGATAGAACATGCGCTCCGAGGTGTACTTCTTGCCGCCGCGAACCTCGGTGACCGACTCGGTCGGAATCAGTACTTTACCGATTCTGCCCTGCAATCCGAAAGCCTGGACGCGCGACTCGAGCGACTCCTTCACCTTGCGCTCGAACCCCGAATAGGCGTGAATGATGTACCACTTCATACTCGGATTGCGCGCGGGCTCGCCGCCGGCAACCGCTTCCACAGACGGAGACGGCGGCTGTTGACCGTCCTGGCCAGTGGCCACCGCGGCGCCTTCGCTCTTCTCTTTATTCGAATTCGAATCCGTATCCGGCATTCAATCGCTTCTTTCGCTCGCCGCCTAATGGCGCGAGAAATAATGCAAACCGCGTTCCAGGCTGTTGGTGATCGCCAGATCCACCACCCAGAAATAAAACGCGAACAGGAACACGGTGATGATCACCACCGTCGTCGTTGCCTGGACTTCCTTGCGCGTGGGCGACGTGACTTTCTTCATCTCCGTGCGCACGTCGCTATAAAAGGACTTGATGCGCTCCGGCCAGGACCGCAACGTAGTGGTAATCGCGTTTTGTTCTACTGCTGTCGCCATACCTTCCCGCTTTCCTCGACTGCTACTTCTTGGGCCTCAACTTCGCCCTCGGCTATACCCTCAAATCTGGCAGGGGCGGAGGGATTCGAACCCCCAAGTTCGGTTTTGGAGACCGACAGTTTAACCGTTGAGCTTACGCCCCTGTCTCAATCGGGTGATCGGTTCATCTGGCGATCGGGTGATCTCAAAATCGCCCGGTAGCCCGATGGCCCAATGGCCCGATCTATTTCACTTCTTTATGTGGCGTGTGCTTGCGGCACCGGCGGCAGAACTTCTTCAGCTCCAGACGATCCGGCGTCGTTTTGCGGTTTTTGGTCTTCGAATAGTTCCGCTCTTTGCAATCACCACACTGCAACGTAATAATCTCTCGGGGCATTGCTCACTCCCTAACCTTTGTTTCGTGTAGCGCGGATACTCTTGTCCGCGCGGACCTCAAGTCTACTTCTGGCACGCGGACAAGAGTGTCCGCGCTACACCTGCCTACGTAATAATCTCGGCGATCGTGCCTGCTCCCACCGTGTGGCCGCCTTCGCGGATTGCGAACCGCAATCCCTTTTCCATCGCCACCGGCGTGATCAGCTCGATCACCAGGCTCACGTTGTCTCCCGGCATCACCATCTCCGTACCCGCCGGCAACTCCGCAATCCCCGTCACGTCCGTCGTTCGCAAATAAAACTGCGGTCGATATCCCTTGAAGAACGGCGTATGCCGCCCGCCTTCTTCCTTCGTCAAAATGTATACTTCCGCCTTGAACTTCGTGTGCGGAGTGATCGATCCCGGCTTCGCCAGCACCATCCCGCGCTCCACATCTTCTTTCGCAATGCCGCGCAGCAGCAGACCAGCATTGTCGCCAGCCATGCCTTCGTCCAGCTGCTTCTTGAACATTTCGACGCCCGTCACCACCGTCTTGCGCGTCTCGCGGAACCCGACAATCTCCGCTTCCTCGCCCACCTTCACCTTGCCGCGCTCGATTCTGCCCGTCACCACCGTGCCGCGCCCCTGAATCGAAAAAATATCTTCGATCGGCATCAGGAACGGCTTATCCAACTCGCGCGCCGGCTGTGGCACACTCTTGTCCACCGCCTCCATCAAAGCGTCAATCTGCTTCTCCCACTTCTCTTCGCCATTCAGCGCACCCAGCGCCGACAAACGAATCACCGGCACGTCGTCGCCCGGAAACTGATAGCTCTTCAGCAACTCGCGCACTTCCAGCTCGACCAGATCCAGCAACTCGGGATCATCCACTGCATCGCACTTGTTCAGCGCCACCACGATGTACGGCACACCCACCTGCCGAGCCAGTAGCACGTGCTCGCGCGTCTGCGGCATCGGACCATCCGTCGCCGCCACCACCAGAATCGCGCCATCCATCTGCGCCGCGCCTGTGATCATGTTCTTGATGTAATCCGCGTGCCCCGGACAATCCACGTGCGCGTAGTGCCGGTTCGGCGTCTCGTACTCCACGTGCGCCGTCGCAATCGTGATGCCGCGCGCCTTTTCTTCCGGAGCGTTGTCGATCGAATCGAACGACCGGAACACGATGTTCGGGTTGTGCTTCTGCAACACCTTCGTGATCGCCGCCGTCAACGTCGTCTTCCCATGGTCAATGTGACCAATCGTCCCTACGTTGCAGTGCGGCTTCGTCCGTTCAAATTTTTGCTTCGCCATAATTGCCTTGCCTCGCTAACCAGTCAGTAGTGACTCAGTAATATTGATACAACTTGTGAAACCTGGCCCGCAGCGCGGGCTCGACCTCTTCCACCTTCGAGAGATACAACTCGCGCACCTGGGCTTGATCCGAAACCGGCAACGCACTGTACAAAGATCGCGCCGATCCAGCCTTACCGCCCACTGCCGCGTCGATCGCACCGGCCGCGAATGCCGCATCCAGATCGCGCACTCGAATTCCGCGACCGTCGAGCGCCTTCAAAAGCCTCGCGACCCGGTCCGCCGCGAACGCTTTTTCGATCGTCGCTTTCAGGTCGCCAAACTCGCGTTCTTTCTCGACCTTGATCGTGCCTTGCTCGAAAATCACCGTTCACCGCTCCGTCTGAAACCAAATATCCAACCGCAACGCTCAAATTCTGGAGCGGGAGACGGGGATCGAACCCGCGACCAACAGCTTGGAAGGCTGTGACTCTACCACTGAGTTACTCCCGCTCAGCCTCAAACCCTTCAGATCCCTCGCACAAAGCGCTCGGGATTTCGGCTGCGGGCTCCCGCTTCGCTCACGCCCGCAAAACGCCTCAAGTTACTCCCGCCCTCAAAACCAGCTGTCAGCTCTCAGGAAAACATCAACACAATTTCTGGAGCCGATGATCAGGATTGAACTGATGACCTCTCCCTTACCAAGGGAGTGCTCTACCAACTGAGCTACATCGGCCCGCCGTACTTCTAAAACTTGTCATCCTGAGCGGAGCGCAGGACCTGCTTTTTATCCGCACCGCTCTAGACTCTAACCCTTCAATCCGCCCGCTTCGCGCTTTCCCGCTCTTCCTCGATTCGGGTTCGCCAGAAATACAGCGCCGCCCGAAACGCGAATAGTCCCAGGATCAGCAGCGTCCCGGTTCGCAGCTTGACGTTCGCGTTGAAGATTCGAATCGGCTCATCCGACAGCGTGGTCCAGGCTAAAACACCCAGCACCGCATACGCGATCAACGCCAGCACGAACTTCTTCTTGATCGTCACACAAATACCAGGTTTCAAGGTTTCAGGGTTTCAAAGTTTCAGAGAACTCAAGCGCGCTAGCTTTTACTTTGAAACCTTGCAACCTTGAAACTTTGAAACCTTCATTCCTGGTGCACAGGGGAGGATTCGAACCTCCGTACCTCCTGAGAGGGACAGATTTACAGTCTGTTGGCTTTAACCACTCACCCACCTGTGCAAATCCGAAAACTGTCCGGCCGCGCAAAAAACAACACCGACACTGCACAGCATTTCTCAGCTCGGGAAACTGAATGCGAGAACTCCCGCCTGACAACCACACTCACCGGAAAATAATAATCTGAAGGAGTGCTGTAAAGCTGCGCCGCTAAGCGCGCATTGCCGCGTAAACCTCTCTGTTTCCGGAATCTCGTTTTCTGGAGCTGGCGAAGGGAATCGAACCCCCGACCCTCTGATTACAAATCAGATGCTCTACCGACTGAGCTACGCCAGCAGGTGGAAGCACGTCCAAGCGGGCACAATACTTCCCCGATCCCTTCCTGAAGTCCGGGACAATTATTTAAGTTATCACAAGGGCAATTGAGGTGCAACCGGAAGTCAGGCCCAAATCTTCAGGAGGCGGCACCGTGCCTCCAGTAGGCGGCGCCGAACCAAATCACCAGCAGAACAGCGGCCAGCACCGCCGCCAGGCCGCGCAGGCCTGAAGACGCCTGCTTGTCTTCCATGGCATCGACGACGGTCGCCGACAACAGAGATACCTGCGCAAATGTCGCCAGGGCCGACACCCCTTCGAGCAGTCCAAACTGAAAAAGTAGCGCCGCCACGAACACTACGGCGCAAACCACCATGCCGCTAGCGGTCGCCACCATGTTGCTCTGGTTCCTGGTCACGTCTCATCCCCTGGTCGCCGTTGCTTGGCCGGATGAATAGTACATCGCCGGCGACGGTCTGTGCACGAAATCGCCGGGCAGAAACCACGGTGACAATCGCGGCACCGCCGGGTGCTATCATTATCCCGCTCACCTTCTGTCCACAGCGGATGAGCCGGGTACACGCCGAACTTCGATGCGCATTCGACGCCACCTCCTCATCCCCCTGGCCGTTTTGCTGATTGTGGCCGCTGTTGCGTCGATTGTGGTTCTGCGCAAGCATGCTCCGCCGGAAGCGGCCCGCCTGCTCCCCGGCGCAGACGGTTTCTTCTACATCAATCTGAAGTGGATTCGTACCTTCAATGCCACCAGCCAGCTGCCGCCGGTTTCGCGCGACCCCGAATACCAGAAATTTGTCGAAGAGACGGGCTTCCAGTGGGAGCGCGATCTCGACCAAGCCGCTTTCGCCATTCACTATCCCCAGAACTGGGGAGGCGGCACCGGCGGAACGGCCACCGAGCCACGCTTCTCGGAGGTGTTCGTCGGCAAGATCGACTCCGGCCGCCTGACCGCGTACCTCAAGAGACTCTCGTCTTCCATCGACAGCTACCGCGGCTTTGACATCTACAGTATTCCGATCGAAGGCCGCACGGTCCGCGTGACGGTTCTTTCCTACGACAGCGTTGCGGTTTCGAACCATCCGAACCCGGACGCGATTCACGGGATGATCGACCGTTCCCGCAAACTGGCCTCGCCGTTTGGCGGGCCCTGGCTGCTGCGCCGCTATTACCGGGAAGTTCCCCTGGCAAGCCTGTCGTTCGCCATTTTGCGCGTGAAGCCCGAAATGAGCGCATTCGGCGGACTGGGTAGTTGGAGTCTTTTGTTTCCGAAGCCTGCCGTCGCCGTGATTTCCGCGCGCTATCTTCGCGCGCTTCACCTGCGGGCCGAGGCGTTCGCCGATAGCGAGGCCGATGCTCAGGCCGTCACCGAGAAAACTTCCGCCTTCCTCAGCCTTCTTCATGCCGCCGAGGGCAGCGTCGGAACCCAAGGCACCGATCCCGATGTAAAGACGTTCTTCGACAGCCTCAAGGTCGAACAGTCCGGAAGCCGCGCCATCCTCACCGCTACCGTGCCTCCTGGGTTCATCCGCAAGGCTTTGGCCGAAGCTCCGCCCGATAGCCTGACGCCGGCTGCGCCCGCCATGCCGCCCAAGGAGCTGCCCGCTACGAAGCCGCCACAACCGAAGTCGCGATGACGAAGTCCCGCTAACCAAGCCGCGATAACAACGATGCGATAACCCCGTCTAATCTAGGAAGCCGGAAATGCTGTAACAATTCAGCCTGCGGCGGCATCTTGTAGACAGAGTGCTAAACTCTCCGCGGTCGCTACAATAGAGAACTATGACGAGTTTGCCATTACCGCTCGCCGCCTTCGTCGCAGGACTGATCTCATTCCTGTCGCCATGCGTGCTTCCGCTCGTACCCGGATATGTTTCCCTGATTTCCGGCGTGGGCGTCGAGCAGTTGAAGACGAAAGAAGGCCATCTCCTCCGCAAGGTGATGTTCAATTCCGCCGCGTTCATCATCGGATTCAGCATCGTCTTCATCACCCTGGGCGCAATTTCGACCGAAGTCGGCCAGGTCCTCGCGCAATACAAATCGCTGCTCGCCCGCATTGCCGGAGTGGTCATCATCCTCTTTGGTCTCCACCTGACCGGCATTCTGCAGATCAAGGCGCTGCTGGCCGACACGCGCCTGCACAGCCTTAAAGGCAGTTCTTCCGCCTGGGGCGCGTTTGTGATCGGATTCGCCTTCGCCTTTGGATGGACGCCGTGCGTCGGTCCGATTCTCGCGGTGGTACTCGGATTTGCCGCCGCTCAAGACACCGTCTGGAAAGGCATCTTTCTTCTGGCCATCTACTCCGCCGGACTGGCCGTACCTTTTTTGCTGACTTCGCTCGGCATCGAACGCTTCCTGAAGTTTTACAACCGCTTCAAATTCCACATGCACGCCGTGGAAGTTGCGAGCGGAGGTTTGCTGATCGTATTAGGCATTCTGCTGGTGATGGGACGCTTCGCGCTCATCTCCGGCTATTTTTCGTTCTTGAATAAGTTTGCGCTGTAGTAGACGCGAAAGATTTTGGGTGGCGCAGCGCTTCAGCGCTGCGGTAAAGGGATCGCTTTGAGTGCGGCTTCAGCCGCCGAGGTTGCAGTGAAAAAAAATCCTCTGATTCTGTTCTTCATCGCCGCCATCGTCGCGGCCATGCTGTTCACCGGCATTCGCATGGCCCGCCACAATCGCGCCAGCGGTCCTGGCAAAGGACAACTCATCGGCAACCTGGCTCCCGACTTCGAACTGCCCGCGCTCGATGGTAAGAATCTCAAGCTCTCCGATCTTCGTGGCAAAGCGGTTCTGCTCAATTTCTGGGCAACTTATTGCGGTCCCTGCAAGGTCGAAATGCCGTGGTTTGTCGAAATGCAAAAGGAATACGGCCCGCAGGGATTCCAGGTCGTCGGCGTGGCCATGGACGACGCCAGCACGGATGAGATTTCTAAGTTCGCGAAGGAAATGAACGTCAACTATCCCATCCTGATCGGCAAGGATTCCGTCGCCGACAGCTACGGCGGCGTCAGCGTGCTGCCGACTACTTTCTTTGTGGATCGCAACGGCAAACTCATCGCCCGCGAATTCGGCTTGCAAAGCCGCAGTGTCTTCGTGGACCACATCAAACAGGCCATGAGCCAGGGCCAAGCGGTACAGGCTCAGAAGTAACTTCAAACCGCAACTGAGCTGGGGTACTCTGGAGCCAATGAAAATTCTCGCGAGCGCGTTCTTGCTGCTTTCCGCCTACGCCTGGGCTCAGGAGGGTCTCGGCCCACAAGGTCCCGTGGTGACCATGGCGCCCGCTCCGGCCGTAACCGCGGTGCAAGGGAAACCGGCGATCGTGCCGCTGTCGTTCCGCGTGGCCAACGGATACCACATCAATTCCAACCTGCCGAAGTCGGAGTTCCTGATCCCGACCGCGCTCAAAGTGGAAGCTACTACCGACATCGTCATCGGCAAGACCACGTATCCCGAGGGCCAGGATGTAAGCTTTCCCTTCGCTCCCGACGAAAAGCTCAATGTCTATGCTGGAGATTTCAAAATCGATGTGCAGGTGCGTCCGCTGCACTCCGTACAGCCCGGCAAATACATCGTCCGCGCAACCTTGAAATATCAAGCCTGCGATAACGCCGCCTGCTATCCGCCCAAGCAGTTGCCGGTCAGCTTCGACGTAAAAATCGCCAAGGCTCCGGCCGCGCACGTCGCCAACCCAGCCCAAAGCCCGCACGCGCACTAGAGACGCTACATTCTTAAAGCACGACCGCCCGCGCCTGATCCAGTTGACCCGTCAGCGTGTCAATCTGTGCCTGGAGCACGTTGCGGATCGAAAGCATCCCCAGCAACCGTCCGTCGTCATCGACGATCGGCAAGTGCCGGTAGTGGCGGTCCACCATGGTGGCCAGCGCTTCGCTGGCTGTGGTAGCCTGGGTCGCCATTTCGACGGGCGTTGTCATCACTTCGCGGATGGAAAGCTTTCGTGGGTCGTGTTCGTTCAGCGCCAGCCGCTTCAGCACATCCCGCTCGGTGAAAATTCCCGCGACCCGATCGTTTTCGTCGATCACAGCGACCGCTCCCACATGCCGCTCCAGCATTGTCTGGATTGCCTGCTCAACCGTCGCTTCCAGTGGCACCGCAGCCGATTCCGAGTCGCACATTTCCAGAATGTTCATCGCCTTACCTTTCCTGGCACCGCGTTTTTTCAATGCAAGTCGTTCTTGAATATCTTGCCGTCCTTCATGACAAATCCGGCATGTTCGAGAATTTTAATATCCGCCAAGGGATCCCCCGCAAACGCGACCACGTCCGCGTAGGCGCCCGGCGCAATCACGCCCAGCCGTCCCTGCATTTCCAGCATATCGGCCGCGCGCGAAGTCGCGCTCTGAATCGCCTGCATCGGCGTCATGCCGAGTTCGACCATGTGCGGAAATTCCTGCGCGATCGGCTCGCTCCACGGAATGCCGCCGATATCGGTGCCGAAAGCGATTTTCACTCCCGCCTTCAACGCCTTGCGAAACGATACTTCGTGCTCGGAGGCGCGCTTGCGGTCGCGCTGACCCGCCGCCGTATCGGCCGGCGCCCAATCCTTGTAATAAGGACTCAGCGTCGCGCATAGCCAAGTACCCTGCCGGAGCATTTGCGCAATCTGCGCATCGGTAAGCACCAATCCGTGTTCGATGGAGTCGCAACCCCCGTCAAGCGCGCGCTGCAAGCCTTCTCCGCCGTATGCGTGGCAGGCCACTTTTCTTCCCCAGCCATGCGTCTCGTCCACAATCGCGCGTATTTCCTCCACCGTGAGCGTCGGCTGCGAGACCAGTTCGCCGGTCTTGCTCAGCCATGACCGATGCGTCATATACACCTTGATCCAGTCAGCACCATGATCAAGTTGCTCTCGAGCGGCCTTGCGCGCCGCGACCGGTCCATCGATGATCTGCACACCCTTCGGAACTTCGATCTCCGGCGCGTAACCCTCGAGCGGATATCCCCCGGTGGTCGAGATCGCGCGTGTCGTGACGAACAGACGCGGGCCGGGAATGTATCCGCCTTCAATCGCCATCTTGATGCCCACATCGCCGTAGCCCGCGCCTTCGGTTTCCATATCGCGCAGCGTGGTGAACCCCTGTTCGAGCGCGCGCCGCGCCGAGACTGTAGCCCGCGCCGCCCGAAATGCCTGCGGATACTTGAGCAGCTGAATGTCGTATCCACCCTCGGCGGGATCTTCGCCCTGCAGAAAGATGTGTGTGTGGGCATCGATCAGCCCGGGAAGCACCGTGTCCCGCGAAAGATCGATGAAAGTAGCGCCCGCAGGGAGGTTCGAAAGACCAGCCGCTCCCGCATCGGCGACGCTGGTAATCGTGTTACCGCGAATGGTGATGACCTGGTCGCGGCGCGGGGAGTTCGACACGCCATCAATCAAAACTCCGGCGCGGATTACCGTGATATTTGCGGAAGCCGGGGCATTTTTCTGGGCCCAGCCCGCGGAAGCGAACCCCAGCAAACCAAACAGAGCCGTCAGGAGAACAGTCCAGGGCTTCACCGCAACCTCCAGAAAGGGTGGATTGTACTCCTAGTCAGGCTGCGGAAGAACTCGGCTTCGTATCGGGATAACGCAGGTTATCAGGGTATCGCTTCAGCGATACCAACGGCCTTCGGAAAAATACCCTTCAGGATCCGGGCGTTGGAAGGTCAACCTCGGAGCGGAATGCGCAGAACGAATCCAGCCAGACCGCCGTCGGAAAACACCAGCGACGCTCCCGCGTTTTCGAGCACGCGGCTGGCGATTGCCAGTCTTACCCTCCGCAACGTCGATGCAGGCTCCGGAGTTCCATTCGGTTTCAACTCCCGAAAGTCGCCCTCAGCCCGCAGCACCGTTCCCGCCGGACCTTCCTCCAGCAGCAGCACAACCTCGGCGCCCTCCGGTTGCACTTCGATCGTAGTCGTAATCAAATACTGCAAAGCCAGACGCAGCCGCGCCTCCGGCACTGCCAAACCGGCCGTGCAAGCGCCGGCCAGGCGTAACCCGACGCCGCGCACCACCGCAATCGACGATAGTTCTTCGACCGCGCTTCGCACCGCCGGCTCCAGCGCAGACGAAAACACGGCCGGCCCGACCTGATCGGCGTCCAGATATTCGCGCATCAACTGGATCATGCCAATCACTTTTTCCGTCTGTTGCAGTGCGATCGCAACGCTTTCATGTTGCTGCTCTGCACCTTCGTCAAGTGAAAGTTCGAGCGAACAACGCAGGCCCGTCAGCGGCTGGCTCAAGGAATGCAGCAATTCGCCCAGCACGTCCGGAACTCGCGGCATTTCCCGGAAAGAATGCGCACTTGCGCTCATGCCGACGCCCCGTCGGGACTCATCTGATAACCCACCCCGCGAACCGTGTGAATCAAAGATGGCGAGAAGCCGTCATCCACCTTGCGCCTCAGGTAGTTGATATACACATCCACCACATTCGTGGTGGTATCGAAGGTCAGGTTCCAAACGTGTTCGATAATCATCGCGCGCGTCACCCGGCGTCCGGCGTTGCGCATCAGGTATTCGAGCAGCGCGAATTCCTTGGTGGTCAATTCAATATGACGCCCGGCGCGGTTGACCTTGCGCTCGACGCGATCCAAACAAAGATCGCGGACTGTGAGCACCGATTCCGACGGCAGATGGCTGCGCCGCAGCAACGCCCGCGCCCGAGCCGAAAGCTCGAGATACGAAAATGGCTTGACCAGATAATCGTCAGCGCCCGAATCCAGGCACTGCACGCGGTCTTCAACTCGGCTGCGAGCGGTAAGAATCATCACCGGCAAGTTCGCCTTCCGCTGCCGCAAATTTTTCAGGACCGACAATCCGTCCATCCCCGGCAGGTTCAGGTCCAGCACCACCAGATCGTAGCTTAGCTCCATCGCCATCGCACGGCCCTGGTTTCCATCGCTGGCAACATCGACCGCATGATGCTCCGCTTCCAGTCCCTTTCGTATAAAGCTGGCCAGTGCCGCATCATCTTCCACAATAAGAATTCTCATGAATTTTCCCTAAGTCGGGTAAGTGTGAGCCGATTCTTATTCTCGACTCGGAGGACGCAGCGCACAAGATAACCACGCCGTACAAAAGGACGTATTCTGGGAGGGAAAGAGGAGTGAATTTCTTGGGTGGAGGCTGGGCTCTGCCCAATCCAATCGTTGCGGACCCCGCTCCGGCGTGCTCTAAACGCCCAGAGCCGACTGAATCGCCCCCACGATCGCTTCCGCCAGCCGATCCATCTGGTCCTTCGACTCGGCTTCGATCATCACCCGCGCCAGCGCTTCGGTGCCAGAGTACCGCACCACCACCCGGCCATTGCCGTCGAGCTCCCGCTCAGCCGCAGCAATTGCCGCTTGCACCGTCGGAATTTGCGCAAACGGAGTTTTCTGCCGCACCCGCACATTCCGAATCGTCTGCGGAAACACCTTCAGATCGCTCACCAGATCGGCCAGGGGCTTGCCCGTCCGCGCATCGCCGGTCCGAACATCACCCGTGCGAACCATGATCTCCAGTACGCGAAGCGCCGTCAGCAGTCCATCGCCGGTGGTTGCGTCGCCGTCGCGAAACAGGATGTGTCCCGACTGCTCGCCGCCGAGCGTAGCGCCCACGCGCTGCATCTCTTCGAGCACGTACTTGTCGCCGACGTTGGCGCGCAGCATCTGAATGCCCGATCGCTTTAGAGCCAGTTCCAATCCCATATTCGACATGGTCGTCGCCACCACGGTGGCATTGGCGAGCGTGCCGCGTGATTGCATTTCACGCGCCGCTGCAAGCAGAACTCCATCTCCGTTGACAACCCGCCCAGTGGCGTCGCAAAACAGTGCGCGG
The DNA here is from genome assembly GCA_963778255.1 of uncultured Acidobacteriaceae bacterium. Classification (GTDB taxonomy): domain Bacteria; phylum Acidobacteriota; class Terriglobia; order Terriglobales; family Acidobacteriaceae; genus Acidiflorens. The sequence goes on from CAVZUP010000214.1 coordinate 23,816, forward strand.
TCGGCATCACCGTCAAACGTAATGCCCACATCGAAACGTTCCTGACGATTACCATCGGCAACAAAGCGCGCCACCGTTTCCGGATGCAGCGCCCCGCAACCCTCATTAATATTTTTTCCATCCGGCGCGGAGTGCAGAAAAGTCGCGCTGATTCCGAGCGCGTGAAATAGCTCGGGAGCTTCCGCTGCCGCGGCACCATTCGCGCAATCGACGGCCACGCGCAGCCGGCTCAAGTCGGTGGAAACACTGCCCGCAAGCCAGCGCACATAAGCCCGGCGCAGGCCTTCATCGCCGGGAAGGCTCGCAATCTCTGCAGCGGAATCGGGCGCTGGTACCGCATCCGCCTGCAGCAGTGCGAAAATTTCTTTTTCAATTGCCAGTTCGCGCGCGTCCGGCAGCTTGTAGCCATCACCGGAAAAAATCTTGATGCCGTTATCGGTCCAGGGATTGTGCGACGCCGAAATCACCACCCCGGCATCGAAGCCCTGCGAACGCGCCAGGAACGCGACTCCCGGCGTGGTGATCACGCCCGCGCTGCGCGCTTCCACTCCCACCGACGCCAGCCCTTGCAGAAACCGGTCGGCAATCCAGCGGCTGGAGACGCGTGTGTCTTGCCCGATCACCACCCGCGCCTTCGCGTTCACGCGCATCAGATCGTGCCCGAGGGCGCGGCCAATCCAATACACACTGTCGCGCGTCAGCGGAAATTCTTCCGCCACGCCGCGAATTCCGTCGGTCCCGAAGAGTTGTCTGGTTTGTGTCATGAAGGAGTCGTTAATCAGCCGTCGTTGGTCGTTGGCCGTTGGCCGTTCGTATTCGTCGGTCATTCAAAATTCGCGAACGACTATCGACCGACGACCAACGACTGTCTTATTTTTTTTCGTTTCCCGAACTTCCCATGATAACCGTCACGCGAATCGGAGTGGGGTGTACAACTTGGATCAGAGGATCGGGAACATAGGCCTGCGTCATAAAGGAGGCCCGCGTCATGGCTCCACTAGCGTCCACCGGATCGGTGGTAGCTGCCTCCACCGCTTCCACGCGGTTGTGCGGTCCGGTGATCACCACATTCGGCGGATCGGCGATCACTTTCGCCACCCACAGGCCGCTGGCGAAACTTCCCGTCACCCGCGGCCGAACCTCGACCACGCGGGTCTCCCGACTATCGAAAGAAACGTGAAACTGGGGGGGTTTGACCTGCACCACCTCCAGATCCTGCGGCACGTGCACTTCGCCTCCGTTCAAATCGAAGGTCTGTTCTCCCGGACGAACGTTGGCCAAATCAATTTCCGCACGCACATCCGCAGGCTGCAGCCGGTGAATCAGACGCTCCGGCCCGCGCACCCGGATTTGCACCTCGGTGACGTTGGCGGAATCGATCTCCAGAGTGTCGGGGAAATGTTGGAATTCGATCGGAACCTTCATTTCCACTTCGGCGACGGGATCACGCGCGACTGCCAGCCACAGGCCGATGGCGAGCAGCAGAGATACCAGCTTGAATCCGAAATTCTGCAGAAATACTCGTCGCATCAGGCCCGGCATTGTCACTCGTCCCTTCCGGCATCGTGTTTGCGGGAGAGTTGCGAACTGGGCGGCTCCTCTTCGATAAAGCCCGCCTCCACTGGATTCGGCAGCGTGGGCGCGGGAGCGTAGCGCCGCAACAGAGCGCTTAACCGCTCCCGCAGGCGCTCCACCGTCAACTCGCGCTCAATCGTTCCGCCCACTGCCAGGCTGATCGTACCGGTCTCTTCCGAAACAATGACCGCCACCGCGTCGGTTTCTTCCGTGATTCCGATGGCCGCGCGATGCCGCGTTCCCATCTGGGTGGAAAGCACCGGGTTCATCGAGAGTGGCAAAAAACAGGCGGCGGCCGCAATGCGGTCGCGCTGCACAATCACCGCTCCGTCATGCAGCGGAGCGCTGGGACGAAAGATCGTCGCCAGCAGGTCGTAAGAGAGCCTGGCATCGAGCGCGACGCCGCTTTCAATGTAGGTACGCAGCCCAATTTCGCGCTCAATCACGATCAGCGCGCCCGTCTGATTCTGCGAAAAAAGATTCGCCGCCAGAACAATGTCGTCGTAAACGTCGGCCACCGAACTCGAAGCGCGCATCAGCGAAATACGGCTCCCTAGGTTGGCGAGCGCGTGCCGAATTTCCGACTGGAAGACGACGATCATCGCGAACACCACATACGGCGCCAGCGTGCTGAGCAGCCAGTTCAGGGTCCGCAGCTCTCCCAGCCGCGCAAAATAAAAAGCCAGGCCAATGGCAGCCACGCCCACCAGCATCGGCGCCGCGCGCGTGCCCCGCACCAGCGAGAGAAACTGGTAGATCAGGATCGCGACCAGCAGAACATCGATGGTCGAAATAACCGAAATGTGCGACCACACCAGCGACGGCGTCACACGAACCTCATGTCGAAAGTTGAATTGGCCTTCATTCTAATGCAGCCCGCCTAATGCAGCCCGCCTGATTCCGTTCCGCCGTCCTCGCTCTTGGTCACGCGGGCACGAACTCGTCCTCGAGCCAGCCGCGCCGAGAGCTCATCCCCAGCCTTGAGTCGCGCCGCATCTTTCACCAGTTGACCCTTCGCGTCGAACACCAAAGCGTATCCACGATTCAGAATGGCCACCGGCGAAAGCGCTTCCAGACTCGCTGCCCGGCGGTCCAGCACTCCGCGGATTTCCAGCAGCCGAGTGTGCGCCGCGGACGCCAGGTTCGCCACCTGAGCCTCCAACTGCTGCCGCACCGCCGCCAGACGCCGCCGCGCGTCATAGTGCCGCACCGCCGCAGCCACGCTTTCCGCGCGCCGGTGACATCGCTCTAGAAGTTGGCGTTCCGCCTTTTCCAGCCGGAAGCGCTGTTCATCCAGCTTCTGCGCCCGCCGGTGGATGCCATCCATCATGCGGGCGAACGCCCCGTGCTGCGCGCGTTCTGTCAGTTCCTGCCGCGCCATCAGCAACCGGTACCGCACCGCGCGCTCCAACCGCCGCGCTAATTCCTCCGCCTGCGCTTCAATCTCCTGCCGCGAACGGATCACCAGTTCCGCCGCCGCCGAAGGCGTAGGCGCGCGCAGATCGGCGACAAAATCGACAATCGTGAAATCGGTCTCGTGCCCAATCGCCGAAATCACTGGAATCCGCGAATCCGCAACCGCTCGCGCCAAGCCTTCATGGTTAAAGCAAGCCAGGTCCTCAGCCGAACCACCGCCGCGCGCAATGATGATGACTTCGACTGCATTCGAGCGACGCTGGTCCGAATGAAAGTGTCGCAGTCCTGCCATCACTTCGGCCGGCGCAGAGTCTCCCTGCACTTGCGCCGGATAGATCAGCACATTCGCCGAATGATGGCGTCTCGCCAGAATGTTCAGAATGTCGCGCAGGGCCGCTCCCTGCGGCGACGTGATAATGCCAATGCGCTGCGGCAAAGGCGGAATCGGTTTCTTGCGCGAAGCCTCGAACAATCCCTCTGCTTGCAATCGCGCTTTCAGCTGTTCAAACGCCAACTGCAATGCGCCCGCGCCCTTAGGCTCCATAAACTCGGCGGAGATTTGTAGCTCGCCGCGATCTTCATACACGGTGATGCGCCCGCGCACCGTAACCTGCAAGCCATTCTCCGGACGAAACCGCAGCAGCTTCGCCGAAGACCGGAACATCACCACGCGAATCTGCGCCGCTTCTTCCTTCAAGGTGAAATACAAATGCCCGGAATCGGGAATGCGAAGATTGGAAATTTCGCCTTCCACCCAGCAATCCGAATACTCGCGTTCAATGTGCGAGCGTACCGCTGAGACCAAAGCCCGCACCGTCCAAATGCGCCGCTCTGGAGGACGAAACTGGAAACCGAGTTGGTCCGACATTTCCATCAGGCCCGAACTTCTTCGACCAGTTTGACGGGCACGATCCGGGCGACGCGAGCCATGACCTTCTTGTTTTGCTCGGATTTTTTCAGATCGTAGGCGGCTTGCAATCGCATCCAGACATCCGGCGAGCCGCCAAACAAGCGAGCCACCTTCAGGCACATGACGGCCGACAAAGGTTTGCGCCCCGCCAGTATGCCGTGAAGCATCTGCCGCGACACGCCCAAGGCCTTGGCCGCGGCCGTCACCGACAATCCCACAGACGGCAGGATATCTTCCCTGATAATCTCGCCGGGATGCACCGGCGGCAGTCCGTTCCCGCGATCCATAATTCCCCCCTGCTCCTTAGTGATAGTCCTCAAAATCGACATCCAAAGCACAGTCTCCCGACCAGCCGAAAGTGATGCGGTAGTTCCCGCTCACCCGCACTGACCAGCGTTTCGGATTGCCTTGTAGTCCGTGGAAGCGGAAACCGGCGATGTTCATATCCTCCGGCCGCCCCGCCACTTCCAGCAATTGCAGGATACGCACGCACTTCCTGATACGATCGACGCCGATCCGGCGTGCCTTGCCAGTGCGGTAGATCTCTTCCAGCCCTTTATGCCGAAAGCCGCCAATCATCCCCTGAGTGTAAATTGAACAGTTGACATATGTCAACCAAATAGTTGTCTATGCGAATTCGCTGTCGAGTTTAAGCGGTGCAGCGGTTCACCGCCGTGAGAACTGGCTACCGCCGCATCCGCCCAATCAATAAGAGAACAATCGAAAGCACCACGCTGATGAGAATGGAACTAGCCAAGGGAAAATAGAAAATAGTGTTCTTTCCCCGATACACGATGTCCCCCGGTAACCGTCCCAGCGGAATCCCCGTCCGCCCCAGCAGCATGACGATGCCCCCGATTGCCACCAGAATCACGCCCAGGATCACCAGCATCCGTCCCATTTCCGCCATGCTTTAAGTTTAACGCCGTAACTCCACACATCTCCGGCGCCGGTTGCAGCATCCGAGTAAGATATTCGCAAACCAAGCCACCGGCGCTACGGGAGAAGAAGACCATGAAAGTGAGAAGCGATGCGCAGCTAGTCCTGGGTGTGGGAATCCTAACGCTCCTTCTGTTGATCCCTGCACCTCTGCAGGCGCAGGCCGCTGACGCCACGCTCTCGGGCACGGTTACCGGCCCTTCGGGGGCAGTCGTGCGCAATGCGAACATTGCCGCCGAGAATTCGGACACCGGCCAATCGGCGACTACTCAGGCCCAGCCTCAAAACCCCTCTGACAACCTGCCGAATGCCCCCTCCAGCAGCCAGACAGAACCTTCGCTTCAGGACCTGGGTTTCCGTCCGGATCAAGTTCAGGCAGATGCCAAAGAACAGGCATTGCTAGACAAGCGGACGCACATGCTCAAGATTCATCAACGGATGGGTTTAATCACGGCCGGCCCTCTCATCGCCACCGTGATCGCCTCCATGGGCGCTGGCGGCAGGAACACCAGCTCAACTTCGCGCGACCTGCACGCGGCCCTCGGTGGACTGACCGGGGACCTATACGGAATTACGGCGTACTACGCAATCCGCGCGCCAAGAGTGCCGGGTACCGAAACCCGCGGCCCAATCCGCTTTCACAAGGCTATGGCTTGGATTCATGGCCCCGGAATGATCATGACGCCGATCCTGGGAATCATGGCATTCGATCAAAAGAGCAAAGGGGAAAAGGTTCACGGCATTGCCTCCGCGCACGGCCCGGTGGCCATCGTAACCGCTGGCGCTTTTGGGGCTGCTCTTCTGTCGGTTTCGGTGAAGTTCTAAATGCAACTTATGATTAAGAAAACGTTGATTGCATTCTTGCTCGCAGCGGTGCCGACTCTCTCTGCCGCCGACAACCGATGGATCCTTCAACAGGGCACACTCACCTACCACGTATCCCATCCGCTGCACCAGACGGAGGGCGTTAGCCGGGCGGCGAAAGGGAAGGGCGTTTGCCACGCGGGACAATGCGATTTCCTCATCGCGGTACCTGTCAAGTCGTTCGACTCCGGAGACAGCAACCGCGATCTCCATATGTTGCAGGTCACCCGTGGAGCGGAGTTTCCCATGGTCGTCGTGCGCACCCGCCTGCCCGAATCGTCCGCCACATCCGTGACCCTTAACGTCGATCTGGAGATTCAGTTTGCGGGCCAAACCGCCCGGTACACGCAAGTTCCTTTCAAGCTGGAGACGCACGGCGGCGAGACTCACATCTCTGGGACAATTCCGGCCACACTTTCCGATTTTAAAATCGACCCGCCGTCGCTGCTGACCATGCCAGTCAAGAACGATATCCCGGTACGCGTGGAAATGACGTGGCGTCCCCAGTACGTTCTCGACCACTGCGGTCATACGTTAAACTAAACCAGCCCAAGCCACCGCATGCGTAAAGCCACCATTCTGTTTAATCCCAACTCCGGCCGCCCCAAGCGCGACCGGGAGCTGAATCACGCCATTGGCGTCATCCAGTCGGCCGGGGTTCGCACCGAGCTCACCATCTGCCGCTCCAGCCAGGAGGCGACCGACAACGCTCACTGCGCCGTGGCCGCCGGCAGCGACACCGTCTTTGCCTGCGGAGGCGATGGCACGATTCACGATGTCATCCAGGGACTCGCCGGTACGCCCGTCGCGCTCGCCATTCTTCCCTTCGGCACCGCCAATGCCTTGGCCCATGACCTCGGAATCCCTCTGCGCCCCAGCGCCGCGGCCCAGGTCGCGATCGAGGGCAAGAGCAAAGTCCGCCGCGTCGCTCTCGGCCGCGTTGAGTACGAGGATTTCACCGGCAAATCCACCGCACGCTTTTTCACCGTCGCCGCCGGCATTGGCGTCGATGCTCACCTTTTCTACAAACTGACCTCGCATCTCAAGAACCGCTCGGGCATGGCCGCCTACTACCTCAAAGCCTGGCAGTTGTGGGCGACGTACAACATGCGCCGCTTCGAAGTCGAATTTTCCAACGGCAGCGGACACCGCCAGCAAGCCTCGCTCACCGAACTCCTCGCCGTAAGAATCAAATTCTTCGGAAATGTTTTGCGCGAACTCGTTCCCGGAGCTTCGCTCGACTGCAACGAGTTGCGTGCCGTCATGTGCCGCACCGCCAGCCGCAACGCCTATCTGCAATACGTGGCGGGAAGGCTGATCGGCCGCCAGTGGGATATCGAAGGCATCGATCTGGTCAGCTGCTCCGAGGTTGTCTGCAAGTTGCCGGAGAAAGACGGCGATCATGCTGCCAGCCATAGTGACGACCGCGTCTACGTCGAGGCCGACGGCGAACTGCTGGGACGCTTGCCCGCCCGCATGACGATGCAGCCCGACGCACTGTCGCTGGTGGTGCCCACATGACCGAGGTCGGATAGCAATACGTAATCTTAACCAGGTTAGCCAT
>CAVZUP010000215.1:0-30405 GCA_963778255.1 uncultured Acidobacteriaceae bacterium
ATAAGACCGGGGCGACGACCACTTCGTTCACTCCGGAGACAAAGCAAAGCAACGGTCTAACCGCAGTACAGAACACCGTCGCGTCACCTATTTTCCAGAACATGGATTGGGTTACGCCGGAGGGGACGAATCTGGGTACGACGCAGTACGAAGACGCCTTTCAGCGCGGGAATTTCTGGGGAACGGTCTCGTCGGCTCCAGGCTATCACGTGCTGCTGGGAGCGCCGACGGTGGAAAAGGTGCACACGTTCACGGTGCCAGCGGCGGATGGTCAGGTCGCGACTGAGTTTGGCGTGAAGGTGGGACTTACGGATATCAACTGGTTCGACTCGAAGGTAGGGGCGATCCTGACCAAGCTAAAGATTCCGGCGAACTCGCTGCCGATCTTAATTACCTACGATGTATACCTGACGGAGGGCGGCGGCTGCTGCATCGGCGGCTATCACAATTTCAACGGCACCCAGGCGTACGCGCAGTTCAGCTACATCGGGACGCCGGGAGCGTTCGCGCAGGACGTGGCGGCGTTGTCGCATGAAGCGGGCGAGTGGCTGGATGATCCGATGACAAACAATACCGATGTGCCCGCCCTGTGCGGGGAACTTGGCAATGGGAGCCAGATTCTGGAGGTGGGAGACCCAGAAGAAGTCGATGCGGGATACGGCGATTTCCCGTACACGCTGGGGGGATTTACTTACCACCTGCAGGACTTGGTGTATCTGGAGTACTTCGGAGCGCCGAAGACAACATCGGTGGATGGCGGCGCGATGACGTTCCTTGATAATCCCTTCAGTCTTACGGTATGCAGTAACGGCGGCTAGCTAGAGCGGCTGGTTTTGGCTACGAGGCCCGCCCTGTGAGGGCGGGCTTTTTGTGGCGGCCTCCAAAATGCTCTTAAGAATGGTTGACGATGTGCAGGGTAGTTGTTATTATCAAACAGTTCCGCGAGTTAAGTCTGGCTTGCCTGTGTACGGCAGTCCTGTTGGATGCGCGACCTGCGCTGGCGACAGGCACCGGGAAATTGTTGGCTGAGCTGTGAAGAAATACGTACCCGGTAGAAAATGGGACCGGGAACGCCCTCGCTGAAACGTCCTGCGAAAACCTTCGCGCCCGGGACTGAAGTAAAAGTCCGGGAGTCACGCGAGGCTATGCAGGGGAGAGCAGACGAAACGGAGCGCCTCCGAACCGGGGTATCAGGTGAGGCGTGGCGTCACCGTCGTCGGCGAATTAGTCTGAGCGGGAAATTGAACGAATTCTCACCGGCACGCATGAAAGGGTAGTGCTGCGCGGGGAGAGTATGGCTGGGCGCGACAGCCCGTGCCAGACCGGAAGCGGGGAAGCCTCGTGTCCGGGGAAATGTGCGGTTGCACTAAATGTGCGGTTGAGATGCGGCGTGCCGCGTCTGGGAGTGGCGAGAGTGCCTACGTTTAATCAGTTGGTGAAATTCGGTCGCGAGCGGACCATGTACAAGACGGCCAGTCCGGCGCTGCAGTCGTGTCCGCAGAAGCGCGGGGTGTGCACGCGTGTGTATACCCAGACGCCGAAAAAGCCAAACTCGGCGCTGCGTAAAGTGGCGCGCGTTCGCCTGACGAATGGAATCGAAGTGACGACGTATATTCCGGGCGTTGGCCATAACCTGCAGGAGCACTCGATTGTGCTGATCCGCGGGGGCCGCGTGAAGGATCTGCCGGGTGTGCGCTATCACGTGGTGCGCGGAACGCTCGACGCGACTGGCGTTGCCGGGCGCAATCAGGGCCGGTCGAAGTATGGCACCAAGCGCGCGAAGAAAGCTTAACGACGGTTGCCAGCGGTCAGTGGCCGGTGGCCAGTGAAGCGCTGCGAAATTAAAGCTGAGAGCTAAGAAGCATGCCTAGAAAAGGACATATCGGAAAACGGACGGTCGAGGCCGATCCGGTCTATGGATCGGACCTGGTGACCAAGTTCATCAACTCGATGATGTGGCAGGGTAAGAAGTCGACTGCCGAGGGCATTTTTTATAAGTCGCTCGAGAAGTTGAAGGAAAAGGGCGGCGACGAGGCGCTGAAGTTGTTCACGAAGGCGGTTGAGAACGCCAAGCCGCTGCTGGAAGTGAAGACGCGGCGGGTGGGCGGCGCGAACTATCAGGTGCCGATTGAAGTCAGCCCCGACCGCAGAACATCGCTGGCGATTCGCTGGATCGTGAGCTATGCTCGCGGCCGCGGCGAAAAAGGAATGATCGAGAAGTTGACCAACGAATTGCTCGATGCCTCGAACGGCAAAGGCGCCGCCATCAAGAAGAAAGAAGACGTGCATCGTATGGCGGAAGCGAACAAGGCGTTCGCGCATTACCGATGGTAGAGATACTGCTAGCGAAGAGCCGGCAGCGAGAAGCTAATTTTCGGAGCCCTGGAAAGAGTTAAGAGTCGTGCCTAGAACAGTCCCATTAGAACGTTGCAGGAACATCGGCATCATGGCCCACATCGATGCCGGGAAGACCACGACGACGGAGCGCATCCTGTTTTATACGGGAAAGACGCACCGTATCGGCGAGGTCCACGAAGGCACGGCCATTATGGACTGGATGGAGCAGGAGCAGGAGCGCGGCATCACGATCACTTCCGCCGCGACGACCTGCACCTGGCGCGACATCCGCATCAATATTATCGATACGCCCGGCCACGTCGACTTTACCGCCGAGGTGGAGCGCTCGTTGCGCGTGCTTGACGGCGCTGTTGCCGTGTTTGATGCGGTGCATGGGGTGCAGCCGCAGTCGGAAAAAGTCTGGCGGCAAGCCGACAAGTACGGCGTTCCGCGAATTTGTTTCATCAATAAGATCGACAAGATGGGCGCCGATTTCGAGCATGCCGTTGATACGCTCCGCAAGCGCCTCAGCGCGAAGCCGGTCGCGATTCAAATCCCCATTGGACAGGAAGACAAGTTCAAGGGCGTTGTCGATTTGATCGAGATGAAGGCCATCATCTGGAACGATGAGACCATGGGCGCGGAGTATGAGACGGCCGAGATTCCCGCCGATCTGAAGAAAAAAGCGGAAGCGTTCCATACCCAGCTGGTTGAGACTGTAGCCGAAAACGACGACGACATTCTGCACAAGTTTCTGGAAGGCGAAGCGATTTCGGCGGACGAACTCAAAGCTTCGCTGCGCAAATCGACCATCGCGCTGAAACTGTTTCCGGTGGTAGTGGGAACGGCGTTCAAGAATAAAGGCGTGCAGCCGCTGCTCGATGCCGTAGTCGATTATCTGCCCTCCCCTCTTGACACGAAAGAGACGCATGGCCTTGATCCCGACAATGGGAAGACGATCACGCGCAAAGCCGACGACAAGGATCCTTTCTCGGCGCTGGCGTTCAAGATCATGGCCGATCCGTTTGTCGGCCAGCTGACATTTATCCGCGTGTATTCGGGACAGTTGAAGTCGGGCGAGTCGGTAATGAACTCGCGCACGCAGAAACATGAGCGCATTGGGCGCCTGCTTAAGATGCACGCCAATAAGCGCGAAGACATCCAGGAAATTCTTGCTGGTGACATCTGCGCCGTAGTGGGTCTGCGCAATGTCAGTACTGGCGACACGATTTGCGAGGAGAAGCATCCGATTACGCTGGAGTCGATCACGTTTGCGGTGCCGGTAATTTCCGTTGCCGTGGAGCCGAAGACCAAGGCCGATCAGGAAAAGATGGGCATGGCGCTGGCCCGACTGGCGCAGGAAGATCCGACCTTTAAGGTTCACACCGATCCGGACAGCGGACAGACGATTATCAGCGGCATGGGCGAGTTGCATCTCGAAATCATCGTCGACCGCATGATGCGCGAGTACAAGGTCGAAGCCAACGTCGGCAAGCCGCAGGTGGCGTATCGCGAGACCATTCGCAAGCATGCGGAAGCCGAAGGCAAGTACATCCGGCAGACTGGCGGCCGCGGGCAATACGGGCACGCCAAGATTTATCTCGACCCGAACGAGCCGGGCAAGGGCTACGAATTCATCAACGAAATCGTGGGCGGCACGGTGCCGAAGGAATACATCAAGCCGATCGATCAGGGCATGCAGGAAGCCATGGAAGGCGGCGTTCTGGCTGGCTATCCGATGGTTGACATCAAGGCAACGCTCTACGACGGCAGCTACCACGATGTCGATTCGAACGAAATGGCGTTCAAGATTGCCGGCTCGATGGCATTCAAAGAGGCGGCACGCAAGGCGAGTCCGGTGATTTTAGAGCCAGTCATGGCGGTCGAAGTAGTTACGCCGGAAGATTACGCCGGAACGATTATGGGCGACCTTAGTTCGCGTCGCGGACGCATCGAAGGCATGGAGCATCGCGCCGGTTCGCAGGTGATCAAGGCCATCGTTCCGCTGGCCGAGATGTTCGGCTACGCGACGCATATGCGGTCGTCGACCCAAGGTCGAGCCGAGTACTCGATGCATTTTGCGCGGTATGAAGAAGCCCCGCGTCATGTGGCGGAAGAGATTATTGCCAAGACGCAGGGGAAAGCGGCGCCTAGGTGACACCGAGTAAAGGAAGTTCAGATGAGTACATTAGCGAATGACACAACGAAGGGTGAGGTAGAACGCTTGAAGGGCGTCATCGGTGGCTTGTTGGGTCCTGACAACAAGAACGTCGAGGAATTCTTGGATAAGCTTATGCATCCGCCCGTCATGCCTGTGAAGCTTAACAATCTTATGGAGGTCGTTGGCGTGATTGACCAGTGCCAGTCGACGACCAGCGGGTCATTTACAGGGTCTGGCGTGTTCCCCTCGCATCAAGGTTTTGCACCCGTTTTAGGCAACAATGAAGCTTGCAGGGAACTTACGAGATATTTGGCGGACTGTGTTTGTCGCCTCAAAGAAGCGCGTCCCGATCTAGCCGGTCGGTATTCGCAGCTATTTTCTTGATTTGAATGTAAGAGGTCACATACAAAATGGCGAAGCAAAAATTTGAACGGACGAAGCCGCACTGCAACGTAGGGACGATTGGTCACATTGACCATGGGAAGACGACGTTGACGGCGGCGATCACGAAGGTGTTGCAGAAGCACAACCCGAACATCGTGTTCCGGTCGTTCGATTCGATCGACAACGCTCCGGAAGAAAAGGCGCGCGGCATCACGATTGCGACGGCGCACGTGGAGTACGAGACGCCGAACCGGCACTACGCGCACGTGGATTGTCCGGGGCACGCGGATTACATCAAGAACATGATCACAGGCGCGGCGCAGATGGATGGCGCGATTCTGGTGGTGGCGGCGACGGATGGTCCGATGCCGCAGACGCGCGAGCACGTGCTACTGGCTCGGCAGGTGGGTGTGCCGTACATCGTGGTGGCGCTGAACAAGTGCGATGCAGTGGATGATCCCGAGTTGCTGGATCTGGTCGAGCTGGAAGTGCGCGAGTTGCTGAAGAGCTATCAGTTTCCGGGCGACGACGTGCCGGTGATTCGTTTGTCGGCGCTGGGTGCGCTGAATGGCGAAGAGAAGTGGGAGAAGCAGATTGACGCTTTGATGGAGGCGGTGGACAAGAGTGTGCCACAGCCGGCGCGCGAGTTGGATAAGCCGTTCCTGATGCCGATCGAAGATATTTTTTCGATTCAGGGGCGCGGCACGGTGGTGACGGGCAGAATCGAGCGCGGCAAGGTGAAGGTGGGCGAGGAAGCGGAGATTGTCGGGTTCCGCGAGACGCGCAAGACGGTGGTGACGGGCGTCGAAATGTTCAAGAAGCAGCTGGACGAAGGCATGGCTGGCGACAATGCTGGTCTGCTGCTGCGCGGCATTGCGAAAGAAGATGTGGAGCGCGGGATGGTGCTGGCGAAGCCGGGATCGATCACTCCGCACACGAAGTTCAAGGCGGAAGTATACATTTTGACGAAGGAAGAAGGCGGGCGGCATACGCCGTTCTTCAAGGGATATCGACCGCAGTTTTATTTGCGAACGACGGACGTGACGGGGATTGCGGAGTTGCCGGCGGGTACGGAGATGGTGATGCCGGGAGACAACGTGAGCCTGGTGATCGAGCTGATCACGCCGGTGGCGATGGAAAAGGGATTGCGGTTCGCAATCCGCGAAGGCGGCCACACGGTGGGAGCAGGCACGATCGCCGAGATTATTACGTAGCGGCATTTAATTCGCGGCTCGCAGCTTGCCGCCAGATCTTTCCTCTCGGATTTAGCCGGGAGGGGTGGAAGAGAGAAAAACAGTGACTGGAAAAGAGAGAATTCGTATCCGGCTGAAAGCCTACGACTACCGCATTCTGGATCAGTCAACGGGCGAGATCGTGGAGACGGCCAAACGCACGGGCGCGCAGATTGCGGGTCCGATTCCGCTGCCCACGATGAAGAACAAATACTGCGTGCTGCGTTCTCCGCACGTGGACAAGAAGTCGCGGGAGCAGTTTGAAATCCGCACCCACAAGCGTCTGCTCGATATTTTGGAGCCGACGCAGCAGACGGTCGATGCGCTGATGAAGCTCGATCTGCCGGCGGGCGTTGATGTGGAGATTAAGGCGTTCGGGAAGGAACATAAGTAGCTGCTCGCAGAAGAGGAAAAGGCCATGCAGATATGCCCAAAGTGTGGGTATCAGGAACGGGCGGATTGGCCTGGAGTTCTTTGCTTGGTGGCATTCTTCTTGTTGTATTTCGTATGGATGTTGGGGAACTACGCTCCCCGCGAATTGCGAAGTTTGGGTTTAGCTGCACTGATTTTGTTCATAACCGGTAGCGTCTGGAGACTTTTGATACTGAAAAGTGCCAGGCGGCAAATTGCCAAGGGCTCAGTCCCGAAGGCACCCAGCCAATAGCCGCGAGCCAAGCTGGGAATGGAGAAGGAAATGGCAAGAGTCGTAGGAATTCTGGGCAAGAAAGTCGGTATGACGCAACTCTTCGATTCGAAGGGCGATGTGCGGCCGGCAACGGTGTTGCAGGCGGGTCCGTGCGTGATCACGCAGCATAAGACCCAGACCAAGGATGGTTACGAGTCGGCGCAGATCGGCCTGGTCGAGTTCGTGAAAGAAAAGAAGCTGACCAAGGCGATGCGCGGACACTTTGCCAAGCACAACCTGCCACCGGTGAAATTCGTGCGCGAAGTGAACGTCGAAGTCGACGCTCCGGGGGAGACGACCGAGGGCGTGATCAAGGTTGGGGACCGGGTGCTGGTCGATATTTTCGAAGGCGAGCGCTTTGTCGACATTATTGGAACGAGCAAGGGCCACGGGTTTCAGGGCGTGGTGAAACGGCATCACTTTGCCGGCGGCGCGAAGTCGCACGGCTCGATGTTTCAGATCACCGGGTCGATTGGCTCTTCGGCATTTCCGTCGCGCGTGTTCAAGGGAATGCGGATGTCGGGCCACATGGGCAATGCCCGGATTACGACGCGCAACTTGCGGATTTTAGGTGTGGATAAGGACGAGAATCTGCTGGTGGTCGAAGGCAGCGTTCCGGGTGCGAACGGTGGCTACATTCAGATCAACAAGGCGAAGAAGCCGCCGCGAGAGCGCCGTGGATTTGCCGGTTCGGCGACGGTCGATCCGTTGAAGGCGGCCAAGCGCGCAGCGAAAAAAGGGTAGCTAAGTAAGATCAAAGGCTGCGGGCGAGCGTGCCCGCGCCACACGAGAAAGAATATGGCAACTATTGATGTTTACAATCTGAGCGGAGCCAAGGCTGGGACTCTGGAACTGGCCGAGGAAGTTTTCGGCGCGGTCAACGAAGACTTGCTCTGGGAGGCGGTCACGCACTATCGTGCCGCGGCGCGTGCGGGTACGCATGCCACCAAGAACCGCTGGCGGGTTTCCGGATCGGGCAAGAAGCTGTGGAAACAGAAGGGCACGGGGCGGGCGCGTATCGGCTCGGTTCGTTCGCCGCTCTGGCGGCACGGCGGCACGGTGCATGGCCCGCAGCCGCGCTCCTACGACTACGCCTTTCCCAAGAAAAAACTGCTGGGCGCGCTGCGCTCGGCGCTGGCCTCGAAGTTTGCCGACGGCAAGCTGGTTGTGGTCAAGGCATTCGACCTGAAAGAACCGAAGACGAAGCCGTTTCGCGAAGCGCTCGACAAGCTGAAGATCGAGGGCACGACGCTGCTGGTTGATATTTCGGTGGCGGAAAACAAGAACCTGGAGCTCAGTTCGCGCAACATCGACGGACTGGAACTGGTTAAGGCGAATGAAGTGCATCCTTATCACCTGATGCGCTACACGCATGTCGTTTTTGCGCAGCCGGCGCTCGAGAAACTGCAGGATGCGCTGAAGAAATCGACTTCCCGGCGTTCGCACGAAACGGAGCCGGCGGAAGACGAAAAGAAGCCAGGGCGGCGCCTTCGTAAAACGAAGACCAAGGCGCAGCCGGAGGTGGCCTGATGAAATCCGCGTATCAGATTATTCAGAAGCCGGTGATCACGGAAAAAGGTCTCGGGATTAAAGAGACACAGAATACGCTGGTATTCCAGGTAGCGCCGAAGGCGACCAAGACCGAGATCAAGGAAGCGGTGCAGTCGATTTTCAAGGTGAAAGTGGCGTCGGTGCGCACCGCGAATTATCCGGGAAAAGAGCGGCGGCGGGGCAAGTTTACCGGCTACCGTCCGGATTGGAAGAAGGCGTACGTGCGTTTGAAGAGCGGCGAGAAGATGCCGGAGTACGCGCAAAATCTGTAATGCAGTCGGGAGTCGCTCGTCGTTGGTCGTTGGCAACGGCGCTCCAGGGTAACGGGGAAAGCGAACGACGAACGACCAACGACGAACGACTAAAGGCAGTGAGCTGAAACATGGCAATCAAAACTTACAGACCGACAACGCAGACGTTGCGCTATCGCACGACGCTGGTGACCGACGACATTACTTCGTCGAAGCCGCACAAGCCGCTGGTGGAGGGCAAGATCCGCACGGGTGGACGGCGCAATTCCGGCGACACGACCATGCGCTTTCGCGGCGGCGGCAACAAGCGCAAGCTGCGCACGATCGATTTCAAGCGCGACAAGCACGGCATTCCGGCGACGGTGGTCACGATCGAATACGATCCCGGGCGCTCGGCGCGCATCGCCCTGCTGAGCTACGCCGATGGCGAGAAGCGCTACATCGTGCAGCCCGACGGGTTGAAGGTTGGGCAGAAGATTGTGAGCGGTCCGGAGGCGGATATTCTGGTGGGCAACGCGCTGCCGCTGCGAAACATTCCGCCTGGCACGACGATCCACAACGTGGAATTGAAGCCCGGCAAAGGCGCGCAAATGGTGCGCTCGGCAGGCGGTTCGGCGCAACTGGTGGCGAAAGAAGGCGACTACGGACTGGTGAAGCTGCCGTCGGGCGAGACTCGCAAGGTGGCGCTCGATTGTTTGGCGACCATCGGGCAGGTCGGCAACACGGACCACGAAAATGTCACCTGGGGCAAGGCGGGACGTACGCGCTGGGTAGGGAAGCGTCCGCATAACCGTGGCGTTTCGATGAACCCGGTCGACCATCCGCACGGCGGAGGCGAAGGTAAGACTTCCGGCGGACGCCATCCGGTGACCCCGTGGGGCCAGCCGACACGCGGCTACAAGACGCGAAACAATAAGCGGACCGATGCGTTTATCGTGAACCGCAGGAAAAAGAGTTAAGGGCAGGTTTTGAGGTTTCAGAGTTTTGAGGAAAAAACAGCCTGGGTTTGGATCTACAGAGAACCGAGAGCTGAGAACTGAGAACTGACTTATGGCACGTTCAACAAAAAAAGGACCGTTCGTGGATGCGCACCTGGCGACGAAAGTCGAAGCCATGAATGCGCGCAACGAGAAGAAGGTGCTGCGGACCTGGTCGCGGCGCTCCACGATTATTCCGGAGATGGTGGGACACACGATTGCCGTGCACAACGGAAGGAAGTTCATTCCGGTGTATGTGACCGAGAACATGGTGGGACACAAGCTGGGCGAATTCAGCTTTACCCGCCAGTTCAAGGGGCACTCCATGAAGGCGGCGACGGAAACCGCGGCAAAACCGGCAGGCATTCCCGGCGGACCTGGGGCCATAGCGCCGGCGGCGCCGAAGGCGTAAGAGGCAGCTACTGGCGGCTGGCTCCTGGCTAGGGGCTGGAAGCTAGAGGCTAGAAGCTGAGAGACGAGAAATGGAATTTCGAGCGAAAGCAAAATACATGCGCGTATCGCCGCAGAAGGCGCGGCTGGTGCTGGACCTGATCAAGGGACGGCGCGTGGAAGAAGCGCGCAACACGCTGGCCTTCACCAAGAAGCGCGTGGCGGCGACGGTAGGGAAGCTGTTGCAGTCGGCGATCGACAACGCGAATTTTCTGAGCACCGAAAAGGGTCTGGATGTCGATCTCGATAACCTGTACGTGAAGTCGGCGGTGGCGGGAGATGGACCGCGCATGAAGCGCATTCGTCCGGCACCCATGGGCCGCGCCTACCATTACGTGCGGCGTATTGCGCATCTGGAAATCGTGCTGGCGGAGAAAAACAAGAACGGCGCTCCGGAAGGAACGTCGGCGGCCGGCGAGACTGTAGTGAAAGCCGCTCCCGCAAAGCCGAAAGCGAAAGCCAAGGCGAAGGCGCCAGCAAAGAAGAAGGCAGTTGGCAAGAAGGCGACTGCGAAGAAATAGTGCAGGAGAGGTTTCAAAGTTTCAAAGTTTCAGAGTTTCAAGGACATGCGAGGGTTGTTGAGGGTTAACTTTGAAACCTTGCAACTCTGAAACCTTGAAACCTGGCTGGATAGTTTAGGAGCAACGATGGGACAGAAGGTTCATCCTTACGGATTCCGCCTCGGCTACACCAAGCCGTGGAAGTCGCGCTGGTTTGTCGAAAAAGACTATGACAAGCTGCTGCTTGAAGACGTGAAGCTCAAGGCCGAGCTGAAGGAAAAGCTGAAGTCGGCCGGCGTGAGTTCGGTCGAAATCGAGCGTCCGGGCAACAAGCTGCGCATCATCATCAAGACGGCGCGTCCCGGCATCATCATCGGACGCAAGGGCGCGGAAATCGACAAGCTCAAGCAGGACCTGCAGAAGCGCACGTCCCGCGAGGTGCATGTCGACATCCAGGAAGTGCACAAGCCGGAGCTCGATGCGCAACTGGTTTCCGAGTCGATCGCGCTGCAACTGGAGAAGCGTGTTGGCTTCCGCCGGGCGATGCGCAAGTCGGTGGATTCGGCGCTGCGTTTCGGCTGCAAGGGCATTAAGGTCCGGGTGAGCGGACGCCTGAACGGCAACGAAATCGCTCGTTCGGAGTGGTATTTGCAGGGCCGGTTGCCGCTGCATACGTTGCGCGCCGATATCGATTACGGATTCACCGAAGCGCGCACGACGTATGGCGTGATTGGCGTGAAGTGCTGGGTCTACAAAGGCGAAATCCTGCCAGCCAAGAAGCGGGAAGCAACGCCGGCGCGCGAAGTTAGCACGACGGGAGCGTTTTAGAAATTGAAAATTAAGAAGTCAGATTGAAGAAGTTTGATTCAGAGGTCAGAAGTCAGATTGCCGAGGTTGGGAGCAACTAACAGGAAGGTTTTCCTGAGAACTGACCGCTGAGAACTGAGAACTGATTTTATGTTGATGCCAAAGAAAGTTAAGTACCGCAAGCAGCAGCGCGGACGCATGACAGGCAAGGCTTGGCGCGGGAGCACGCTGGCTTTCGGTCAGTTTGGGCTGAAGGTGCTGGAGCCGGGCTGGATCACCGACCGGCAGATCGAAGCGAGCCGCGTGGCCATGACACGTTTCATCAAGCGCGGCGGCAAGATCTGGATCCGGCTGTTTCCCGATAAGCCGGTCACCAAGAAGCCGGCCGAAACCCGTATGGGTAAAGGCAAAGGCGCGCCCGATCACTGGGTCGCGGTGGTACGTCCGGGAAAGATTCTGTTTGAGATGGAAGGCGTGAGCATCACGGACGCGAAAGAGGCCATGCGGCTGGCGTCGCACAAGCTTCCGCTGCGGACAACGTTCGTTAAGCGCGAAGTGCTGTAGAAATTGCAGAGAACTGAGACCTGATTTTATGAAGGCAGAAAAGATTCGTAACTTAACCGACGTCGAGCTCAAGCACCAAGAGCGGGACTTGGCGGATCAACTCTTCAAGCTGAAGTTCCAGATGAATATGGGACAGACCGAGAGCCTGAAGAAAATTCGCGGGCTGCGCCGGGATATTGCGCGCGTCCAGACCGTGCTGCGCGAGCAGGAACTGGCCGTGCATAAGACGCAGACCAAGACGGAGAAAAAATAATGGCGGAAATCACAAGCCCGGCCGAGAAACAATCGCACCGCAAAGTTCTGATCGGCACGGTCGTCTCGAACAAGATGCAGAAGACGATCGTGGTCGAGGTGACGCGCAAGAAGGCGCATCCCATGTACAAGCGGGTGATTTCAATCCGGAAGAAGTTCTATGCGCACGACGAGAAGAACGAGACTCATCCCGGCGACGTGGTGAAGATCGAGGAGTCGCGCCCGCTGTCGAAGCTGAAGCGCTGGACGCTGAAAGAGATTGTGCGCAAGACGGCGCTGGTGCCGGAAGTCGACATCGACGCCGCGACCGGCGTTGCCACTAAGAACTAAACGGCGGAGAAGAGGAGACCGATTATGGCCCTAATGATGCGATCGATGATCGAAGTTGCCGACAACTCCGGCGCTCGCAAGCTGCAGATGATCATGCCCCTTGGCGGTTCGACCGGTCTGCATGCGGGGATCGGCGACGTGATCACGGCAAGCGTGAAAGAGGCTGCCCCCGACGGTCAGGTGCAAAAGGGAAAAGTAGTGAAGGCGGTCATCGTGCGGACGCGGAAAGAACATCGCCGGCGCGACGGGACCTACATCCGCTTCGATCAAAATGCGGCCGTGCTGATCAACGAAACCGGCGAGCCCGTGGGCACGCGCGTTTTCGGCCCGGTGGCCCGTGAACTGCGCGAGAAGAAGTTCTTGAAGATTGTGTCGCTGGCGCCGGAAGTGCTCTAGATCTCAGGTGTCAGGTCTTAGGTCTCGGGAAAAAGACCGAAGCAGGAATTAAGGATTCTTATGGGAACTGCAACTACGAAGATACATAAGCGCGTCGATATCCGCCGGAACGACACGGTGAAGGTGATGACCGGCAAGGATTCGGGAAAAGAAGGGCGCGTGCTGCGCGTGTTTCCCGATGAGGGCAAGGTGCTGGTGGAGCACGTGATGACGGTGAAGAAGCACGTGCGTCCGAACCCGCAGCGCAACATCAAGGGTGGAATTGCCGAGCAGGAGCGTGCGATCCAGTTGTCCAACGTCGCCCTGATCTGCGCAACCTGCGGACCAGTACGGATCGGGCACGAATTTCGTGGCGAAAAATGGGTGCGGGTTTGCAAGAAGTGCGGTACGACGCTGGATAAATAGCCGTCAACTCTCAGCCATCGGCTTTCAGTTGATGCGCAAGATGCGGACGGCAGTGGCGAAAAGTTTAGGATTACGAACCGGTACACGTTGAGCTAGAAGCGTAAGAGCGGACGCTCGACAATCCGAAACCGTGAGAGAGAAGGCAGCAACGACAATGGCAGACGAGCAGAAAAAAGGCGAGCAGCAGCAGAAGAAGGCAAAGCCGGCTAAGGGCGAGAAGGGTCATGCGCCGGTTGAGGCAAAGGCTGGTCCGGAGGCTCCCCGGCATGCGGCAAAAGAGCGGCCGCGGCTGCGGGCGTGCTTTGAGAAGGAAGTGGCCGTGGCCTTGATGAAGGAGCTCGACCTTAAGAATCCGATGGCTGTGCCTCGGCTGAACAAGATCGTCGTGAACATGGGCGTGGGCGAAGCCACCCAGAACGCAAAGCTGATCGATCCGGCGGTCAACGAGCTGGGACAGATTACGGGACAGAAGCCGGTGATCACCCGGGCGAAGAAATCAATTGCGGCGTTCAAGGTGCGCGAGGGCATGCCGATTGGGGCGATGGTCACGCTGCGCGGCGACCGCATGTACGAATTTCTCGACCGCCTGGTGACGATTGTGCTGCCGCGCGTGCGCGATTTTCGCGGCGTCTCGACCAAGTCGTTTGACGGGCGTGGCAATTACACGCTGGGATTGCATGATCAGCTGATTTTTCCGGAGATCGATTACGCCAAGGTCGACAAGCTGAAAGGCATGAACGTGACCATTGTGACGACGGCGCGGTCCGACGATCAGGCGCGGTCGCTGTTGAAGCATCTCGGAATGCCGTTTAGGGCGTGATCGATTTTGGGTTTGACTGAGAGCTGACGGCTAAGAGCTGACAGCGGAGTTTAGGAGCGAATTTGGCCACTACAGCAAAACGAGTGAAGGACGGCGCGGA
Source organism: uncultured Acidobacteriaceae bacterium (assembly GCA_963778255.1). Classification (GTDB taxonomy): domain Bacteria; phylum Acidobacteriota; class Terriglobia; order Terriglobales; family Acidobacteriaceae; genus Acidiflorens. Next base: position 14,203 of record CAVZUP010000215.1, read on the forward strand.
GAGCAAGGTAAAGCCGCAAAACGTAAAGAAGCCGAAGTTCTCGACGCGGAAGCATAACCGGTGCAAGATTTGCGGACGTCCGCGGGCTTTTCTGCGGAAGTTTGGCGTGTGCCGTCTGTGTTTCCGGCAGTTGGCGCTGCGGGGCGAAATCCCCGGAGTTTCGAAGTCGTCCTGGTAGAAAAGCCGCTGTTCGCTATTCGTCGGTCGCTGTTTGCAAGGGCCGGCGACGACGAACGGCGAATAGCGAACGACGGAAGTAAGCAAGCTGCCGCAGGTTCTCCGCTGAAGGCGGAGCGAACGGGTGGCTCGAGGAGAAGCAAACGATGAGGTTGACCGATCCGGTCGCAGACATGCTGGCGCGCATCCGCAATTCGATCCGCGCGCGGCACCAAAAAGTCGATATACCAGCCTCCAAGCTGAAGACGGAGATTGCCCGCATCCTGAAAGAAGAGGGCTATATCGCGAACTTCAAGCCGGCGGAAGAAGAGGGCCACAAGGTCCTGCGCGTGTATCTGAAGTACGGCAACAACAACGAGGCGGTGATCACGAATCTGGCGCGCGTATCGCGTCCGGGCTGCCGCGTGTATGTGCGCCGCACCGAGATTCCGCGGGTACTCGGCGGGATGGGAATCAATATCCTGACCACGCCGAAGGGCGTGATGACGGGACGTCAGGCGCGTCGCGAGGGCCTGGGCGGCGAATTGCTTTGCGAAATCTGGTAGAGAAAGAGGCTGTTGGCTCCTAGCTTTTAGCCTTTCGCTAAAGCAGGACGCAGCAGCCAAGAAAGCCAAGAGCTAAAAGCCAAAGGCTAAGAGCTGATCTTATGTCACGAATTGGAAAAAAACCGATCGCGATCCCGAAGGGCGTGACGGTCAAGATTGAAGGCAACACGGTGATGGTCCAGGGGCCGAAAGGCAAGCTGGATACATCTCTTCCGTCCGGCATCACGATGGAGCAGAAGGACGGCAACCTGGTGGCGATCCGCCCCGACGACGCGCATGCGGCGGTGCACGGACTGGCGCGCGCGCTGGTCAATAACGCCGTTGAGGGCGTGACCAAGGGCTGGACGAGGGACCTGGAAATCGTCGGCATCGGCTACCGCGCCGAAATGAAGGGCAAGGGGACGGTGGTGTTCAGTCTGGGCTATTCGCACCCGATTGAATACCCGCTGCCGACTGGCGTCGATTGCGCGGTGGATGCGAAGCTGACCAAGCTGACGCTGAACGGCATCGACCGGCAGAAAGTCGGGCAGGTGGCAGCCGAGATGCGGTCGCTACGTCCGCCCGATCCGTACAAGAACAAGGGCGTGCGGTATGCGGGTGAGCGTTTGAAGAAGAAGGTTGGAAAGACCGGCGCGAAGTAACCACTGTTCGTCGTTCGCCGCTCGCAAGATTGAGCGGTTTGCGAACGACGAGTAGCGAACAGCGAACGACGAGGGTTTCAAGATGCTTAGAATCGCTTCAAAGAATCAGACGCGGCAGCGGGTGCACGATCGCATCCGAAAAAAAGTAATCGGCACGCCGGAGCGTCCGCGGCTGAATGTGTACCGGTCGCTGAACCATATCTATGTCCAGCTGATTGACGATCTGAAGGGTGTCACGCTGGCGGCGGCATCGACGGCGGACGACCGCAAGGGCGTGCGCGTCACCGGCGGCAACGTGGCCTCGGCCAAGATGGTGGGAAAGAAGATTGCCGAACTGGCCAAGCAGAAGGGCTTTACCAAGGTGGTCTTCGATCGTGGCGGCTACATTTACCACGGCCGGGTCAAAGCCGTGGCCGATGCGGCGCGCGAGGCGGGATTGCAGTTTTAGATTTGGTAATTTGGCAATTGGGTAATTTTGTAATTTGAAGAATCCTGGGTGCTTTTCAAGTTACAAAATTACCCGATTACAAAATTACAAAATGGAAATGAGATTTCAGAATGGCTAGAGTAACGAAAAAACTCGATGCGGGTTCGTTCCAGTTGAAAGACCAGGTGGTCTCGATTAACCGGGTGACGAAGGTAGTGAAGGGCGGCAAGAACATGTCGTTTGCGGCGCTCGTAGTCGTCGGCGATCCTTCGGCAGCGGTGGTTGGTTTCGGATCGGGCAAGGCGAAGGAAGTTCCGCAGGCCATCCGCAAGGGGATCGAATCGGCGAAGAAGAACCTGATCCGGATCAACCTGACGCAAACCTCGGTGCCGCACACGGTGCTCGGACGTTTCGGCTCGGGCATGGTGCTGCTGAAGCCGGCGCCGGAAGGCACGGGCGTGATCGCGGGCGGAGCGGTGCGGGCGGTGATGACCTCGGCGGGTATTCAGAACGTGCTGACCAAGTCGATTGGTACCAACAATCCGCACAACGTGATCAAGGCAACTTTCGAGGCGCTGAAGAAACTCAAGAGCCGGGAACATGTCGCGGAACTACGCGGCAAGTCGGTCGAGGAATTGTAAATGACAACCAAGACATCGAAATCGACGCCGAGCGGCAAGATCCAGTTGAAGTGGGTGCGGTCCATGATCTGCACTCCCGTAAAGCAAAGAAAAGTTATCAAAGGACTGGGCTTCACACGGCTGAACCAGGTGATTGAGCGGCCGGACACGGCGGCGATTCGCGGCATGGTGAAAAAGATTCCGCATCTGGTCGAGGTCGTGGGGTAGCAGGAAGAAAGGTTTCAGAAGTTCAAGGTTGCTAGGTTTTAAAGTGAGAACCCGCAGCACTTGGTTTTTCTTGAAACTCTGAGACCTTGAAACTCTGAAACATGGAATCATTATGAATTTATCGACAATACGGGCACCGAAGAAGGCAACGGAGAAGAAGAAGCGAGTCGGACGCGGCATGGGGTCCGGCATGGGCAAGACTTCGACGCGCGGACACAAGGGGCAGTGGTCCCGTTCGGGGGCCCGGCTGATCCGCGGATTTGAAGGCGGCCAGATGCCGTTGCACCGGCGCGTTCCGAAACGCGGCTTCACCAACATTTTCCGCGAGGAATACGACGTGGTGAACCTCGACCGTCTGGCGGCGCTCGGCGAGACCGAAATTACGCCCGATGTGCTGAAGAAGGCGGGCGTGGTGGATGGCAAGGCGCCGGTCAAGATTCTGGGCAACGGCGAACTGACGGCGGCGATTACCGTGCACGCGCACAAGTTTTCGAAGTCGGCGCAGGACAAGATTACCAAGGCGGGCGGCAAGTTTGAGGTCTTGCAGTAATGCTCGAAAAGCTTTCGAACATCTTCCGGGTTCCCGATCTTCGCAAGCGCGTGTTATTCACGCTGGGCCTCTTGGCGGTGTATCGCATCGGCGGCCACATCCCGACGCCGGGGATCAACGGCGACCGGTTGGCACAGTTCTTCGAGCAGAACAAGGGCTCGGTGCTGGGCTTTGTCGATCTGTTCAGCGGCGGCAACTTGCGCCGTCTCACGATTTTCGCGCTGGGCATTATGCCGTACATCACGGCGTCGATCATTTTGCAGTTGCTGACAGTGGTCTATGAGCCGCTGGCCAAGCTGCAAAAAGAAGGCGAGATGGGCCGCAAGAAGATCACCATGTGGACGCGTTATCTCACGGTGCTTCTGAGTGCGGTGCAGTCGTTCGGCATTGCCATCAGCCTGCAGAAAGCGGGCGACTTCGTCAACACACCCGGACCGGCCTTTATCCTGATGACCATGCTCACGCTAACCACGGGCAGCGCCTTCATCATGTGGCTGGGCGAGCAAATTACCGAGCGCGGCATCGGCAACGGCATGTCGCTCTTGATCTTCACCGGCATCGTGGTCGGCCTGCCGCGCGGAGTGATCGATCTCTACCAGAAGGCCAGCACGTCCGCTTGGGGCGTATTCACGGCCCCGGCGATCTTGATGCTGCTGGTACTGATGATCGCGGTGGTGGCATTTATCGTGTACGTCGAACGCAGCGAGCGTCGCATTCCGGTGCAGTATGCCAAGCGCGTGGTGGGACGAAAAGTGATGGGTGGGCAATCGACGCACCTGCCGCTGCGGGTGAATGCCGGCGGCGTCATGCCGGTGATATTTGCGTCTTCGATTCTGGCCTTGCCGCAAATGCTGGGCGCGGCGTTCCATAACAACAAAGTCATCGGCCCGATTCTGGACGCGATGAAGTGGGGCGAGCCGCTCTACACCCTGCTCTATTGCCTGGGCATTATTTTCTTTGCCTACTTCTATATCTCGATCGTGTTCAATCCGAACGAGGTTGCGGACAACATGCGGAAGTGGGGAGGTTTTATTCCGGGCATTCGGCCGGGCAAGCGGACTTCGGATTTCATCAACGACGTTCTTACCCGCATCACGCTGGTGGGCGCGCTCTACCTGATTCTGATTTCGCTGATTCCGGAGTGGATGATTGCCGGCATCAAGCTGAATCACCTCCCGCTGCTGGGGCGAATTTTTGAGAACCTGCCCACGTGGGTGACAAACGGCTTGGGCGTGAACTTTTATTTTGGCGGAACGTCGCTGCTAATCGTGGTCGGCGTGGCGATGGATACGGTGACGCAGATTGAGGCGCAGCTGATCATGCGGCACTACGACGGATTTACCCCGAAGAGCGGGCGAATTCGCGGACGCCGCACCTGGTAGAGAACTGGTTTTGCGGGCGCGGAGTGATACGGTATTTCCGCGGCAGGAAATACGAGTAAGAGAAGCCATTTCGATGGCCAAACAGTCGGCGAACGACACCGCGCAAAAAATTGGACCGGTGATTCTTCTGGGGCCCCCAGGGGCCGGGAAGGGTACACAGTCCAAACGAGTGGTTGGGCGTTACGGTATCCCGCAGATATCGACCGGCGACCTTCTGCGGGACCATGTAGGACGCGGCACCGGACTCGGCCTGCAAGCCAAGACGATCATGGCGAGGGGCGAGCTGGTTCCCGACGAGTTGATGTACGGCATCGTGGCCGACCGGCTGCGGGAAGCCGATTGTCAACGCGGATTTGTGCTGGATGGCTTTCCCCGGACAGCCGCCCAGGCAGGATGGCTTGACGCCTTTCTGGATGATGAGGTCTTTGACAAGTTGGAGAAATGTCCGCCGGTTGTGATCCAGTTGGTGGTGGACTATACTCAATTATTACTGCGGCTTACCGGGCGGCGTTCGTGTCCCACCTGTGGAAGGCTCTATAACATCCACTCCCAGCCACCTCATGTTGATGAGTTGTGCGATGTGGACGGATCGAAGCTTGTGATCCGAGAGGACGACCGCGAAGAAGTGATTTCGGGCCGCCTGGCAGCCTATGAGCGGCAGACCAGACCGGTCGCCGATTATTACCGGGCGCAACGGCGGCTGGTGGCGATCAACGCGGACCGGACGATCGAAGAGGTCACGGCGCAGATTTTTGGCGTGATTGACCGGCATTTCCAGGCTGGATGCTAGATGGCAGTAAGTACGGCTTGAGCCGAAGCCGACCGGTTCTGGGAAGGGAACGAAGCTAGAGTCGATTATGAGTTTTGGAGAAGACCGGATCATCCGCAAGTCGCCGGAAGAGATCGAAAAGATGAGGCGGAGCGGCAAGATGGTCCGCCAGGTTCTGAACCATGTGAAAGATATCGTGGCACCCGGCGTTACCACGATGGATCTGGAGAAGGCGGCCGAGAAGCTGATCGCGGATCTGGGAGCCACGCCGGCATTCAAGGGATATTACGGTTATCCCTGTGTGTTATGCACCTCGGTCAATGAAGAGATTGTGCATGGCATCCCGTCGGAAAAACGGGTGTTGAAAACCGGCGACATCGTTTCCATCGACTGTGGAGTTGTTTACGATGGATACTACGGAGACTCGGCGATTACGGTGCCGGTGGGCGAGTCGCTGACCGCGGAGTTGAAGAAACTGCTCGAAGTGACCGAGGCTTCGCTGTACAAAGGCATCGAGCAGGTGAAGATCGGCAACACGATTGGACACGTTGGAGCGGCCATCCAGAAGCATGTGGAAGCTAACGGTTTCAGCGTGGTGCGGGAATTTGTCGGGCATGGCATCGGAACGAAGCTGCACGAAGCGCCGCAGATTCCGAATTTCGGCAAGAAGGGCCAGGGCGCGGAGTTGACCGAAGGCATGGTTCTGGCGATTGAGCCGATGGTGAACGCGGGCCATCCCGAGAGCAAGGTTTTGAGCGATAAGTGGACGGCCGTAACGGTAGACGGCAGTTACAGCGCGCATTTCGAACATTGCGTGGCGGTAACGCGAAAAGGGCCGGTGATTTTGACGCAATAGAGGCTCTTAGCTTTTAGCTCTTGGCTTTTAGCTAAAGGCCAAGAGCTAACAGCTAAAAGCTTTTCAAGGAGTCGATGAGTAAAGAAGACGCGATTGAAGTGATGGCAGTGGTGATCGAACCCCTGCCCAATGCCATGTTCAAGGTGGAGCTCGAAAACAAACACCAGGTACTGGCGCACGTTTCCGGCAAGATGCGGAAGAACTTTATCCGAATTCTGCCGGGAGACAAGGTCGCGGTCGAACTTTCTCCGTACGATCTGAATCGCGGACGGATTGTGTACCGCTACAAGTGAGCGGCGGGCGAGACGCCCACCGGACAGCCGGCGAGGACGCCAGGCGTCACCTGCGGTGGTTGAGAATGGGGATCTGAATTATGAAAGTAAGAGCGTCGGTCAAGAAAATTTGCGACAAGTGCAAGGTCATCCACCGCAAGGGAGTGGTGCGGGTGATCTGCGAAAACTCGAAACACAAGCAGCGTCAGGGCTAAGAGAGATTTTGCTCTTACTGAGAGCTGATAGCTGACAGCTGAGAGCTGAGAGCTAACAAGAGAGGGATCATGGCTCGTATCGCAGGCGTCGATCTTCCGCGCAACAAGCACGCGAACATCGCGCTCACTTACATCTACGGCATCGGCAATTCCCGTGCGGCGCAAATTCTGGACGCGGCGAAAGTGGACCCGATGAAAAAAGTTTCCGACCTCGGCGAAGACGAGGTGAACCGCATCCGCCAGGTCATAGAAGCGGAAGGCTCGGTGGAAGGCGATCTGCGCAAGGACGTTTCGATGAACATCAAGCGGCTCATCGAAATCGGTTCCTATCGTGGATTCCGCCATCGCCGCAACCTGCCGGTTCGCGGACAGCGCACCCACACCAACGCTCGTACCCGTAAAGGTCCGCGCAAGGGTACGGTGGCGCAGAAGAAGAAGACGGCTAAAGCTTAAACCGGCTATCAGCTCTCAGCCATCAGTTCTCAGTTACAGCGGAGAACGGTTTTGCTGAGAACTGAGAACTGAGAACTGAGAACTCGAAAACATGGCAAAACCAGTAGCAGCAGGCGGCGCCGCGGCGCCCGATAAAAAAGGCAAGAAGAAAACGTTCAAGAAGAAAGAGCGCAAGCACGTTCCCCACGGACTGGTGCACGTTCAGGCTTCTTTTAACAACACCATCGTGACCATTACGGACATGAGTGGCAACGTGTTGTCGTGGAAGAGTTCGGGCTCGCTCGGGTTCCGCGGATCCCGGAAAGGGACTCCGTTTGCCGCGCAGCAGGCCGCCTCGAACGCCGCCAGCATGGCGCGCGATCATGGCGTGCGCAGTGTGGATGTGCGCGTGAGCGGTCCGGGATCGGGCCGCGAATCGGCTGTCCGCGCGCTCGCCTCGGCGGGCATCGAAGTTCGGTCCATCAAGGACACGACGCCGATTCCGCACAACGGCTGCCGTCCGCCGAAACGCCGCAGGGTGTAAGAAATCAGGTTTCAGGTCATCGGTGTCAGGTTTCAGTAAAATCGAGACCTTCCGGAGATCTGAATTTTTCGTCCGGGACGAAGGGTGAAGCCAAACCTGTAAACCGGTCATCGAAACAAGGAGAAACATGGCACGTTATACCGATGCAGTCTGTCGTCTTTGTCGCCGCGAGGGCATCAAGCTCTTCCTCAAGGGCACCAAGTGCTTCAGCGACAAATGTCCCATTGAGAAACGCAACTTCGCCCCCGGACAACACGGGAAAGACAAGAAGACCAAGGTTGTAGGCTACGGTCTGCAGTTGCGCGAAAAACAGAAAGCCAAGCGTATTTACTTCACCCAGGAAGGCCAGTTCCGGAATTACTTCGAGAACGCGGTCCGGTCGAAGGGCGTGACGGGCGCGAAGTTGCTCGAGTCGCTTGAGCGGCGTCTGGACAACGTCGTCTACCGGCTTGGCTTCGGCATTTCCCGCCGCCAGGCGCGGCAACTCGTCCGCCACGGACACGTGCAGGTGAATGGCAAGAAGGTGAACATTCCCTCGTACGAAGTCAATGTGGGCGAGGAGATTCAGATTCGCGAGAGTAGCCGCAAGGTGCCGATTCTGGAAATCGCGAGAGACTTTGCCAGTCATCAGCCCGCGCCGGTCTGGCTGGAGATTGATCGCGAAAACTACAAGGGACGCGTGATCGCGTTACCGAGGCGCGAAGATATCCAGTTGCCGGTGAACGAGCAACTGATTGTGGAGTTGTATAGTAAGTAGTAAATGGTCGTTGGTCGCTAGTCGATCGTCGTTGGCAAAACCACCGACTCGCGAACGACCATCGACTAGCGACCAACAACTATTTGGCTCACTTTTTCGTGCCAGATCAGCCTTTCCTGCTGTGACCTGAGCCGGGCCGCTCAGCGAGCAGGATTGAGCCGCATGGCCGAGAGGAGAAACACAGAATGCTTTGGAGAGGTTTTCAAAAACCGAAACGCTTGGCGAGCGACGTCAGTTCGCTCACCGATAAATACGGGATGTTCTGGGCGCAGCCGTTTGAGCGCGGATTTGGCACCACCATCGGCAACGCGCTGCGGCGCGTCATGCTGAGTTCGATCGAAGGCGCAGCCGTTACGGCGGTCAAGATCGAAGGCGTGCTGCATGAGTTCCAGTCGATCCCTGGAGTCGTCGAGGACGCGACCGACATCATCCTCAACATGAAGCAGGTGCCGTTCAAGCTTGCTGGGGACGGTCCGAAGGCGATCTATCTGCGCGCCGATCAGCCTGGCGTCGTTACCAGCGGCATGATTGAAGCCGATGGCGATGTCGAAGTGCTGGATAAGGAAATCTACATCGCAACCGTGAGCGAGGGCGGCAAGCTCGACATGGAAATGCGCCTGAAACGCGGCCGCGGCTACGTTTCCGCCGACAAGAATTTCGAGGACGACCTGGGTATCGGGTTTATTCCCATCGATTCCGTGCACACGCCGGTGCGCAAGTGCAACTACACGGTCGAAGCGGCGCGCTTAGGACAGATCACCGACTACGACAAGCTGACCGTCGAAGTCTGGACCAACGGTTCGATTACTCCCGGCGATGCGCTGGGACTCTCGGCGAAGCTGATTAAAGATCACATGAACATCTTTATCAACTTCGAAGAGGAAATCGAAACCGCGTTGACGAGCGAAGAGCGCCGGCCCGAGATCAAGAACGAGAACCTGAACCGTTCGGTCGAGGAGCTCGAACTCTCCGTGCGCAGCTATAACTGCCTGAAGAACGCTAATATTCAGTCGATCGGTGAACTGGTGCAGAAGACCGAAGCCGAGATGCTGAAGACGAAGAATTTCGGCCGCAAATCGCTGAATGAAATCAAGGAGATCCTTTCCTCGATGGGCTTGAGCCTGGGTATGAAGATCGACGAGCACGGCAATGCCGTTCCTGGACCGACTTCGAACCAGGTGCTGCCCGCTTCAGCGTACGGCGATAACGATCTATAGAAAACAGTTGCCAGTGGCCAGTGGTCAGTTGCCAGTAAGATCTGACCGAACGGCCACTGGCTCCTGACTGACAACCACTGGCAATCGGCCACTGGTAACTGACAACTGGGGTTAAGACATGCGTCACAAAGTTGCAGGATACAAACTAGGACGAACCACTTCCCACCGGCGCGCGATGCTGCGTAACATGGTCACGTCGATCATCATGGAAGAGCGCATCGAAACGACCGTGATTAAAGCGAAGGCGGTGCGTCCGTCGGTCGAGAAGATGATTACGCTCGGCAAACAGGGCGATCTGGCGGCGCGCCGTCAAGCGAAGGCCTACTTGATGACAGACGAAGCCGTCACCAAGCTGTTCGATACCGTGGCTCCGCGGTTCGGCGACCGCAAGGGTGGCTATACGCGCATCGTCCGTGGTGCGTGGCGCAAGGGCGATGGCGCGGAAAAGGCGTTCATCGAACTGCTCGGCAGCGAGCAGGTGCTCGACGAAAAGCGCCAGAAGCGTGCCGAAATTCGGGCGAAACGCGCTGAAGAAAACCGTAAGGCAATGGAAAATGCCGACGCGCAGGCGCAGGCGGAGAAAGACATGGCCGCGAATGAGGCCGAGGGCAAGACTGAGGGTAGCGATAAGAAAGAATAATTTGCTGTGGGATCGCATCTAGCAGACAATATCTTCAGGAAGGCGTCCGATATGGACGCCTTTTGTTTGGTAGAGATCAAATAGCAGTAGAAACGCTGTGGATCGATGACGATATTTGACGCTGAACGTCCTCTTGGGGCTGAGGAGATGGCAGAGGTTAGGGAGTATGCGAGGGCGCGCATCTCCCTCTGGCGAAGGCGCGCTCTCTACTCTGCGGTGGCGCTGCTGCTAAGCTGTGCTTCGGTGATTCCATTCTCTAAGGGACATTCCCTTCACGCGCACTCCGAGCCGTTCGGAAGGCTCTTGGTATATCTTTCGATGGCCTTACTGGTCGTATTCGTCTATTGCGCCGGGTTATGCTGGAGCTCGTGGCAGGCCCTCCGCGACGTGGAGAAGGGGCAAGAATAGCTTCGGCGGCAAGCCGACCGTATTTGCTTCATGTCTTGACGCTCCCTACAATAGAAGTTTATCCAAAATCCTATGATCCACTTTCCCGTCCCCGAAGCCCTCACATTCGACGACGTTTTACTGCTGCCGGCGCGCTCCGAAGTTGTGCCTGCCAACACCAATACGCAGACCCAGATCTCGCGTAACATCCGGCTGAATATTCCCATCATCAGTGCCGCCATGGACACGGTGACCGAGTCGCACATGGCGATTGCCCTGGCCCAGCAGGGAGGTCTCGGCATTATTCACCGCAACCTGACCATCGAGCAGCAGGCCAATGAGGTTGACAAGGTGAAGCGGTCGGAAAGCGGCATGATCGTCGACCCCGTTACCATGTCGCCGGACGCTAAAGTTTCCGACGCGCTTGACGTCATGCAAAAGTACAAGATTTCAGGCGTGCCGATCACGAAAGACGGGAAGCTCGTTGGCATCCTGACCAATCGCGATCTGCGCTTTGAAACGCGCTTTGATATTCCGATCAGCAAGGTGATGACCCACAAGAATCTGATCACCGTGCCCGTGGGAACGACGCTGGAGCAGGCGGAAGAGATTCTGCACGAGCATCGCGTGGAAAAACTGCTTGTCGTCGACGACAGGTACAACCTGAAGGGGCTGATCACGGTTAAGGACATCCAGAAGAAACTGAAGTATCCCGGCGCCGCCAAAGACGATAAAGGGCGCTTGCGCGTGAGCGCGGCGATCGGCGCGACCGGCGATTTTCTGGAGCGCGCCCAGGAACTGGCGAAGGCGAAAGTCGACCTTCTGGCCATTGACAGCGCGCATGGACATTCTTCGCTGGTGCTGGAAGCGGTCAAGAAGGTGAAGGCAGCGCTGCCCGAGGTGGAGCTGATTGCCGGTAACGTTGCGACCTTCGATGGCGCTTGCGACCTGGTGCGGGCGGGTGCGGACGGAGTGAAGGTCGGCATTGGTCCGGGATCGATCTGCACCACGCGCATCGTAACCGGCGTGGGCGTTCCGCAGATCACGGCGATTGCCGAGGCGGCGCGGGCGGTGCGCGGCTCCGGTGTGCCGATCATTGCCGACGGCGGGATCAAGTATTCCGGCGATATCAGTAAGGCCCTGGCGGCAGGCGCGAATGCCGTAATGATCGGATCGATGTTTGCGGGAACCGACGAGAGCCCCGGCGAATTGATTTTGTATCAGGGCCGCACTTTCAAGTCTTATCGCGGTATGGGGTCGCTGGGAGCGATGGCGGCGGGCTCGAGCGAACGCTATTTCCAAAACTCGGATGGAGACGCGTCAACCGCAATTCCAACAACAGTGATGGGTGAAACGTCCAACCGCCTGGGCAAGCTGGTGCCAGAAGGAATTGAAGGTCGCGTGCCCTATCGCGGATCGGTCGCGATGATCGTTCACCAGATGGTGGGCGGGCTGAAGTCGGGCATGGGCTATTGCGGATGCGAGACGGTCGCTGACCTGCAGCAAAAGGCGCGCTTCGTGCGCATCAGCGCCGCGGGACTGAAGGAAAGCCACGTGCACGACGTCATGATCACGCGCGAGGCCCCGAACTACGCGGCCGAATGAGGGACGAGGTCGATTTGACGAAGCCTCGCTCCAATCTTCTGCGCGCCTGGTGGCCAGCTGTTGTCTGGATGGGCCTCATTGCACTTGAGTCCACCGATTCTTTCTCGTCAGAGAATACCGGCAAGGTCCTGTACACGGTTTTGACCCGCCTGTTCGGCCAAATCAACTTATACGACTTTCTGATGTTTCATCACTATCTGCGCAAGACTGGACACGTTGTCGGCTACGGCATGTTGAGCCTCTTGTTGCTGCGCGGCTGGCGGGCCACGCTTGGGCGGCTTCCGGCCTTGTTATTGCGCGCAGTGCTGCTCTCATGGCTGGGGACAGCTTTAGTCGCCGCTCTGGACGAATGGCACCAAAGCTATATTCCATCGCGCACGGGCACAATATGGGATGTGGCGCTTGATACGGTGGCGGGCGTGGCGTTTCTGGTGGTCGCCTATTTCTGGTTGCGGCGGTCGGAGAGCAGTACCTGATTAGGCAGGGTATTCACCCGGAGGTGCGGAGCCACGGTGAAACCTGTTCTTGTCCTTCTCCGTGGTGAGAGTCCGCCTTTGCTGGGGTGCATCCGCGCGGTCATGTCACCATTCATCATTTTCGCGCCGGCGAACGGTGGGCCAGCAGCGCCACCGCGGCGAATGCGGCGATTCCCGCCGAAAAATAGAATGGCACCGCCGGACCATAGATCTTCCAAAGCGCTCCGGTGACGACGCTTGAGAGCAGCGTGGTCACGCTGGTAAGAAACGAATAAATTCCCAGAGCCCGGCCGCGCACATCGGCCGCCACGGTATCCACCACTAAGGCTTTGAGCACGGGATTGGTCAGCGCATAGAAGAGTCCGTAGAAGGCCATGGTCAGCCAGATCGCCAACTGTGAAGGCGCGAGCGCGAAGACAAAATAGACGATGGCGAAGACAAAATATCCAGCCGCGGCGATGGCCGAGCGCGAGAAGCGGTCGCTGAACTTGCCCGCTGGCCACGACAGCAGCGTGAACATGATGTTGAAGACCAGCCCCAGCAGCGGGGCGCGAGAAGCGGGAATGCCGATATTTGCCGCCCGCAGCACCAGGAACATGTCGCTGGAGTTTGCCAGCGAAAACAGCGTGACCACGGCCAGCACGTAGTAGAAGCCTAGAGGTAACTTGGGGAGCCACGCGAATTTCGCAGCCGCTGGCGCCACGCGGACGGGCGCGGACGCCCGTCGCTCCACTTGCTTGTGAACCTCGCGAATCCCAACCCAGGCCACGATGACGCATAGCGCTCCCGGTACGGCGGCCGAGGCGAAGACCCCGCGCATTCCGAAGCGGCCGATCACCGCCAGGGCCAGCAGCGGACCGGCGATGGCGCCGGCCGAATCCATGGCTTGAATCAGGCCATAGGCCGAGCCGAGCGCTGATTTGTCGACCGATTCGGCCACCATCACATCGCGGGCGGTTCCGCGCACTCCTTTGGCAAAGCGGTCGGAAAAACGAATTCCCAGAATCTGCCACCAGGACGAAACCAGCGCCAGCAGCGGCTTTACCGCGTTGGCCACGAGGTATCCGCCGACCACGACGGGCTTGCGATGTGAAACCGTGTCGGCCACATAGCCAGAAAAGAATTTCGCGAAAGAAGCCACGCTCTCCGCGATCCCTTCAATGATGCCCAGTTGCGCGGGACCGGCGCCGAGCGATGCCAGGAAGGCGGGCAGCACCCAGTACGCCATTTCGCTGGCCGTGTCGTTGAGAAACGAGGTCAGGCCGAAGGCGTAGATATTGCGGGGGATCGCAGCGGCACTTGGCGGCAATGTGTCCATGTCAGTTCTTTTGAAAATAGCATGGGCAACGGTACGGACGACCCGGTCATCCTATGGAGACAGGACGTCGGCGGACACTTTATTGTTTCCAAGTGTTTTGTTATGCTCCATGAACCATTCTGACTACGTAGTAGGCACGCATCTTACAGCGCAAAGGGAAATGTCTGGATAATCACATCTCGGCCGCAGCCTCGAACTCACCTACCCAACTGCCCGGTTGGTTCTCGCGTCAGCGGCTGATTGTTCTGCTTTGGCTGGGTGCTGTCATTGCTCTTGCCGTCATGGCCGGGGCAGGGTCGGTCGGATGGGATGCCAAGGTCTGCTGGAGGGCCATTCAAGCCCTGCACCACGACTCCGACCCTTACGCCGAGGGTATTGTGGCCTTACGTGCGTTTCACAGCCGGGCGGCCTTCAATCCGAAGGAGCACCCACCCCTGGTCTATGTCTACTCTCCGATCACGCTGATCTTGCTGCGGCTGATGGCCATGTCTCCGGGCTGGATCCTCGGCCTGCGTTATGGGGTTGCGTTCGCAGCCGGAGTTTTGCTCCAACTCTGGGCCGGGTTCCAGATGGCGGATCGTCGCGAGCGCCGCTGGCTGGCGTTGATGCTTCCGGTCATTCTCTTCTTTCCCGGGCTGGTCACCGACGATGCGATTCTGAGTGGCAACGTGGCCTATCTGTTCTATGGAGTGATCCTAGCTGCTGCCGTCGCAGGCTGGAAGCGCGGCAGATGGCTTTGGTATTACATCGCCGTGCTGGCCGCTTCCCTGTGCAAAATGCCGTTTCTCGCGCTGCTTGCTTTTCCGGTTCTGGTGGATAGCAACAAGCGCCAGTGGGTTCGCTCTGGTTTGACTGCGGTTGCGGGCGTGTTGATCTTTGCCGCGCAGGTGCGGTTCTGGCCAGGAATGCTCCGCGAATATCTGTTGACGCTCCGCCTGATGTTTGATTGGGAGCACGATTTTGGATACGGCCCGGCAGGCATTTTAGGCAAAGCTCTTTGGCAGCGTGGACTGCCCTCGTCTGGGGCGGCCACCATCCTATATCTGGCGATTGCGTGCGGGCTGGGAGTTGGCCTGTTGTCCCTTGCCCGGCGCGTCCGAGAATGGAATCTATCCACGGAGGCATGGGTTCCCGTCGCGCTGGTCGGCACGGCTCTATTGAATCCGCGCATTATGAAATACGATCTGGCCGCCATCAGTGTCCCGATGCTGCTGATCGGATGGCGGGCGCTGCGCTTCGCCTTGGCGCGGCCGACGGCGGAGAGCCAGGCCGGCGATTTACCGGAACCTGAGCAGAACCCTTCAGGGCGCATGTTGATTCTGGCTGGATCGGGATGCCTCCTGATTCCCAATGTCATCACCATAGCCGGGCCCTCCTGGTTTCCGGTGGAACTCGTGGTATTGCTCGCCATTTTCGCGATGGGCGTCTGGTCGCTCGATCAGTCCCGTCTCGAAGCCCAGCTGCAAGTCGCAACCGTAAGAGCACCCGACTAAGATTTCCTTCGGAATGTGAAGGCTTCCAGTAAAATAGACCCACATGTCCGACCGCACATTTACCCTCGATGAAGCACACATGCTGTTGCCGATTTTGGAATCGTTGCTCCGGCAGGCGATCCACGGCAAGAAGCTGATTGAAGATGTGGACACCGAGCTGCAGGAGACCGCTCACCGTGTTTTTCTCAACGGTGGCACCCTGTTGAATGTGGTTCATCTGGCGCGGCGCAAGTCGGAGCGCGAGAAAGCGATCCGGCGCATCAAGGATGCGCTGGCCGAAATTGACGCCACTGGAGTGCAGGTCAAAGATATCGACATCGGATTGCTCGATTTCCCCTGCCGGGTTGAGGGTGAGATTCTGCTGTTGTGCTGGAAGCTGGGCGAGCCAGCCATTCGGCATTGGCACGGTACCAACGAAGGCTTCACGGGCCGTAAGCCGATCGACGAGCGCATCGCGAACGCCGGCAAGAAGCGGCCGAAGTAGAGAGAACAGATCATGCTCTGGTGAATCGGGGCCAGGCGCTGACGCTTGGTCTACGGTTTGACGGTCCTTGCGTCTGCTTTGGCGCGCTTGGCTTCGGTAGGATTCACGGCCGCGACGTGCGGCTTGGCTAGCGTTCCCGTTAGCGCCCACGATTGCTCGTTCCCGCTT
>CAVZUP010000216.1:0-3768 GCA_963778255.1 uncultured Acidobacteriaceae bacterium
CGAGGATTCCGCTCAACATGCGCATGGTGGAGCCGGAGTTACCGCAATCGAGCGGCTCCGTTGGAGCACTTAATCGCGGCCCCACGCCTTGCACTTCAATCGATCCATCGTCTTTAAGGCGCTTCCACTCGCAGCCGAGTTTGCTTACGCAATCCAGGGTGCTGGCGCAATCGCGGGCGGCAGAAAAATTCTGAAAACGGCTTGCGCCCTCGGCAATGGCGGCCAGCATGGCGTAACGGTGGGAGATGGACTTGTCCCCGGGAATGCGAACGACTCCGCGCACCTCGCGCGCGGGACGGACGACTACGGTTAAATCGTCGGGCATAAATTTAATATAGCGGAGATTTCGTGGGAGGTCAGAGGGCAGAGGTCAGATTGCAGAGGTGAAAACCAAACCGGATGCAAGAGCTCCTCTCGTCCTTCGAGAGGACTTGCTCCGTCTTTGCGTCTCTATTGGGATGCGGACGCCGCTTTCGCGCTGACGATGGGCGGTTCGTCATCGGCCAAGTTCTTCTCCGCCGGGCCGGCGCAGGGGAGAGTGAATTTGAAAACGGAGCCGCTGCCGGGTTGCGATTCGACCCAGATTTTTCCGCCGCAGCGCTCGACGATCTTCTTGCAGATGGCCAGACCGATGCCGTTGCCGGGATATTCGGTACGGGTGTGCAGACGCTGAAAGACAACGAAAACGTTTTCCGCGGATTCTGGCGCGATGCCGATGCCGTTATCGCTCACGGTGAATTGCCAGTGCGTTTCCGTTTTCTCGGCCCGCACGGAAATCGCTGGAGGTTCCTGGCCCCGGAACTTGATGGCGTTGCCGATCAGGTTCTGCAGGACCTGCGTCATCTGCGAGCGGTCTGCCCAGACCACGGGCAGGGTGTTGTGGGTGACGGTTGCGGCGCTTTCCTGGATGGCCGGACCCAGAGTCCGGAGGATCTCTTCGAGCAGCGCGTTGCAGTCGACCTGCACACAGTTGTCGCATTTCCGGCCGATGCGGGAAAAGGCCAGCAGGTCTTGAATCAGGGTTTGCATGCGCAGAGCGCCTTCGCACGCGTAGCCGATGAATTTGTCGGCGTCGGCGTCGAGGCGACCGCGATAGCGTTCGGAGAGCAGCTGGGTGTAGGCGGCGACCATGCGCAGTGGTTCCTGCAGGTCGTGGGAGGCGACGTAGGCGAATTGCTCGAGGTCGGCGTTGGAGCGGGCGAGGGCTTCCGCTTTCTGGGCCAACTCCTTTTCGGCTTGCTGGCGCAAGCCGAGCAGACGTTTTTCATGCAAGGCGCGGCGGATGGCTTCCGGCAGGCGGGCCAGGCCATCTTTGAGAACGTAATCGGTCGCGCCCTTTTTGATGCACTCGACCGCGGTGACATCTCCCAGGGCGCCCGAGACCAGGATCAGGGGAATGTCGAGGGCTTCGCGCTGCAGCACCGCCAGCGCTTCGGTGCCTGTCCACTGCGGCAGGTTATAGTCGGCGAGCACGATGTCGGGGCGGTGGGTGTTGAGAGCTTGCTCAAACTCGGCTTTCTGCTGCACGACCACGATCGAAGCCGAGAAGCCGCCGCGGCGCAGAGCCTGGGCAACGAGTTCGGCGTCCTGCGCGTTGTCTTCCAGATGCAGGACACGGATTGGGCCCGGTTGGGGGCCGGAATCATTCGCGGTCATGGGCTCGTCCTGCCGAAGGCTCGGAAGCGGGCGCAACCGGGGGCTGATTTACGGGGGGCTGATTGATGACCATCCAATACAAGCCGACGGTCTTGACCGTTTCCCGGAACTGGTCGAAGTCGACGGGCTTCTGGATATAGCTGTTGGCCCCCAGGTCGTAGCTGGCGACGAGGTCGCGCTCTTCTTTCGACGAGGTCATGATGACGACGGGGATGGTCCTGGTCCGCGGGTCGCTCTTGACCTGCTTGAGCACCTCCAGCCCGTTGACCTTGGGCAGTTTCAGATCCAGCAAGACCAGCTTGGGCGGACGGTCCAAGGATCGAGCCGTGAACGTCCCCTGGCAGAAGAGAAAGTCGAGCGCCTCCTCGCCATCGCGCACGACCACGATGCGGTTTGCCAGCTTTTCCCGCCGCAGCGCGTGCAGGGCGAGATCGATATCGTCCTGATTGTCTTCCACCAGCAATATGTCCTGTGCATCGGAGTTCATGATTGGCCTCCAGCCGTGGCTCCATTGCTTTTCGATTCCGCCGGTTTTCCCGGGCCGAGGGTGAAGTGGAAGGCTGCGCCTTTGTCCGGCTCCGCCTCCGCCCACACCCGGCCTCCGTGCTTGTGAACGATGCGTTGCACGGTCGCCAAACCTATGCCCGTCCCTTCAAAATCCTCGGAACGGTGCAGCCTCTGGAAGACGCCGAACAACTTGTCGGCGTACTTCATGTCGAAGCCGGTGCCGTTGTCCTGGACAGTGAGTACGAGTTGTCCGTCGTCTTCCTTTTCTTTTGCTTTGTGTCCGACCGTGATGACGGCGGGGGCGCGGCGCCGGGTAAATTTAAGTGCGTTGGCCAGCAAGTTTTGAAAAATCTGCTTGACCAGAATGGGGTCGCACTCGACCATCGGGAGATCGGCGATCGCCCATTCCACCGGGCGGCCTTCGCTCTCCGGCTGGAGCATGGCCACCACATCGGCGACTAACTCGTTCAAGTCGGTGGTCCGGAGATGGAGGGCGTGGCGGCCGACGCGCGCCAGATTCAACAATTCATCCACCAGCAGACCCATCTTCTGGGTGCCGGATTGAATGCGCTCCACGTAGTGCCGGGCTTCGGGAGCGAGGGCGGATCCGAATTCCTCGACCAGGAGCTGGGAGAAGCCGCTGATGTGGCGCAAGGGGGCGCGCAAGTCATGGGACACGGAGTAGCTGAAGGCTTCCAGCTCTTTGTTGGCCGCTCCCAGTTGAGCCGTGCGCTCCGCCACCCGGAGTTCGAGTTCTTCATTGAGCTTTTGGATTTCGCGCTCATCGGCCCGTTGCTGGGTGATATCGCGGAAAGCCGCGACGCCGCCACGGACCACGCCGTCCTTATCCCTGAGGGGGCCGGCGGTAACCTCGATCCAGGCGCCGGGGGCGACACTGGGATTGCGCACGAACATCTCCATCGTGCTCATCTCCCCGCGAATGGCACGCGCCAGGGGCAATTGGCTGGCGGGGAAGGGCGTGACGGTGTCGGTGAGATAAAGACCATAGTGCTCGGGCAGCTTTTCGTTGGGAAGCTCGGCCGCGCCCAGGCCGAGGATTTTTTCCGCGGCGGGGTTCCAGATGGTGAAGTTCCCCTGCTCGTCGGCGGCAACCAAGCCCTCGGCCATGCTGTCGAGCACGGACTGGAGCATGAGCGTCTGGGTTTCCAGGGCTTGTCGCGAGCGGGCCATATCCTCGGCTTGCCAGGTCAGTTCCTCGGCCTGTGCGGCGAGCTTTTCCGCGGCCTGCTTGCGGGCGGTGATGTCGCGCGCAATTTTGGAAGCGCCGACAATCGTGCCACTTCCGTCCTTGATCGGCGAAATTGTCGCCGAGACGTCGATGCGCCTGCCATCCTTTCGAAGGCGGACGGTTTCGAAATGGTCGACGCTCTCGCCGCGCCGAATGCGCGCCAGAATGCCGGCTTCCTCCTGCGCCTGTTCCGGTGGAAACAGCATCAGCAGCGGTTTGCCGACGGCCTCGACGGCGGAGTAGCCGAATATCTTCTCGGCGCCGGAATTCCATGAGGTGATGATGCCGTCGAGCGTCTTGCTGATGATGGCATCGTCGGAGGAGTTGACGACGGCGGCCAGACGTTCGCTGATTTC
>CAVZUP010000217.1:0-11770 GCA_963778255.1 uncultured Acidobacteriaceae bacterium
AGTGTCCCTCGCCGGGAAAAATCAGCAGGTCGCTCGGAATATTCAACTCGTGCAGAGCGCGATCAAGCAGATAATCTTCGAGCACGGCCACGCGAATATCATCCGCTCCAGCGACCATGTGGGTCGGAGTGCGAACTTTATTGATCTGAAAAATTGCGGCTTCGCTGCGATAGCGATCGGGAGCTTCCCACGGCAACCCGCCTAAATAATATGCGTCGTCGAAGGTGGTATCGTCGTTGCCCCAGTTCGCGACATTCTCCACCGCGCCGGCTCCGGTGACAGCGGCCTTGAAACGAGTGGTCTGCGTGATCAGCCAGTTGGTCATGTAACCCCCGTAGCTGTAGCCGCCGACGGCCAAATGGTTGGCGTCGGCGATACCGTCTTTCACGAGCGCATCGACGCCCGTCAATATATCTTTCCCGGGGCGCGACACCATTTCCGGAACGATCTGCAGCGCGAATTTGTCGCCGTAGCCGGTTGATCCGCGATAGTTCGGCTCGAATACCAGCCAGCCGGCGGTCGCGGCCAGTCTATCCCACTGATACCAATCGGCCTCAAAATGATTGCCATCGGCGTCCTGCGGGCCGCCGTGAATCAGCACAAACATGGGCAAATTCTTGGCCTCGAACTTTCCCGGCGGATACATCAGCATGCCTTCCACGGGAGTGCCGTCGCTGGAGGTCCAGCGATAAGGCTTGGCCTGGGGAAGGTCGCGCTCGGTGAACAACTTGTTGAACGATGTGATGGGTCGCGCCTGCGCCAACTTATCGGGACCGTCGGCCAGGTAAACTTCCGTGGGCCGCACGGTGGAAGAATACGCAAATGCGATGCGCGCGCCTTTTTCAGCAGCAGCCGGGGCTTCGTAGGTTCCAGCCCATCCTTCGCGGCTCACGATGGCGGCTTTCGGATTCGCCTGTGACATCAACTGCACTTCCGTTCCAATGCGGCAGGCGCAGAGCACGGAGCCGTCAGGCAGCGAAGCGTAGTGCACAACTTCACCGGGATAGTCGGCGAACCAGCGCTGCACTTCCTTCTTGTCTGAAGCATCCGCGGCATCGATCCAGTAGAGGCGCGGCTGCGGATCTTCGTACTTTCGCTCCAGCGATCCGAGGTTGACCTGAAAGAACAGATGACGATTATCCGGAGCCCATTCCAGATTCAGTTCGACGGCTTCGTTCTGAGTCAGGCGGATGGGCGCGGTTTCAGCGTTCTCGTTCGCTAAGTTGACAAGGTAGAGTTCGGTGTCGTCGACCTTTTCCTGACGCTCGGATACGGACGAAGTTACGAACGCTAACCGGCTGCCGTCGTGCGCTACGGTGATTTGTTCGACGCGTAGAGGCGTGCGCGCAATGGCGGCCACGCCGGGCGTGACACCGGAATCCTTTTCCGAGTCGGCAGTCTCCTTCGAACCAAGGGCGGCGTGACGCGCCAACGCTTCCTCGACCGTGATGCGGAAGATTGCGTCGCCGCGTTCATCGCCGCGATAACGAATCACGTCTTTCCAATCCTTCTTGTGATCGTCATTCTGCTGCTTCGTCCAGGGCTGGCGAGTAGCGAAAAAGATGGCCTTCGAATCGCTGGACCACGCAAAGCTATGAACTTCTTCTTCGCCGGACGTGATCGCGAAGGCCTCGCCGCCGTTAGGCGAGATCAGAAAGAGCTGGGAGACATCCTTGTCCTTATCCTTATCCGCGTCTTTGCCCCGGCCGTTTTTTCCCTTGGCGTCTCCCGCGTCCGCATCTTTGGACTCACCGCCTTTTCGTTCGGAGAGGAACGCGATCCACTGGCCGTCGGGCGACCATTGCGGCGAGACGTCATGCCCGGATTGCGTCAGTTGGAACAGACTCCCGGTCGCGGTCCGATAGAGCCAGAGTTCCTTGCGGAAGATCTGCTGGTCCCAATCAGCCTTCTCCGTTGCGATCACGACGGAGGTGCCATCCGGTGAAACCTTTACCGCGTCGAAGCTGACCGAGTTGAAGAACTCGTCGAGCGTCAGCTTAGGCTTGGCGGCTTGGGCAAAGAGCGAAGCGCAGAAGATGAACGCAATGGAAAAAAGCAGGACAGATCTTCGCATAAATGATCGTCGTATAGAAGTTCGTCGCATAGGGGTTCCCATGATTCTGTTATGGCGCCGCCGGTTGCGCGTTGCGCAGCGCCTCATCGAGCGGCTGATTACTGGGTACTGCTTGTTCCACCACACGCCATCCATCGTCATAGCCACGGAAGGCGACCGTCGAGCGGTAGCGTACTCCGCTGTCGTAGAGTGCTTTGCCCACCGCATTCAGCGGCACCCAACGCCAGGTGAACTCAACGTCGGCGAAGTTACCGGTTTTGCTGATTCCAGAAATGCCCAGCAGTTCACGGCGCGCCACCTGGATTGCCATCGGACCGTTGTCCTCGCCAGTGCCATTGCCTGGAAGCGCATTCGAAATCAAGGGACGAATCGTATCTACTCCCAGCGGCGTCAGCAGCACGTCCCAGCAGGGTGGAGGATCGACTCCGGGGGGACACGGTTGCGCAGTGCCCAGGATCCATCCGCGGCGCTGTAACACCATGGAGTCGGGGGAAGTGAAATCCTGATTGGAAACGATGCCGGTCCGGAGCCAAAACGATTGCGGCGTCTTGAATGCAGCGGAGGCCGAGATCAAATCGGCGGCAAGACGGCGCGTCAGAAAATCGCGCGGAGAACAGGCCAGCGCCAGACAAAGCAACAGCGCCAGCAACGTTGATTTTGCCGTTCTCATGAATTTTGATTAAGGTCGCGAATGGATTTTAACCAATTGCGCGCGCCTGCGGGGCAGAAAAGGCGAAGCCGCAATCTGGCCGTCAAATTTCTTCGACCAGCGGCCGGGAATGGTCGCGTGACAGGCCGGGCAATTGCCTTCTGGAGTCAGCTTGTACTTTTCAATCGCAAATCCATAGCGCTGGATCAGCACTTCCCCACACTGATGACAATGCGTATCTTCCATGCCCTCCAGTTGACCGGGAAGGTTGCCGGCGTACACATATCGCAATCCCGCGTTGCGGCCGATCGTGGCCGCGCGCAGCAGATCCTCGGCACGCGTATCGGCCGGCGAAGTCATCTTGTAATCCTGGTGAAAGGCCGTCACGTGCCAGGGAATGTCGGGCGACACGCTCGCCACAAATGCGGTCAGGTTGCGCAGTTCGTCGTCGCTATCGTTGAAGCCGGGAATCAGCAGGGTGACAATTTCGAGCCACACGCCCATCTTGTGCAAGCTGCGTATGGTCTCGAGGATGGGCTGCAGCCGTCCCCCGAGCTCGCGATAGTGGCGATCGTCGAAAGTCTTCAGGTCGACCTTGTAGAGATCGATCCAGGGATGAAGATACTCGAGCACCTGCGGCGTTCCGTTGCCGTTTGAAACAAATGCGGTGAGCAAACCCGCCTGACGTGCGTGGCGAAAAACCGCAACCGCCCACTCACTGGTAATCAGCGGTTCGTTATAGGTGCTGACCACAACTCTTGCGCCTTGGGCAACAGCGTCCTTCACCAGCATTTCCGGATCGGCTTTCAGCGGCGGCGAGACCGCATTCGGATCGCGCAATGTCTGCGAAGTCACCCAGTTCTGGCAGTACGCGCAGTGCAGATCGCACCCGAGCATTCCGAAACTGTAGGCCAGGGCGCCTGGGTAAGCATGAAAAAATGGCTTCTTCTCGATTGGGTCGCATTGCACTCCAGCGACATAACCGTAGGGAACGTAGAGCCTGCCGCCGCGGTTGAAGCGAACCTTGCAGACGCCGGGTTGTCCCTCGGGAATCGGGCAGCAGTGGCCGCAGGCATAGCAGCGCACGCGATTACGATCCAGCTTTTCCCAAAGCGCGGAGTCGCCTTCGCGGACGCGGGAGTCGGCGGTCAGAATGTCGCGCAGCGTGACCACAATTACTATTCTACGGCTGAGGGATTGGCCTGTCTGTGATTGAGTTCTGTGATCGACTGCCGTAATCGACGAACGACCGGCGGAGAGCCCGCCTTAGTGCGCCCCAGAATCCGCCCGTTGGGTATGGGCGTGGATCCAGGCCTCGGCTTCCTGGCGAGCGGCGGTGATCTGCGCCCGGGTCATTTGGGAAGACAGCCCTTCGAGTCGGGACTTGCTAATCTCGTCCCCTTGGGCCACGGCGATTGCCGACCAAAAGTAGGCTTTCGATAAATTGTGCGGGACGCCGCGCCATCCTCTCCAGTAGTAAGCGCCGAGCGCGCCCTGCGCGGCAACGTTACCTTGTTGGGCGGCGCGCTCAAACCACTGCACAGCCTGCGCGTCATCCTGCGGTACGCCTTCGCCGTGATGGTAGCGCACGCCCATCTGCCATTGCGCGTCCACGTCGCCCTGTTCGGCGAGCTTCTGCAATTCTGGCAGGGACTTCGGGTGCAGGCGCTGATCGTTCAAACGCTGATCGTCCGAGTTGCTCCCGGTTGCGCCTGACCCGGAATTCGCCGAGACAGCCTCAATCCCCTGGCCCTGTGACACTCGCTGCAGTTCGGCCCGATTCTTCGCGATGGACCCCGCCAGATAGCCGAGAACCATCAACACCACCGCAATAGTCAGACCGATCAGCGCACGATAGAGCAAGCGCGACGGGGCTTGGGGCGGAGATTCGGGCGCGGGTTCGAGTTGCTCAGCGACCAGCTCCGGCACATGCTCCGGAACGACCTGTTCCGGGCCCGCCGGCGCAGCTTGCTT
This sequence comes from uncultured Acidobacteriaceae bacterium, assembly GCA_963778255.1. Taxonomy (GTDB): domain Bacteria; phylum Acidobacteriota; class Terriglobia; order Terriglobales; family Acidobacteriaceae; genus Acidiflorens. Next base: position 4,698 of record CAVZUP010000217.1, read on the forward strand.
GGAGGCGGCCGGCTGGGTCGAAGATGACTCCGAAGCGGCGGGCCACGCCACTCCTGACGCGCCTTCTGGCGCGACTGGCGTATCCGATGGAGCAACAAGCTGTGAATTCCCTGGCCGCAACTTTTCCCGACCGGTCTGGGGAATCATTTCCACGAGCTGGCGCAATAGCGTCCCATGAGCCTCCGTAAAGGCGCGCGGATGCGGAGAAAAAACTTCCAACAGGCCGACCACACGAAAATCCGACACGATGGGAGCGGCCATCAGCGAACCGATGCCCAGTGCGCGCCCGACTTCAGGATCGACGCGCGCATCGTTTTCCGTATCCTCGCACCAGACAAGGAGTCCACTGCGGACGCATTCTCCCGTCAGCCCTTGTCTTGGATCCACGGGGGCTCCGAGCGGCGGAGCCGGATCGCCAGCTCGTGCCCGGCAGGTCATTCTGTCATCGGCGAGAAGCGCGATGGCCGCGCCGCTTGCTCCCGTGAGCTGCAAGGCGTGTTCCGTAATAAGTTGCAAGGCCGAGTCACCATCGTCACCGGTCGCGGCGACCTCACGGCAATCTTCTTCCACTGCTTCCACTGCGGCTAGGCTCGGGGAAACAGCGCTGGATTCATGAGCCTGCGCCAGCTCTGGGAATTTTTCTTCCTCCCGCCGCGCCAGTTGCTCGCTGCGAGCGGCGTGGTTCGCGCAGCCGATCAGCAGGTTGGCAAACAGCCATTCTTTCAGGATGCGCCGGGAACCTTCCGCCAGCGCAGAAAAGCGAACGCCTCCGCGGCCGCTATCGTCGCTCCAGATCACCTGGCCACTGCCATGAATGTAGCTTTTGGTTTCGGGCAGATCGAGGCACAGTGTCACGGCCCGGTTCGGTTCCAGCCTTTCGCTGGTCTGAACCGCGAAACCTTCTTCGTGCAGGTCCAGCAGTTCGCTCAGGTCCACCACCATCCCGGTTTGCGGGCCCTTGAAACTGGCGTACACCGGGGAATGCAGTTTCTGACGAACCGATCGCCGCCGCTCTCCATTGGGAGCCGCGGCAACTGGATCCGGCAATCTGCGTGCGCTCCGATCCATAGTGGTCACAATCGTTGCCTTCATATTAACTCACGGATCGAAAGGGCGGGAGCAAGAACGTGCGTAGGCAGGACGAAGGCCGCTAGAGGTTTGCTGCCATGATCGGGGTGTCGCCTTGCGCGATCGGGACGAGAACCTCGGGCATGATCAGAATGCGATCCAGCGCATCCGCCAGGGTAGTGGGGAATTCGGAGGTCAGCAGGTTGACATCCAGCTGAAGATCGCGCTGGCTGTAGATGCGATAGACGATGAGCGAGCCCCGGCGCCGGTTCCCGGTTGTCACCAGATCCAGCGTCAGCTTCCACGAAGGCTCAGTCGAAATCGCCAACATGCGCGGAAACTTGGTCCAGTGCAAGGGGCGGCCATTTTCGCCGGATGACGCCTGATCGCCGGGAAGCGATTTCAGCTGTAATTCGAAGGCATCGAAATCGTTGCTTTCGAACGCGGCGATCAGAACTCTGCGCACTTGCTCGAAGTCCCCGGCCACTTTGAGTTCCTCGACCGCGCGGCGCACCGAAAGATTGTTGATCACGATATGCCGCTGATCGATGGTGCGCTGCGCCACGCGTCGCAGTTCGCCGAACTCCAGATAATTCAGATGCTGCACGCCAAGCCAGATGCCCGTTCCCACCACCGCCAGCACCAGTCCCAGGGTGCTGCCCGTCGGCCACAGCAGGAAGAGGCTGAGCATAGCAAACATGGCAGAGACCAGATAGAGAACAATCACTACCTGGCGATGCGAAAATCCCATCTGCAGCAGCTTGTGGTGGATGTGTTCGCGGTCGGCGGTGAAAATCGGACGTCCGCTGATCAGTCGCCGCATAATGGAAAGCATGGTCTCAAGAATCGGCAATCCGAACGACACCACCGGAATTGCGACCGCCACAAACGTCGGCGCTTTCTGCGAACCGGCCAGAGCCAGCGCGCTGAGCATGAAACCGATGAACAAACTGCCGGAGTCGCCCAGAAAAATTGTGGCCGGATTGAAGTTGAAGCGCAGGAACCCGAGAATCGCTCCGGCCAGCGTCACGCTCATCAGCGAGCCAAGCCAGGAGTGATTGACCAGAGCGACAACAAAAAACACCATGGTCGAAAACAATGCCGACCCGGCTGCCAAACCATCCAGGCCATCGATCAGATTGAAAGCATTAGTGACCGCAACCACCCACAATACCGTTAGTGGCAACCCAACGAACCAGGGCAGCGAGTGGTGAGAAATGACGGGCAGATCGAGAACCCGCATGCCTCCGGCGAAGAGCATGGCGCCGGCGATGGCCTGCACGGTGAACTTCAAATACGGACCGGCACCGCGGAGATCGTCGTAGATGCCCAGACAAAAAATCAGGCAGGCCGGAACATAGATGCGGAGAAGCATGCTGGGGGCAAGTCCCTCGACCAGCCGCGGAAATATAAGCGAGAGTCCCAGCCAGACACTCAAGCTGACCGAGAAAGCCAGGAAGATCGCGACTCCCCCCAAACGGGGAAGCGGGGTCTGATGGACATGCCGTTTGTCCGGCGGCGCGGCAACCCAGCCTCGGCGGGTTGCCAAGTCTCGGACTTCGCGTGTAGCTACAAACGACACCAGCAGCGAGAACGCGAATAACCCAAAGAACAGGAGCGTCAAAATCAGAGTTCCCTTCCGGCTGAAACATCCGGCAGTTCGATCGCGTACGCTGCGCTCAAGTTTCAGTCCCTGCGTGCAGACGGGGTTTCCCCATTTAGTGGCGCCTGGTGACGAACTTGAATTTGTTTGCTGGAACTATACAACCGGTGCCTGTGGACGAGCAACCTCTTTAGGCGCATTTCGCGGTTGACTCTCTTGGTTTCTCTCATGGCTGTCCTTTTTGGTTGACGGCCGATGTCCCGGGTTGTGAAACGGCACGTTCTGCGCCGATTTTGCCTGGCGACGTATGCTAGACTCTAGCCACGCAGAAATCCAGGAGTGTGGATATGCACAGGCGGAATCGCCGCTTTCTTGTGCGCAGCTTGTACGTTTTTCTCGTTGGCTTGTGCAGCCTCCGCCTGGCGGCTCAGACAGCCGTCACCGGGTCGACGCAGCCCGCAACGGCCAACGCACCCGCTTCGTCTTCCCGTCTACTGGCGAATTCCAATGTGAAACTGGGTGCCGGCGATCTGGTCGAAATCAGTGTCTTTGGAGTGCCCGATCTTTCCACCAAAACACGCATCAGCGGTTCGGGAGACGTCTACCTCCCCTTGATCGATTATGTCCACGTTGCCGACCTGACGACCGACGAGGCGCAGGAGTTGATTCAAAAGCGGCTGGAGGACGGAGGCTTTGTCCGCGGGCCGCACGTTGCCATTTTTGTGGATGAATCCGCTTCGCAAGCCGTCACCTTGGTGGGAGAGGTCAATCATCCCGGGGCTTACCCCGCCATCGGCGACCGGCGACTCTTCGACTTAATTTCGGCAGCGGGTGGATTGACCGACAAGGCCGGCCGCACGGTGACCATCGAACATCGCGGCGATCCCAGCCAGAAGGTTGAACTCCAGCTATCGTCGAACCTCGCGGAAGATACGCAGAACAACGTCGAGGTTTTTCCGGGAGACACGATCATTGTATCGCGAGCCGGAATCGTTTATGTCGTGGGCGATGTGCAGCGGCCCAGCGGTTTTCTGATCGACGACGACTCCGTTACCGTTCTCAAAGCCCTGGCGCTGGCCGGCGGCAGCACCCGCACTTCGGCTTTGAACAAGACCAGAATCCTGCGGAAGACTCCGACTGGAATTCAGGAAATTCCTATCGACCTTAAGAAAGTTCTCTATGCCAAGGCGCCGGATATGGCGATGGTGAAGGGCGACGTTTTGTTCATACCCGGAAGCGCGGCGAAATCCGCGGCGTATCGCACCGTCGATGCGGCCATGTCGATGTCTACCGCCATGGCTGTGATCGCGATTCACTAGGCGCCTGCGCGTAGCGCCTCCAGCACCGCAATATAATCTCGCGCCGTTTTCTCCCGCGAAGACTTGTTGACGATGTATTGCCGCCCACTGGCTCCCATCTGCCGTCTCTGCTCGGGGTTCTCCTCCAGATCGACGATTGCCCTCACCAGGGCTTGACTGTCCTCGGGCTCCACAAAAACGCCCGCGCCGGCTTCTTCCACAATCTGACGAGCCTGCCCGTCGACAGCTACGATTACGGGCCGCTCGCACGCCATGTATTCCAGCAGCTTGGTGGGAATCACCGTCTTGAACAGCTCGCTCTTTCGCAGCATGACTAGGCACAGATCGGCCGCCGACACATAGACCGGAATCCGTTCGCGCGGCTGCTGACCGAGGAATTGAATATTGTTCAGTCCGCGCGCAGCGGCGAGTTTCACGACGTTCTCTTTTTCCGCGCCCTCCCCGATCAGCAAGAACATCGCACTCGGACATGTCTTCTGCAGTTCTTCGGCGGCAGCGATCAGCGTCTGCAAGCCATGCGCATTGCCCATCGTGCCGATGTAGCAAATGAGGAACCGGCCCTCAAGCTTCAACTGCTTGCGCATTTCGCTGGCTTCCGGATCGAGCCGGAACAGGTCGGCCTCCACACCATTCTGGATAATGGAAATCTTTTCCGCGGGTACATTGCAGTGCCGCATGAGGTGGTCCTTGAAAGCGGGCGTCACGACCACAACGCGGTCGGCTTGACGGTAAAGAAAGCGCGCGATCTCTCGCAGCGTGCGATACAGCAAGGTTGCCTCGCTGCCCGCGCCGACAGCGGCGAGCGATTCCGGCCAAAGATCGCGCACCTCGAATACGAAGGGGACACGTTTCCACCACGCCAGCCACCATCCCGAAAGCGCAACTAGCAATTGCGGAGACGTAGCGATGACCACATCCGGCTTAGGGAGCGCCAATCCAGTAATTGCTGCCGATAGACAGAACGACGCGTAATTACGGATTCTTTCGTGCGCTTTCCGATTTGGCAGCGGCCACAACCAGGTACGCACGACGCGCACTCCGTCGACGATCTCCGCATAGCGAAGACGGCGCAGCCGCGGCCGCCATTCCTCCGGTACAACGCCGGTCGGATGATTTGGAAATCCGGTGAGGACGGTGACTTCGTGCCCCATCCGCGCCCAATGCCGCGACAATTCCGCGGCGCGGGCCGCCGGCGCTCCCATTTCAGGCGGAAAATACTGCGAGACGTAGAGAATCTTCACGATGAGTTTGTCAACGTGCTGGTGGAGAGCCGGGCGTTCCCGCCCGGCTGGACTCAGCACTTGGTCACAATACTAGTAGTGCAACAATTTGAAAACGCTCTTCGCGATCAGAGCGCGCGCCCGATTGCCGCGGCTCTTGGCGTAACCTTCCCATCGTTCGGCAACCGCGGCAAAGCGAGTGTCTCCCGTCAGATTCGACATTACCCGCAACTGTACGCTGTGCAACCGGTGATAGAAAGGGCTAGCCAGCATCTTGCGCCGGGTTCCAGATTGCTCATAGAGCGACCAGTATCCAGTATCGAATCTTGGCAGGTTGCGGTTTAAAGTCTCAACGCCGCGATCGAAAATTTGGTTGGCAGCGGCGTCCCCGCGCGCCAGCCAAAAATCGAACACGCCCCAGAGCGCCCATATCATTCCATTCAAGATGTGGGTTGGCGGATCCACGAGATACTCTTCGATCCACAGATTCTTCTCGCTGTCCGCTGATACGTCCTCAAAGAGGACACCACCTTCGGCGATGGGCCGCGTCAGCGTCACAAACGCGCTTTCAGCCGCTTGCTTATGTTTCTCGTCTCCAGTGTGAGCATGCACCCGCAAGAGCAGCGATACGCCCTGCCCTTGCGCCAGTCCCGAATACCACGGCGCCTTGAGCGTGTCGCGATAATCCCAGTCAAAATGATGGTTCCACACCCAAAGTCCGTGAGCATTCTTTTCCAAGTTGGCAGTGAGCCAATCGGCTGCTTTGAGTGTTTTCTGCCAGCGAGCTTCATCGCCGTTCTCGCAAAAACGGTTGTAGTTGGCAAGCCCCCACTGGGCGATTGCGATTGGGTTGTATTGCAGGCCAATCGCTCCGTGATAGTCGAGCATAGGAATACCCGCAGCGTCGTAGTGCCCGCCGTAGTCCGCCTTCTGGCGAAACAGCATGTAATACTCGCCGAGCCGATGAGTAACAGCGCGTGGATTGATCTCTGGCGTCTCATGCCAGAACGTCAACTGGCTCTCTCCCGGGCCAAGGTAGGCGCTGAAGATACGCTGGTAGTAATGCCAACGCTTGGCCAGGCTCATGATACTTCCCACAGAGTGGTGACGAGATCGTCCTGCTCGACGGCTATGGTCGTCGCCGCCAGATAACGCGTGGAATTTTCGCCATCGGGCAGAAATACATTGCCGTACTGAAAATACCGCATCGACAAGCTGTCCTTCTTCCAGCGGGCCAGCACCTGCCAGTTCGTTCCATCTTGGGAGCCGGCGAGATGGACTTCGCGTCCAGTGTTCACTGCGCTCGGCTCGATCATTGTTGAAAAAAACACCTCATCGCCAACCTGGCAACCGTATATCGAAGAACTGGCCAGGTCGCCGACGCGCTCGACTTTTCCTGTCCGATCAAGCCGATAGATGTGGTTCTTCTCGGAAGGCGTGTCGGTAGAAAAATATAATCCCTCTTGGGTCGGAACCGCAGCAACGGCGCGGTTTTGCTGACTCCCGGCCAAAACCACTTCCACCGAACTCATATCGCAGGAAGCCCGCAGCACCTTGCACTCAGTGCCATCGTCCCCCGTCAGTATCCAAAGACAATCGGCCCAGCGATCGTAAACGATGTTGTGGACGTGCCGTATACTGCCCGCGGAAAATGTGTACGCGACCTGCCAGGAATTTCCGCGATCGGGCGAAACGTAGATATGAACTTCGTCGCGCTCGCGATTGTCGAAATACTCGCCCCAGTAAATGTTTCCCGATGGGACCGCGGTGAGATGCAGAGGGCGCGTACCGCGCTCGATCCGATGAGTAATATGGAATTCATAGCAATACTCTGAACGAACGAATACGTGACAATAACATAAC
>CAVZUP010000218.1:0-17441 GCA_963778255.1 uncultured Acidobacteriaceae bacterium
TGTAATTTTGTAATCTGATAATTTTGTAATTTAGAAACCGTCGCGGCACGAATTCCCTCGAGCGATCCGCTTTTAAATTGCCAGATTACAAAATTACCCAAATTACCAAATCAAAAAGGGGTCTCATGAGCATCAAGAGCGACCGCTGGATCCGGCGCATGGCGCAGGAGCACGACATGATTAATCCGTACTCGGAGAAGCAGGTGAGCACGGGAGTGATTTCCTATGGCGTGTCGAGCTACGGATACGATTTACGAGTGGCCGACGAGTTCAAGATTTTTACCAACGTCAACAGCACGATTGTCGACCCGAAGCACTTCGACGAGCGCTCGTTCGTGACCGTGAATGCCGATGTCGCGATTGTGCCTCCGAATTCGTTTGCGCTGGCGCGGTCGGTGGAGTACTTCAAGATTCCGCGCGACGTACTGACGATCTGCGTGGGCAAGTCGACCTATGCGCGTTGCGGCATCATCGTGAACGTCACTCCGTTTGAGCCGGAGTGGGAAGGCTTTGTCACGCTTGAGATTTCGAACACCACGCCTTTGCCGGCAAAGATCTACGCCAACGAAGGACTGTGCCAGATTCTCTTCTTCCAGTCGGACGAAGTTTGCGAGACCAGCTACAAAGATCGCAAGGGGAAATATCAGGCGCAGAAGGGGATTGTGCTGCCGAAGCTTTAGCCGTCACTTTCAGCCGTCAGCCGTCAGTTTTGGACCTGGTTCCCTGCTGCCGGCATTGCTGTCTAGCCGTCTATTTCCTGAACGACTTGAGGAGAGCCATGCGGAAGTTCGGGTGGTGGACGGTTCTTGTGTTTGCGATTGCGGCGAGTGCGAACGTCTTCGGGCAAGCTCCGTCCGCTTCTCCCGCGGTATCCGTCGACCATCCGTCCGCCGACCGTTTATCCGCTGATCTGGTGCGCTACTACTTCAAAACTCCTGCCGATGAAGTTGCCGCGCGGGCTGAGTTGAATGCGGCGCTGGCGGCTTTGGGGCGGTTCCAGGGACAACTCGGATCCGCGCATCAACTGCTCAGCGCTTTGCGGCAGAATGACGTTGTGCAGATACTTTTCGCCAAGCATGAGCGCTATCTGCACCTGCGCTGCGCTCAGAATCGTAAAGACGCCGCTTGCGATGCCGACGATGCGCTTGAATCCGATGTGGACGCCAAGACCGCGTTTCTTGATCCCGAAATTCTCGCAATTCCAGAAGAGCGGCTGAGCGCGTTCTTCAACGAAGAACCGGCGCTGGCTTCCTATCGCTTCGCGCTCTCCGACATTCGGCGGGATGCGCCGCATCTGCTGCCCGGACCCGAGCAGGCGCTGCTGGACCAATTCCAGCCGCAGATTGGCGACTGGCAATACGGTTTGTACCAGCAGATCGTCTCCGGCATTTCGTTTGGCACGGTGAAGACGGCTTCGGGCGAACTAGATGTGGTGCGGCAGCGAAACCTGATTGCCGCGGACGCGGATGGGCGCGTCCGTGAAGAGGGGCTCAAGCGCCGGTTTGCCGGGTATGCCGGTCAGCGCGATCTGCTGGCGTTCACGCTGATTCACACGGTTGAGGCGCAAAGCCTGCTGGCGAAAGCGCATCACTATGCGGATGCGCCGGCGCGGAAATACGACAGTCTCTATTGCAAGCCGGAAGAGACGCGGAGTCTGCTGGACGCGATGGCTCGGCACGGCGATGTTGCCATACGGTACGAGAAGATTCGCGCGCAGGATATTGAGCGTGGCTATCGTTTTTCGTCCGGCGGCCGACCCGTGCAGGAGTGGGACATGTTGGCTCCCGAGCCGGGGGTTACTCCGCCCATTACTTCGTTGGCAGACGCGCGCTCGGTCTACCACCGGGCGTTTGCCGGGCTTGGGAGCGAATATCAGGCCGCGTTCGATGCGTTGCTTGATCCCGCGAACGGGCGCGCTGACATTTTGCCGGGAGGCGCTCCCAATCGCTACGGCGGGGGCTTCTCCGTCGGATTTCCGGGCAGCACCAGCATCTTGTTTTTCGGGCGCTATGACGGGACTTTCAAGGACCTCTCGGTCATTGCGCACGAAGGCGGACATGCGGTGCATCGCCAGCTGATGACGGAGAGCGGCGTTTCTCCGTCGTACGATCACGGGCCGCATTTTTTGTTTGAGTCGTTCGCGGCATTTAACGAATTGGTATTGGCCGACTATATGGCGGAACATGCCGCGACTCCGGAATTGAAGCGGTATTATTTGCAGCGCTGGATGAGCATCAAGGGGCTCGACGCATTCTACGGGGCGCAGGACGCGCTGCTGGAACAGGCGATCTACGACGGTGTGGCGGCGGGCACGGTTCGGAACGCCGATGACCTGGACAAGCTGACGCTGAAGATCGATGGGCAGTTTTCGCAATTCCCTGCTGTGACGCCGGAGCTGCGTACGCGGTGGGCGATGGTCACCCTTATGTATGAAGATCCGCTCTACGATGTGAATTACGTTTACGGCGGATTGCTGGCGCTGAAGTACTACGACCTCTATACGGCGCGGCCGGAGTGGTTTGTGCCGCGCTACATGGCGCTGCTGAAGAATGGTTTCAATCATCCGCCGGCAGAGTTGTTGCAGCAGTTTCTGGGCATCGATCTTTCAGGACCGACGCTGCTGAACGATGACTTGGCGCTGTTGAATCGGCGGCTGGATCAGATGGAGGCGGGTCGGGCTGGGAAGTGATCACGAAACCGCCGAGGCGTGACCCGCGAACCAGTGTAGAACCTTTTGTTCGAATTCCTGTGGCGCGGCTTGATGTGCTCCTGTGTGAAGCGCGCCGGGGACTTTCCACACCGTAACCTCCGCCGGATTTTTCGCCCGAATCAAGTCTGAATGGTATGGCGGGATGTTGGTATCGCTGAGTCCGTGGATCAGCAACACGGGAGTCCGGTTGCCGATGACCGCCTGCTCTGGCGAGGCTGCTTCCATGTTCAAGCCGTAACGAAGGCGGACATAAAGAAAACCGGCATCGACCGTGGGTCGAAAAAAAGTTCTTCCCAGCCACGGGCCGGTGTGAAACGGGCGTCCAAAACGCGCATAGGCTACCTCACGAAACGTGGCAAACGGCGACTCGGCTACAACGGCGCAGAATCGAGATTCCCTCGGCAAGGACTGCAATAGCTGCGCCGCTCCCATCGATTCGCCGAGTCCGAACATGCAGCGCGGATGCTCGGCAGATTCAATCCAATCCACCCAGTGGTGAATGTCAGCGGCTTCGTTCAAGCCATAGGTTGCCAACTCGCCGCCGCTATTACCGTGAGCGCGAGCATCGGGGAGCAGGACTGTGTAATGATTCTGGACCAGCCATCTCCCGTAGCCGTAGGTACCCATGCGGTTGTCGGAGACGCCGTGCAGGAGAATGACGGCATCGCCGTTTGGGTCCGGCGGTCGCATGAACCAGGCACGCAGAACGGCACCATCAGGAGCCGTAAGTTCCACATCGCGAAACTCAACCCCATCTTGCTGTGCAGCCGCTCTGGCATTGCGCTCCTCGCCGGGAGTTACAGGATGACTGTAGGGGTGCAAAGCAATCCAGCCCAGGCCAACGCCGCCGCCAACGGTACCCGCAATGTAAAGGAACACCAGAACGTAAAGTGGAAGCCGAACGATGGAACTCCGCCGAGAATGGCGTTTTCCCGCGAGAGCGGCGTGCGGATGCATGGTGGTGATACGGAAGCTCTCGGGATTCGGTTCCCGAAAGCTACGAGCTGACGGCTACTTCCGCCCGTTTTCGCCTTCCTTGAACATGTACTTGATGGCGGGCTTGTAGATCATGAGATTAGCGGCGCCGGTGCGGTTCAGCTTGATGCAGTTCTTGTCGTACCACTCGATGTAGCCGTGGACTTCCTCGCCGTCGCGCAGGACGATGACCATGGGGGTCTTCGACTGCATCTGCTTCTGATAATAGAAATTTTCGGCGTTGGTCTGCTCGGTGGGCGCGGCCTTCTTGCCGGGAGGGCCCGAGGGACGATCTCCCCGGTCTCTATCCCTGTCTCTGCGTTCGGCGGGGGCGTGGTTGTGGCCGTGGTTATTGTGGACCACTTCGGCGCGGTTGAGGGTTGGACGGATCAGCTTGCGGTTGGCAAAGCTTTCCTGATCGGCGGATGGTTCGGCTGGCATGGAGTCGAGCGTATCTTTCAAAATCGCACCACCTGCAAAATCGCACCACCTGCGCGCTGGGCGTGCAAAGTATGCCACAACACTCGAGCCTGTAATTGTGGGTCCAGAGGTGTGAACTGAGGCTTACGGTATCACAGCGCGGAGGGGATGACAATGATTTGTGACCCTTCCGAATGCTATCGGGTTGGGCACTTTCGTGCCATATTCTGCCAGCTCCCAGGGTGCAGCGAGGATCAGGAAGCGCGTTCGAGAGCGGCGGCGAACGCATCGAGCGAGAGCGAACGCAGCAGGTTGCGGCGCAATCCGCGCTCGACTTCGCCCAGACCCTCGGAGGCGCGCTGTAGCCAGGAAAAGTCGGCGGATTCGGACATTTTCTTGAGTTCGCCGAGAATGTCCGTATTACGGACCAGGTGGGCTGCGTCCGATTGCAGGAACATCAGGTCTTCCAACAGCGAATAGAGGGTGCGGAGAAGGTTCTCGATTTTCTCGCGGCCTTCGGCGCCGGAGCGGTAGGTCTCGGTGGTCTTGAACAGCTCGGTGTGATCACTATTGCTGCCGCCGAGCGCGGATTTCAGCAGGATGAGCGCGTGGCTGCGGGCGGCGATGTAGCCTTCCAGATTGAAGGAGCGAGCGCGTCCGATGGCGCCTTCACTGAGGCGGGCGACCAGCGCGCGCTGGCGGGGATTCCACTCGGGACGAAGCTGCGCCAGCCGGGTCTCGATCTCGGCGGCGGGAAGCGCGCCCAGGTTGAAGGTCATGGAGCGGGAGCGGATGGTGGGCAGCAGCTCTCCGGCATTTTCGGTGAGCAGAAAAATGCTGGCGAATTCGGGCGGCTCTTCCAGCACCTTGAGCAGCGAGTTGGCGGCCTCTTTCATGAAGGCGGAACTGGTGAAGATGTAGACGCGTTCGCGGGCCTCCGCGGGGCGATAGTAGATGGTCTCAATCACGTGGCGGACCTGATCGACCTTGATCATCATTTGCGGCGGATCGGGCGGAATGATAAGCACGTCGGGGTGGGTCTGGACGAAGAGCCGCGTTTCCTTCTTGTCGGTGTCGCGCAGATTTTCGCGAGCCTCGACGGCTTCGGCGAAGCGGGCATCGAGGTCTTCGGATTGCGCGATGCGGGTGCAGTTGGAGCAGCGTCCGCAGAAATCAGGTAGGGCGTCAGCAGTGCCTCCGCCGGTCTCTCCTTCGGCCCCTCCGGTGATGGGGCGATCGAGGCAGTTCATGGCGCGGGCCAGCATCAGGGCGAGGGTATATTTGCCGGAGCCGTGGGCTCCGGAAAGAATGACGGCGTGCGGAAAGCGCTCGCGCGCCAGCATCTCACGCAGGCGATGGATGGTTTCCGGATTGCCGGCAAAATCGGAAAAGGGCATAGGAACGGCGATTTCGTAATTTGGCAATCGGGCAATTTTGTAATTGAAAACACGTCCAGGAGCGGATGAATTCAATTTACCAAATTACAAACTTACACAATTACCAAATTCCCTTAGATCTTCAATTTCTTTCGCACCAACTCCATGATAACCGCGTGCGTTTCGGCGGGCGTGCCGCGGGCGTTGATTACGTGCACGCGGTGCGGCTCGCGGGCCGCAATGGCCAGAAATGTGTGGCGGACTCGTCCGAAAAATGAGCGGCTTTCCTGCTCGAAGCGGTTCTCGTCTTTCTCCTGACCTTTGTCCTGACCTTTTTCCGACCGGGCGCTTTTGTGTTTTTGATTACGACGCCGGGCGCGCTCGACGCTGAACGCCACCTCGTTATCGAGTAGCAGGGTCAAGTCGGGCTGGAGGTTGCCGCATAGGATTTCATGCAACTGCAGCACGGGCTTCGAGCCCAGTTTGCGGCCTCCGCCCTGGTAAGCCTCGGTCGAATCGGTGAAGCGGTCGCAGAGCACGATGCGGCCTTCGGCGAGCGCGGGCAGAATGACCTCGTGAATATGCTGGGCGCGGGAGGCGAACATGAGCGCCATCTCGGTGAGCGGCGCAAGTCCGGAGGTGGCGGAGTGCAACAGCACTTCGCGAATCTTTTCACCGGCGCTGGTGCCGCCGGGCTCGCGGGTGATGATGACGGAATGTCCATGGGCGCGCAGCGAGCGCGCCAATTTTTCTACTTGCGTGCTCTTGCCGCTGCCATCGAGACCTTCGAAGGTAATGAATTTTCCACGCGCGGGCACGTTGGAAATCATAGCAGGCGCGCAGGGAGGGAGGGCCAAGGAAAGACGCGCGATGCCGAATGGATGGGCAGGCTGCTATAGTACGGTCGGTTCTATTTGCATCACAGTTGGTGCAACTGGAAGATCTGGAGGGGGGAATGAGTTTGAGTCCTGGGCTCAGAAAGTATTTTGGTCTGGCAATGATTCTGTTGTCGTCGTTGGCAGTTTTTGGGGCGGACGGTCCAAACGTCACACTTTCGGTGGATGCTTCGGAAGCTCCACGCAAGATTATCCACGCGCGGTTGCGCATTCCGGCCAAGCCGGGGACGCTGACGCTCTACTATCCGAAATGGATTCCGGGCGAGCACGGGCCGACGGGTCCGATCACCGATTTGACGGGCCTGAAATTTACGGCGAGCGGAAAGACGCTGTCGTGGCGGCGCGACCTGCTCGACGGCTACACCTTTCACGTCGAGGTTCCGGAGGGCGAGAGCGAGGTCACCGCGAGTTTGGACTACGCTTCGCCCGTGGCGGCTGAGCCGGGATACAGTTCCGGCATGGCGGCGACGGAAAAGTTGTATATCGTCAACTGGAACACGCTGTTGCTCTATCCGGCCGGATATAGTTCCGATCAACTTACTTATAGCGCGAGCTTGCGGCTTCCTGTGGGATGGAAGTTTGGCACGTCGCTGCCGGTGGCCGAACGGGCGGACGGCGAAGTTCATTTCGCGCCGGTATCGCTGACCATGCTGGTGGATGGTCCGGTGCTTGCGGGCGAATATTTGAAAGTTGTGCCGCTCACGGCGGCCACGGAATACCCTCCCGCGGAACTGGATCTTGCGGCAGACAGCCTGGCCGCGCTCGACGCTCCGGCGGAAGTCTGGGAACAATACCGCAACCTGGTGAAGCAGGCGGGAATTTTGTTTGGCGCGCGGCATTACGCCGATTACCACTTCCTGCTCACACTGAGCGATCATGTTGCGCATTTTGGACTGGAGCATCACGAATCGAACGACAGCCGCGTCGACGAGCGCTCGCTGGTGGAAGAGAACGGTCGAAAAGTGACCGCCGGTCTTTTGCCGCACGAGTATGTGCACTCGTGGAATGGAAAGTACCGGCGTCCGGCGGACCTGGCGACTGCCGATTACGAACAGCCGATGCAGACTGACTTGCTCTGGGTGTATGAGGGCCTCACGACATACTTAGGAGAGATGCTCGCGGCGCGCAGCGGCGAGCGCACGCCGTCGCTGGCTCGCGATGAACTGGCACAGATCGCGGCCGATCTGGATCATCGCTCGGGCCGCGTCTGGCGCAACCTGCAGGATACGGCGGATGGCGTTCCCGTCATGCAGAACGCTCCCAAGGGGTGGGAAGATTACCGCCGCCCGCTCGATTATTACGACGAAGAAATGCTCAACTGGTTGTGGGCGGATGTGATCATCCGGCAGCAAACGCACGGGGCAAAATCCCTGGACGATTTCTGCAAGCTGTTTCATGGCGCGCCCGGCGGTCCGCCGACGGTGAAGACCTACACGTTTGACGACGTAGTGAACACGCTGGATCAGGTCGTCCGCTACGACTGGCGCGGATCCTGGACGGAACGGCTCACGAATCATGGTCCTGGAGCGCCGCTCAGCGGAGTCGAGGGCAGCGGCTGGAAACTGGTGTACGACGAGAATCCGTCGGAACTGGATCGCGCCCGGGATGACGCCAAGAACGTCAATGCCCATTACTCGGTGGGACTGTGGTTCGACGCCGATGGCGTGATTCGGGATGCGGTCGAGGGCATGACTGCCGCCAAGTCCGGGATCGGGCCGGGCATGAAGGTTGTCGCGGTCAATGGCCGCAGGTTTACTCCGGAGGTGTGGCGCGACGCTATGCGCGCTGCGAAGACGAGTCCGGCGCCGATTGAGCTGATCGTCGAAAACACGGATTACTTCCGTGTCGTGAAACTGGATTATCACGGCGGGGAGAAGTATCCGCATCTGGTGCGCGATGAAGCGAAGCCGGATCTGCTGACGGAGATTTATCGGGCGAAATAGGACAAAAGCAGGTCCTTCGCTTCGCTCAGGATGACAACTTAAATTAGGCTGCGAAATTCACGGAACAAGAACTAAGGCTCGGCGATCATCGCCAGAGAATCTTCGTCGCTCGAAGGAACTTCCGGAGTCGACTCCTCCCGCATAAATTCCAAAACTTCCTGCGGAATCGGTGCGCTCCACACCGGCGCAAACGATTGCCGGTGCAAGGGCGAGGGACCGTATTCGCGCAGGGCCGCGAGGTGAGGAGGGGTGCCGTATCCCTTGTTTGACGCGAGGCCGTACATGGGAAAAACCGGGTCCCAGGCCGAGATCATGCGGTCGCGTTCGACCTTCGCAAGAATGGAAGCCGCGGCGATGGAGACCGAGAGTGCGTCGCCGTGAATGATTGGTTCTTGGGGAAGATCGCAATCTAGCCTGACGGCATCGACCAGAAGATGGCTTGGCGCAGGCTCCAGTTGTTGCACCGCGTGCAGCATGGCCAAGCGCGACGCCTGGTAAATATTGATTTGATCGATGCGGGCGGAATCCACGGCGGCGATGGCCCAGGCGATAGCACGCTGACGAATCAGGAGCGCCAGTTCTTCGCGGCGTTCGGCGGGAAGGAGTTTCGAATCGCGCAGGCCGCGAATACGATGCGCCGGATCGTCGTTCCGATAGAGGATGACGGCGGCGGCTACGACCGGGCCGAAGAGCGATCCTCGGCCGACTTCATCGACTCCGGCAACGTAGGTTGCGCCAGCGGCCCAGGCTCGCTTTTCAAAGTTGAGCGTGCAGCGCAGTTTTTTCAGCAGGCGCAACTTAGCGGCGGAGGCGGAGATTTTTTCTCCGCTGGAGGCTTTCGCGGTTCGGATGGATTTGGACACGGATGCTGATCAGCATCTTCGCCGAAGTGGGAGTGCGAAGCAAGAGCGGAGTGACAGCGTCTCCCCGCGAGGTTGCGACATAAACCCCAGTATTGTCATCCTGAGCGAAGCGAAGGACCTGCTTCTTGCCCGTGCACGAGAAAGCAGGTCCTTCGCTTCGCTCAGATGACAATACAAAACGAGAGCGGAAAGAAAGTAGCGCCTTACTGCTGTTCGACTTCTTTCAACCGAGCAGCCTTGCCTTTTAGGCCGCGCAGGTAATAGAGCTTGGCGCGGCGGACTTTGGCGGAGCGCACGACATCGATCTTGTCGATGACCTTGGAGTCGATGGGGAAAATACGCTCCACGCCCTGGCCGAAACTGATCTTACGGACGGTGAAGCTCGGTTGCGCGCCGTACGAACGGGCAATGACGACGCCTTCGAACGCCTGCAGACGCTCTTTTTCGCCTTCCCGGATCTTGACCAGAACCTTGACCGTATCGCCAGGACCAAACTTCGGAATGTCGGTGCGGCGGGATTTCGCCAACAATTTTTCAATAATCGGATTGCGCATAACGTTTCCTTCCTGAATTTCTTTAATCTCTTGCCGTGCTCTGGGCCCGCTTGATCTGGGCCAGCAATTCCTTGTCTTCCGCCGTCAGCGTAACCCGCTCCAGCAAATCGGGACGGTTGCGCAACGTTTTCGCCAAAGCCGTTTTACGGCGCCAGCTGCGAATCTGGTCGTGGTTGCCATTCATCAGCACTTCCGGCACCGCCATGCCGCGAAAATCCGCGGGCCGGGTGTAATGCGGATAATCAAGCAATCCGCCGGAAACACAGGTCGAACTTGGACCGTCACCCGTCAGTTCCGCCTGGCCTGAAAACGACTCGGTGAACGATTCCTGCCGGGTCGAATTCTGGTTGCCGACCGCTCCCGGAATCAGCCGCGTGACCGTGTCAACAATCACGGCCGCGCCCAGCTCACCGCCGCTCAGCACGTAGTCGCCGATCGAAACTTCGCGATCGGCCAGATGCTCGCTGATGCGTTCGTCGACGCCTTCGTAGCGTCCGCAGATCAGGACGATGCGATCAAGCGCTGAGAGTTCCGCGGCCAGCGTCTGGTCGAGCCTGCGTCCCTGCGCGGAAAGCAAGATCACCGACTGTTTCGCGCCGGGGCTTAAGCGCGCTTCACGCGACGCCACGTCGCCGAACGACTCCAAACATTCAAAGATCGGTTCCGGCTTGAGGACCATGCCCTCGCCGCCGCCAAACGGGCGGTCATCCACGGTGCGGTGCTTGTCTTTCGTAAACGCCCGCAGATCGTGAATGCTAATTTCCACCAGGCCCGTTTCGCGTGCCCGGCGGACAATGCCGTAATCCAGGGGTCCGCGAAAGAAGTCGGGAAAGATCGTGAGAATGTCGATACGGCATTTTGTCATTGAGTCATTTCGTCATTGAATCATTTGAGCCAGTGATTCAATACCTCAATGATTCAATGTCTCAATCGCCCTTCCGCTCGTTCACTTCCAGCAAACCTTCCGGCAACTTCATCCGGACTTGCTTTCGCTCCGGATCCAGCTTCTCCAAGTACGCTTCGGCGAAGGGGATCTCGTAGGGCAGCTTGCCGCGCTGCTCTTTATCCTTATCCTTGCCCCGGACCACCAGCAGCGGCGCTTCTCCGGCGCCGAACTGCACGTCTTCTATCGGGCCAATCTCGCGCTCGCCGTCGAACACGGTGCAACCGATCAGGTCGCTCAGGTAGGTCCAACCTGGCTCCAGTTCGGCGCGTTCTTCGAGCGGAAGCTGAAGTTCGGCGCCCACCAGTGGCTCGGCATCGTTAATTGTCTCGACGCCTTGAAACTTCAGCACCAGAAAACTCTTATGCGGCCACAGATCTTCAACCGTGACTTCGCGGCGCTGGCCGTCTTTGGCTAGCGCCCACAGCCGCATGTTTTGCCGGAAGCGATCCGGAACATCGGTGTGCGACTCGACGGCAACTTCTCCGCGGCGTCCCTGGGTCTTGATGACGACTGCCAGGGTGATCCATTCGCCGCTCGCGTCCGCTGCCGCCATATTTTCCGCTGCCGCGCGGCTCTTCTATTCGATGATCTCGAGCGCGTAACGCTTATCGAGCTTCGATCCCGCCGCCGTCAGAAGGTTGCGCAAGGCGCGGGCCACGCGGCCGCCACGGCCGATGATCTTGCCCAGATCGGGCTCGGCCACTTCGAGTTCGATGACGGTTTCGTCTCCGTCCTCGTACTCGTCAATAAAAACCTCGCCCTTGGCCTCTACGATCGCCTTGGCGATGTACTCAATCATGGCGCGCGGACTGGCGCTAGGCTCGATCATTCGCTGCTCCTAAGTTGACGAGTGAGTTGCGGCTAGGCGACCGAAACGGCCGCAGCCGGCGCGGGGAGAGCAAGCAGTTTCTTGACCCGGTCGGAGAGCTGGGCGCCTTTCGAAACCCAGTACTCGATGCGCTCCCGTTTCAGGTCGAAAGTAGCCGGAACGGTGCGTGGATTGTAGGTGCCCACGACTTCCACCGGACGGCCATTGCGAGCGTGCTCTTTCTCAATCACCACCACTCGATAATACGGTTGTTTGCGCGCACCAAAGCGCGCCAGTCGGATCATTAACACAGACTTCAGTATCCTTTGCCCGGAAGAGTCCGGCGAGGTAAGAACAAACCATTATTATGCCGGAGGATAGGGGTTTTCGCAATGGGTAGGAGGTAGTGTCCTAATCCGCCGTTTTCACCACGGAGTCACGGAGACACGGAGAAACCCTGAACCTGCAAAATCCAGAAGAAAGGGTTTGGCAAGCAACTGGGTTTCTCGATGACCCCGCGGTGAAGAATCTAATGGTAGGACAGTACCCGGGTTTCCTGGAGCTTGCCCAATATGTCTCCCCTAGCGAGCTTGCACGTGAAGTAAACCAACGACATAGCTCACTGCATCCTCTCCCTGTTTGTGGTAGAAAATAATGTAATGCCAAAGAACGTCCCTGGCAGTCCCAATCCGCCAAAATCAGGTACCGTTTTGAGGGTCCAATGTTGAGAACTCTGTTCATTGCCCTGTCCGAAAGCCGCGGAATGCGCGCGGTTGCTGAAAAGTCTAGTCTTGGCCAGCGTGTTTCGACACGCTTTGTTGCCGGCACCGCGGTTGCCGACGCCATACGCGCCACGGCCGCCATGAATCAGATTGGAGCCGGCGTCACCATCGACAATCTGGGCGAAAACGTCACCAACGCCGATGAAGCGCGCGCCAGCGCTCAGCTTTATCATCACCTGCTCGACGAAATTGCCGCCAACAAGCTGAAGGCTAACGTCAGCGTCAAGCTGACGCACATGGGGCTCGATGTGGACGAGAAGATGGCTTATGAAATTGTCCGCGGGCTGGTGGCTAAGGCGGCCGGGATGTCGCCTAAGAATTTCGTCCGCGTCGATATGGAAGGCTCGCCCTACACCCAGCGCACGCTCGACTTCGTTCACGAACTCCACCGGATTCCGGGGAACGAGGGCTGTGTCGGGGCGGTGATCCAGTCGTATATGCGGCGAGCCGAGGCCGATGTCGAAAAGCTGCTCTCCGAGCGCATCCGCATACGCCTGTGCAAGGGCGCCTACAAGGAGCCCGAAGACATCGCTTTTCAGAAGAAGTCCGAGGTGGACGCCAGCTACGTGAGGCTGATGAAGGTTCTGATGAAAAGCGGCGTCTATCATGGTTTAGCTACCCATGACGAAGGCATTATCAACCAGGCCAAGGCTTTTGCCACAAGAGAGAACATTGCACGCAATTCTTTTGAGTTCCAGATGTTGCACGGCATCCGCCGCGACTTGCAGCAAAGTCTGGTGAAAGACGGCTGGGGAGTGCGCGTCTATATCCCCTTCGGGACCGAGTGGTACCCGTACTTTATGAGGCGGCTGGCGGAACGTCCGGCCAATGTGCTGTTTATTGCGAAGAACCTTTTGCGGCAGTAAGTCTCATAGCATCAGTCGAATAGCCGAGCGCCGTGGCGTCTTCGCCCGGCTGGCGCGGCATTGACGCTGAGTCCCTCCATAATCCCAGACCGGGAAAATTCTCATTTTTCTTCCCAAAAGTGAAGGGGATGGGCGGGGGTTTTCGTTTTACGAAGTGGAAGCCACCCGGATTTGGGTTCACAGCCTGCCCCCCTCGGCGATGTGCTTGGGTCCAAACTGGGTACAACGGGTCCGTGGCTCGCGACAATCTTCATCGGCTCCGGTTTCCAACTAAATCCTCCGCGTTGCCTTGGGGAAGGACGGCGCGGAGGTTTTTTGTTGCGCTTCCCTCACCCCTCCCACACAAAAGCGTCAAACACTCGCGTCGATTCGAATCCAATGCGCTTATAGAGCGCAATCGCCCGGTCGTTGGCTTCGGTGACAGTCAGCGAGATGAAGCGGAATCCGCGCCCGCGGAGATTCTTGGTGGAGGCGGCGAGCATCATTTCGCCGAGGCCGGCGGAGCGGTATTCGGGGAGCACGCAGACCTGGGTGATGTGGCCGACGTCGGGGCGCACCAGCGAGCAGAGGATGAGTCCGACAAGGGTGTTGGTGCGGCGCTGAAAGACGACGAACGACGACTGGGCGTCGAAGGTTCCGCAGCCGGGAAAGCGCACGATGTTATTGAGGAAGCGCAGCGAGCCGGTGAGGGTCCGGTATTGGTCGTTGATCTCGGAATCGACGTGGCCGCGGTAGGCCGCAGTAATCAGCGCGGCGGCGGGCTGGTATTCCTGCTCAGACCAGGGACGGATTTCGAACTGCGGCGGCAAGGGCGGCGCGGTTGGGGGATGCTTGCCGATCTCAAAATTCATGAAGACGCGGGGATGGCGGCTGAAACCCTGCTGCAGGAACGGACTGGCGACTTCTCCGGCGTGGTGCGCGAGCAACTGCGCCTCCACGCGATGGATGCCGGGAGATTGCTGCAGGGTTTCGATGACGTGGGTGAGCAGCCGTTCCTCGACATCGCGACGGCTGGAAGCGCGGGAGGTGCCGCGCTCGGAGTCGCGGGCAGATTCGCGAACATATTCCCGAACATAGTCTCGAACGAAGAGGTCGCCGATCACTCCCTTGCTCTGCTCATAAACAAAGAAGGAGAAGCCGAAGAGGCTGCCGCGCTCGATGGCGGCGTAGCCGGGGAGAATCTTGGCATCCATGTAGCGCAGGATCATCTCGGCCGAGGTGGAGTAGTCCCACGAGAGCTCGCGCCCCCACATGGCAATCTCATCCTCCAGCAGCGGCCGAAGATCGGCGGAAGAAAAATGTCGGAGATCGAGAATTTCCATGAATGAACCCAGGTTTCGGAGTTTCAAGGTTTCAAGGCTAAACCTGAGTCTCTCGTTCGCCGATGCTCTACTCTGAAACCTTGAAACTCTGAAACTTTGAAACCTTTCTTATTTCACCCAGTACAAATCCAATTTCTGGGCCGGGATGCTGGTTAAGTATGACACTCGGCGTCCGGGAACGAGTTGCGCTACTTGGGACTGGGTACCTTCTGCGGCAACCACGACATGGGCGGCGGGCGGGATATTTCCATCCTCGTATTTCTGCGCCGCGCGGTTGAGATAGAACTCCAGGCCATATTGCTGCAGGCGATTGACGCGATAGAGCGCGATGGGGACCGGTTCGCGCGAAAAGGCCTGAATGCTCACGGCAATCGGACGCGCGGATTGAGTGGCGTCGATGACGGGCGCGGCAAACCGAATCACGGCGGCCACGCTCACCACCACGGCGAATACGGTGACGCGGCTGAACAGGCGGAATCCGGCGCGAGAGAGCAACGCGGCGGCAATGCCGATGGCAACGACGGCGGCGATGGCGGCAGCGACGTAAGTTCCACTTGCCCACAGCAAATGGTGGTAGCTCGCAACCGAGGCCGAGGATAGAGCGGCAAAGATCAGTAGTCCGCAGAGGAATCCGTGAGCGGCGGCAAATCGTAGTGAAGGTTTTCTTTCTTCAGTGCGGCGTGCGGCCAGATATTCGACCACCAGCAAGGCCGCAGCGGGAACGGCTGGCAGGATGTAACCGGGCAACTTTGAATGCGAGACGCTGAAAAACAGAATCGGCACGAGCATCCAGATGAGAAGAAACAGGGGCCAGGAATCTTCCGGGCTGGAGAAAGCTTCTTTGCCCTCGGACCAGATGAGGCGAACACGCTCGGTGACGCTGAGGATGAGCACAAGCGTCCAGGGCATCGTCGCCAGCAGGAACACGGGCAGATAGAACCAGAAAGGCTGGTGGTGGTGATAGACGTCAGAGGAGAAGCGCGCCAGATTGTGTTCGAGGATGAAGAAGCGGAAGAACTCCGGATTGCGGAGTTGCACGGCGATGTACCAGGGCAACATGACGGCGAGGTAGAGGGCGATGCCGGGGATCCAGAGGGTGCGCGGGATGGCGCGCCAGTCGCGCTTTATGGCGACAAACAGAAAAACGATGACGGCGGCTAGCGCGGGCGCGACCGGGCCTTTGGCTAAGGTCCCGAGCGCCAGAAAAACATAAAACACGGCCAGATAGATATGCCTCTGGGTTTCATACCAGGCGTACCAGCCGAGCAAGGCAATGCTGAAGCAGGCGGCGAGTGGCATGTCGGTGGCGGCAGCGTGGGCAAATCCAATTACGCCGGCGCAACTGGCCGTAATGAGCACGCCATCGATTTCACTGCCGGGGCGAAAGCGGCGAAGAAAAAAATAGATGGCCGCGATGAGCAGGGCAGCGTCGACGCCGCCAGGCAGGCGGGCCGCCTGGTCGCTGACGCCGAAGGCGCGGAACGACAGCATCGCCTGCCAGTAATACAGCACCGGCTTTTCCAGCCACGGCTTGCCCAGCAGTGTGGGGGTCACCCAATCGGAGCGATTGAGCATTTCGCGCGCGATTTGCGCGTAGCGCGGCTCGTCAGCGCCGAGCAGGCCAAAGGACCCAAGGCCATAGAAGAAAAGGAATCCGCAGAGGGCCACCAGCAGCAGCACGTCGGTGCGATTTTGCGAATTTTGCGAATTTATCTTCGAATTCGCGGGGGGCTTCATTCGTCACCGTCGTCGGCTTATCGTTTACTTCGCGTCTTACTTCGCGTCGTCTTACTTCGCGTCTAAGACTGCGGCTTCCACGCGCAGGCGTTCCACAATCCGCGACACGGCGACGGCCAGGGGCCCGTCGAGCGAACAGCCGCTGGCGCATTTGTGGCCTCCGCCACCGAAATGTTCGGCCACGGTGGAGACATTCACGGCTCCCTTGCTGCGCAGGCTGATGCGAAAGCGGCCATCGGCCAGTTCGCGAAAAAAGGCGGCAACCTCCACGTCGGCGATGGATAGCGCGTAGTTGACCAGGCCCTCGCAGTCCTCTTCGCGGGCGCCGAGGCGCTGCATCTGCTCTTGCGTGACCCAGATCCACGACATGGGGCCTTCGCGATGCAGATTGGAGAGAGCCGCGCCCAGCAAACGCATCTTGGCCGTGGAATGTCCAAAATAGATGGGACGCGCGCACCGTGCCGGGTCGGCGCCGGCCAGCACCAGGTCGCGCGCCACGGTGAAAGTGTGCTCGTTGGTACCCTCGAACATGAACGAACCGGTGTCGGTCATGAGCGCGGTGTACAGGCAGGTCGCGATGTCGCGATCGATGGGGACGCAGGCCAGACGGGCCAGGCGGTACACGAGTTCGGCGGTCGCCATCACGGTGGGATCGATCCAGTTCACATGCGCGAAATTGCGCCCGCTGGCGTGATGGTCAATGTTGATGAGGAAACATTTTTCCAGTCCCTCGAGCTGCGTGCGTCCCACGCTGTCGCATTCCAGCACAATCACTGCATCGTTTTCGGGAACGGCATCGGCATGAATGGCGCGATCGGCGAACGGCAGGCTCTGGTAGATGCGCGGAACGCCGTCGTGCATGACCACGTCGGCCTGCTTGCCCATGACGCGCAGCATCTGGCCACAGGCAAGGGCGGAGCCGATGCCATCTCCATCGGGCCGGGCGTGGGAGGTCACCACGAAACGTTGGCGCGCCCGAATTTCCTGTAGAACCCGTTCTAGCATGACGTGCTCTTCACTGACTTACGAGTTCGCTAAGTGCCGGGCTCGGGCGGCGGCTTGCGGGCGCGCTTTTTGGCGCGGCCTAGAAGTTCGTCCACCCGGCTTTCTAACTGATCGGCACGATCGACCTGAAAATAAAGTTCTGGAGGCTTGCGCAGCCGCAGCCGTTCCGCGAGTGCGTGCCGGACGTAATTCCGCGCGGCGGCCAGACCCTCGAGAGTGCGCTCGGCCTCGGACTCAT
>CAVZUP010000219.1:0-5655 GCA_963778255.1 uncultured Acidobacteriaceae bacterium
TCAAAAAGATGGCCGACGACTTTCATAAGGAAGGCATGTTGACGCAGCTGTGGTGGCTGCCTTTGGCGGTTGAAGATGGCGAGGGACGATACGAGTCGCACAAGTACGAGGTTGCGAAAATCGTGCAGGAGCATCCCGAGTGGCTGATCCTGGACAAGAACGGCAAGCATGCCCGCATGACCCGCGGCCTGGCGGTGCTGTGTCCGGCGGTGCCGGAGGTGCAGGCGTATCACAAACAGCTGACGGAGAAATTCATCCGCGATTGGGGATACGACGGCAGCAAGATGGACAATATCTACAGTGTTCCCGCTTGCTACAACCCCGCGCACCATCACAAGTCGCCGCAGGATTCCGTAAATGCGATGGGCGACGTGTACAAAGAAATTTTCCAGACGACCCGCGCGCTCAAGCCGCAGAGCGTCACCCAGAGCTGCCCATGCGGCACGCCGCCTTCGCTCGCCTGGCTGCCGTTTATGGACCAGGCGGTAACGGCCGATCCGGTCGGCGCGGTGCAGGTGCGGCGGCGAATCAAGATGTATAAGGCATTACTCGGACCCGATTCGGCCGTGTACGGCGATCACGTCGAACTTTCGGCGATGACAAAGGTGGGCAACGATTGGAGAGAATTCGGCGACGACTTCGCTTCCACGATCGGAGCCGGAGGCGTGGTGGGAACGAAATTCGTCTGGCCCGATCCCGGCCCGAAATTCAAGGACGTCAACCTAACCACCGCGAAAGAAGAGCGCTGGAAAAAATGGATCGGCTTGTACAACGAGAAAATGCTATCGAAGGGCGAATTCGAGGACCTTTACGTAACCGGCTACGACACGCCCGAAGCCTATGCCATCGCGAAAGACGGCAAAATGTATTACGCGTTCTTCGCCTCGACCAACTGGAAAGGCGAAGTCGAATTGCGCGGACTGAAGCCCGGCAAGCATCGCGTAACCGATTACGGCGAGGGAAAGGACCTCGGCTTGGTAGAAGCTGCGCCGAATGGAGTAGCGAAACTGCCGGCAGAGTTCAAGGGGCATCTGCTTTTGGAGGTCACTCCACAGACGTGAGCCCCGGGGCTGCGCGCTCCAATTCGTGTCACGCGGGACTGGTGAGCGAGATCGCGTACCGCCAATGCATGCGTTCAGCGAACCGAGGCGGTCGTCAGCCGCTTCGGCCCGGCCTCCAGAATGTGCTCCGGGCACTCGGCCATCATCAACTTGAAGTTTTCGATGAAGCGAGCCGCCAGTGCGTCGTATTTGTGAAAATATTCGTCCCGGCTTGGCCACGTATTCGCCGGATCCAGTATCTGCGAGGGCACTCCTTCGCATTCGACCGGCACATCGAAGCCAAAAATCGGATCCTTCTTATACTCCACCTTGAGCAATGATCCGCTGAGCGCCGCATTGAGCAGCGCGCGGGTGTGGTGGATGCTGATGCGCTTGCCCACGCCGAAGGGTCCGCCCGTCCAACCCGTGTTCACCAGCCACACGTGCGCGCCGTGCTTTTGGATCTTTTTCTTCAGCAGTTCCGCATAGGCCAGCGGGTGATGCACCATGAACGGGCCCCCGAAGCACGTGCTGAAGGTCATCTCGGGCTCCACCCCAAGCCCGATCTCAGTGCCGGCAATCTTGCTGGTGTAGCCGGAAATAAAATGGTAGATGGCTTGATCCGGGCTCAGCTTGGAGATGGGTGGCATTACGCCCGAGGCATCGCAGGTAAGGAAAATGACGTTCTGCGGGTGCCCGGCGCGTTTCTCCGGCAGATGATTCGCGATGTAGGATAGCGGATAGGCCGCCCGCGTGTTCTCGGTCACGCTGTCGTCGTTCAAATCCAGATGGCGTGAGACGTTATCGAAGGTGACGTTTTCCAGCACGGTTCCAAACTGCCGCGTACACGCATAAATCTGCGGCTCGGCCTCGGGTGAAAGGCGGATCACCTTGGCATAGCAGCCGTCTTCGAAGTTGAACACTCCGTTATCGCTCCAGCCATGCTCGTCGTCGCCGATCAGTCGCCGCTTGGGGTCGGCGGAAAGCGTGGTTTTGCCCGTGCCCGAAAGTCCAAAGAAAATTGCAACATCGCCACCGGCGCCCACGTTGGCCGAGCAGTGCATGGAGAGCACACCTTGCAAGGGCAACAAGAAGTTCAGCACTGTGAAGATGGTCTTCTTGATTTCCCCGGCGTAGCTGGTGCCTCCGATGATAGCCAGCCGTTCCCGAAAATTGATGATGATGAATGTTTCCGAACGCGTGCCGTCCACCATGGGCGAGGCTTGAAACGAGGGCGCCGCGATCACGGTGAATTCGGGCATGTGGTGCCGCAGCGCATCCTCACCGCGAACCTTCAGGAACATGGTGCGCGCAAACAAACTGTGCCACGCCTTTTGCGTGATGATGCGGATGGGGAGACTGTACTCTGGATCGGCTCCCGCGTAGCAGTCCTGCACGAAAACATCGCGGCCCTGCAAGTAGCCTTGGAGGCGCGCCAGCAGAGCGCTGAAATTTTCGCTGGTCACGGGCCGGTTGTACTGGCCCCACCAGATCTTCTCCTCGGTCGATTGCTCGCGGACCACGAATTTGTCGGCCGCGGCGCGCGCAGTGTGTTTGCCGGTGTTCACCACCAGAGGCCCCAGATGCGAGAGGCTACCCTCGGAACGAAAAACACTCTCCTCATAAAGCGACGGCGTTGGCAGGTTCCAGTAGGCGCGCCGCAGATTCACCAGTCCATGGTTGGCGAGGCCGTAGGCACTGGCCAGCTTCCCTGCCTCTTTTACTGCCGGAGATTGCACGTCGAGGTAGATGTTCATAGCCAATCCCTCACAAGTTTGTGGTCTCCGAGGTAGAGTTCGTTAGCCGAATTCGGATCGAGCGCCCACTTGATGCGATCCAGACCCTCGGTGACATCGCGGATGGTGCCGCAATAACTCAACCTCAGATGCCCTTCGAAGCCGAATTCCTTGCCCGGCACCGTGACTACCCGTACTTTCTCCAGCAGGAAATTGGAGAGCTTCTGCGAGTCCTTCATATATGCGCTGAAATCCGGGAAGCAGTAAAACGTGCCTTCCGGCTTGTGTACTTTGACGCCGTCGAAAGCGTGCAGGCGTTCCATCATCACGTTGCGGTTGTTCTCCAGCGTGACGCGCAGGCTATCGACCGACGATTGCACTCCGTTGAGCGCACCAACGGCTGCCCACTGTCCTGGGGAAGAAGGCCCGGAGGTCTGTTGCGACTGGATGGTCGCCATGGCTTCGATCAGCGGTCGATTCGCGATCGCCCAACCGATGCGGAAACCGGTCATGGCATACATCTTCGATACGCCGTTGATCACCACCACCTTCGATTCCTCGAGCGGCGCTTTCATGAAGTCGTAGCCGATGGGCGCACTCTTGCCGTCGAAGACTAGGCGGTTGTAGATGTCGTCGAGGATGAGATAGATGCTCCTCTTTTCGCAAAACTCGACCATCTCCTGGATGAAATCCTTCGAGTACATAGCGCCCGAAGGATTATTCGGGCTGTTCAGAATGATGGCTTTGGTGTAAGAGCCGCACGCGTCGGCGATTTCTTTCACTGTGGGGAAGAATGTTCCATCCTCCGCCGTGACCGGCACCGGAACACCGCCCGCGAGCTTCACCATCTCCGGATAGCTCACCCAGTAGGGAGCCGGGAAAATCACTTCTTCCTTCGGATCGAGGATGGCATGCAGCAGCACCATCAGCGATTGCTTGGCGCCGCCGGAGGCGATCACGTTGTGCGCCGACACAATCTTTTTGTAGTGCTCCTCGGTATAGCGGACAATGGCTTTCTTCAGGGCAGGAATTCCGTCGGGCGCCGTGTAGCGGATTTCTCCTGTATTCAGCAGTGCCGCGCAGTTGATCACGGCATCGATCGGGGCCTTGCTCTTTGGTTCCCCGCCTCCCAGATGAATAATGGGCTCGCCTTTATCGCGGAGCAGAGCCGCAGTTTCATTAAGCTTGAGAGTCGCCGACTCCCGAATGGACCGGGCGAGCTGACTAAGGCTCATGACTTTTTTCCTTCCTTAAGGCGTATTAGATCAAAGACTTCTCCCCTTAGTTGTGGCTGTTATCACACCTCTGCGTGACGTTTGCCTCTTCTTGCCGTCGATTTTGGTGCTAGCATTTTTGCTGACCGGTTCTCCCAGAAAGAGGATAACGAATGCGGAATGGTCAACAGCTCGCGGAAATGGAACAGGAGATGATCGAGGAGCACCGTAAGGATGTCGAAGCCTTGGAGAGGCTCAAACGGTTCCTCCCGAAGGATGACCGTACTCCCGCTCAGGCTCCGCTGCGTGGAATTCAACTTGAAAACAGCGTCGGAGAATCCCTCGACACCGCGGATGACCTGACCGAATTTTTGTACCAAAGCGAGGTTTAGTTTAGGGCCTCGTTGGATATTCGTACGGTGGCCGTTGGCGGAGTGTGGGGATAGGGGAAGCGCGCAGCTCTTTCTCTATCCCCACAAGCATAAGCGCGTAATGCGGCTACTTCGCTGGCGGGGCTTGATCCCGGACCATGACCAAGCTTCTTATCTTTATCTTTCAGCCTCTTCTGCGTGGAGGAGGAAGGTGATCGGTGCTTCCTCGGCATGCAGAAGACGGGTATCTTGTTTTACGCTGGCGGAGTCGCTGGAAGTGGCTGTTAAAGATGGTGAGCGCGGTAGGAATCGAACCTACAACCTACTGATTAAGAGTCAGTTGCTCTGCCAATTGAGCTACGCGCCCACTGCCATGGGCAAGGTGGGGACAAATTTTGATTATATCATTCGCGATGCGCATGTCTGCGCGCGCGGTTACGAGAAATACTTCCGCTCCGAAAGCGACGCCGAAGCTCAATGGAGCTTGGGCTCAACTTTCGTTTCCGTAATGATTTGAATTTGATAAACGTGCAATCGCGTGACAGCGTCCGCACGACTATGCTGACGCGGCTTCGCGGCTTTGCTCGGCTGCGGCGGAGTTCGAACCGGCAACTGGTTTGCGAATCGGCAGAATCTCGGCGCGAAGCGGCGCGCGGCGCTCAACTCGTCCGATGACGGGCCGGTCCGGTCCGCCGGCGGCAGACAACGAAACAAATCGGTTCTCGCTCCACAGACGATCGATCAATTGGCGCTGCCATGGGCGCAGCACTTGCTGCGGCAGCGAGAAGAAATTCCGGAACGTCCAAATCAGATATGCGCGCTGCACCAGATTCGGCTGTACAAATCGGGGGCCGATGGGCGTGTCCAGTTCGAGAACACCATCGGTGAGTTTATCGATCCACATGGCCTACCAACCCTAAAAAGACGGCCCACTACGCCGCCACTCTCAAAGTGGGCCATTATTGCACCACAGACGGGGCAATGGGAAGTACTCTTTTACATAAGGAGGAATTTTCTTGCACTGCCCAGGATCAAAATGAGAAACACGCTCGGGCTGGGATCCGGCGCCCAACAAGGGTAGCCGGTCGTCAGATAATCTCTGGCAATAATGCGATGCGGTCGAGGGTAGCGGCAATGCCGATACCTTTGCCATCCGATTCCTCCACTCGCACGACCGAAGCTTCGCAGAGCGTCCACCCTCCGGAACCGAATCCCAGGCCGGGAGGCAGCATGACAACCAGTTCCAGCTTCGATCCCGGTTTCATTCCGGACTCGGTGTAAAGGAAGATTCCCG
>CAVZUP010000220.1:0-18245 GCA_963778255.1 uncultured Acidobacteriaceae bacterium
CATCGTATACATCAACCAGGCGACCAACCATACGCCGATTGCGGTGCTCTACGTGATTGCGACGTGCGGTCCGCTGTTTTTCTCGAAGGTCCGGGCAATGGTACTTTTCGGCGCGGCCAACGTCACGATTCTGCTGGCCGTAATGGCGTTCAAGCGGTACGCGTTCACCTCGCTATGGTGTGCCTACGCAGCGGTAGCAAGCGTGATCATCCTCGCCTACTTCTGGAGAAGCAGCGGACATCGACCATTCGCCTACGCGGAGCTTTGGTAAAGGTTCCCCCACGTGGAGAACGCCTTGACACTAGACTCGGCGTGTCGAACTTGTCGGGATCCCTCGACTACGGAGCTGTTTCCCTCAGGATGACATTTTATGTAGGGCGCCCCGCATCTTCTTCAGCAACCGCGCGGGTATGCCATCGTCGCCGATAATCGCTCCCGTGCGCTACAATCCGCTCATACTCTTATTCAAAGAGCGCGTGGCGTGGAGGCATTTATGGATCTCGGATTTCCGGTAGTCAGCATTGCCGTTGTCATCCTCATCATCTACCTGCTGAGCTCCATCAAGATTCTGGCCGAATATGAACGCGGCGTTATCTTCCGCCTGGGACGCCTGCTGGGACAAGCCAAGGGTCCGGGCATCATTCTGGTCTTCAGCCCGGTCGACCGCATGGTGCGGATTTCGCTGCGTCAGGAAGCGATCGAGGTTCCGCCGCAGGACGTCATCACCCGCGACAACGTCACGCTGAAAGTGAACGCAGTTATTTTTCTGCGCGTGATCGATCCCAACAAGGCGGTGGTCGAGGTCTCCAATTACGCCTACCAGACTTCGCAGTTCGCGCAGACCACTTTGCGCTCAGTGCTCGGCGAACAGGAACTGGACGAGTTGCTGGCGCATCGCGACAAGATTAATTTGCGGCTGCAAAGCATTCTCGACACGCACACCGCGCCGTGGGGCGTGAAGGTCGCGAACGTGGAAGTCAAGCAGGTGGATATGCCCGAGTCCATGCTGCGCGCCATGGCCAAGCAGGCCGAGGCGGAACGCGAGAAGCGGTCGAAGATCATCCACGCCGAAGGCGAGTTCTCGGCCGCGCAGCGACTGGTGGATGCGGCGCATCTGTTGTCGACCGAACCGGCCAGCATCCAGTTGCGCTATTTGCAGACGCTTACGGAAATCGGCGTCGAGAAAAATACGACCGTCGTGTTCCCGGTGCCGATTGATTTCTTCTCCGGCTTGCAGAATCTGCTGGCAAGCCCGAAACCTCCGGCCGCGCCGGCAAAGGGCTAGAGGGCAACGATTTTTTCCATGGCTACCGCGCAACAGGATACGGAGATCACACTCGGCACCGGCCGCATGCTGGCCCTGTTTTTCGTTTTTGTGCTGGTCTGCGCTTTCTTCTTCGCCATCGGCTTTTCGCTGGGCAGAAGAACCTCGTTGGCCAGCGTGGCCGGTTCGCTGAGCGCTCCTGCTGGAGCCCCGGCAAGCATCGTTCGGCCCTCGGCCGCAAGCAACGAGGCTCCGACGCCAGCGCAGCCGGCGCCCGGAAGCGATTTCAGCTTTTACAAGGCGGTCGGCGAGAAGACGGCCGACACCACGCTGACGCCGCCAGATGCCACGGCGCAGAAGTCAAACACGCCACCGGCGGCCGCCACGACTCCACCAGCGCAAGCGCCGGCCAAGGACGCCACACCTGCCCCCGCGGCAACCGTCGCACCGCCGGCTCCATCCATACCCACGTCGGCGAGCGGCGGTTACTTCGTGCAGGTGGCAGCCGTCAGCCGGCAAGAGGACGCCGAAGCGCTGGTCGAGGCCTTGAAGAAGAAACAGTATCCCGCCATCAGCGCCAATAATCCTTCCGTCGACAAGTTCTTTCACATTCAGGTCGGGCCCTACGGGGAGTTGAAAGATGCCGAAGCCATGCGCGCGCGCCTCATTGCCGATGGCTATAATCCGATTGTGAAAAAGTAGGGAGGAATTTGTAATTTTGTAATTTGGTAATTGAAAATCAGAATCGATGCGTTTCAAATTGCCAAATTACCCAATTACAAAATTACCAATTGTCCTTATGGCCCACGCCGCTCCCCATCTCGACCGCTTTCTCCACGCCATTGCCGACCCCACGCGTCGTCGCATTCTGCGCGCGCTCCAGGAAAAAGGCGGATGCTCGCTCGACAAGCAAACCGGACTCTGCGCCGGCGATATCGAGCAGCGCGTCAAACTGGCGCAGCCCACCGTTTCGCATCACATGCGAATCCTGGAAAAAGCAGGAGTGGTCGAGGCCAAGAGAGAAGGGCACTGGCGCTGGTACCGGCGCAACGAAAAACTGATTGCGGAAATGATGCGGGAACTGAAGGGACAACTTTAGGCCTTTGCGCCTAGACCCTCAGGGGCTAAAGCCCTCGACTTGATTGGGCTGGAACGGCACGGCTAAACAGTTTGCTGAAAAAGTGCCTTCTCGGCGCGGCATTCCCCCAGCGGCTGGAAGCCGCTATTGATTCTTCCGCAATTACGGCACGAGTGGAACTCGCGCCCTTCCCGTTCGTGTAGGAATCCAGAGCTTTTCCGCAACCTCGAAAGCCGTGCCCTACCCAAACAACTCTAGGAGACCGTTCTATGCTCCCGCGCCGGCCGCGGCAGCTTTCTGCGTCTCGATCTCCGATGGGTTCGCGGCAGCGATACCCTCGCGATGACTCAGGCCGCGCACCTGGGAGATCAGATCCGCCACCTCAAACGGCTTCGCCAGTGAAGGAAGTCCGTGCTGTTGCAGGAAGTCTCTGGTCTCAGCGTCGATCACGGTGGAAAATGTCAGCAGCAGGCCTTTCTCCAGACCGGGACTGGTGGTCTTGATCCAGTCATACATCTCTGGTGCGCTGCAGCCGCCGGGCATGCGGCCATTCATCACGATCACGTCGAAAGAGCCGTGGCGGAGGCACTGCTGCGCGTCCTCCGCAGTCATGGAAGTGGTGACTTCGGCGCCCGCGCCAATCAAGACGTCGCGTTCAAATTCCAGCACCGCTTCTTCGTCCTCGACCAGGAGCACGCGGCCTTTGAGCACGGTTTCGCGCCGAGTGGGCGCGGGTGAATCCGGCAGCGCTGGTTTCCCGCTTGCGAGCAAACGGATGGCGATGGTCGCTCCGCCTTCATCGCGATTGCGCGCCATGATTTCTCCGCCATGTTCCTTGACGATGCCGTAGCAGATACTGAGGCCGAGGCCTGTTCCCTTGCCTACCTGTTTGGTGGTGTAGAAAGGATCGAAAATCCGAGTCGGGTCCTTGATCCCCGGGCCGCTGTCGTCGAACTCGACGCACACATAGGCATCTTTCTTGAACATGCGGACCTTCAACACCCCGCTGCCGCTGCTCTCCACCATGGCATCGAGCGCGTTGTTGGTAATGTTGAGAAAGACCTGTTCCAGCTGATGCGGATCGCCAACCACCGAGGGCACATCCTCGGGGATATCGCGTTCCACGGAAACGTTGTTCACCTTTAGATCGTATTCGCGGAGAGCGAGCGATTCTTCCAGCACCTTGCGCAAATCCACTTCCTGCTTCTGCGGCTTGCGCTGGCGGGCGAACGAAAGCAGATTCTGCACCACGCGGTGCGTCCGCTGCGCCTGCTTGAACAGCTTCCGCACGTAGTCGGCCGAGCTCTGGTCGAGGTCCGCGCTTTCAAGAAGCTGCGCATAGCCGAGAATCGCGGTCAGTGGATTGTTCAACTCGTGCGCCACGCCGGAAATTAACTGGCCGACGGCCGACATCTTCTCGCTCTGCAGGAGTTGCTCCTGCGTCCGGCGCAAATCTTCGTAGGCGCGGCAAGTCTCTTCGTAGAGCTGCACTTTTTCGATCGTGGTGGCCAGTTGGCGGCTGATGGCGACCAGCAGATTTTCATCGTTGCTGGAGTAGTGGCGATCTTCCTTGCTGGCAATGCCCATGATGCCGATGGGCTTGTCCTTGCTCCAGAGCACGACCCAGATCCAGTAGGGCAGGCGATCGGCACAGGCAAACTCCACCACGGCGGGCGGCAGATGCGGCAGAAAATCCTGCGTCACCACTTCCGCTCGCGAACGCATCACCAGATCGCCCAGACCCTCCGGAAAATTGACATCGGCCATGCGCGAACGCGCCTCGCTGCGCGGACCCCAGCCGGCGCGCCGCCGGTAGGTGCCGTCCGGTTCCACGGCGAGATAGACCGAGCCGGTTTCCGCTCCAAACAACGAAATCACCTGGCGTAGCGTCAAGTTCAGAATTTCATCCAGATCGAACGACTGGGTGGCGATGACGGCCATGGCGTTCAGCGCGTTCAATTCGCGGTTGCGCCGCCGCATCTCGTCTTCCGAGCGTTTCTTCTCGGTGATGTCGAGAACGAAGCCCTGATAGCGCTCGATATTTCCGTTGGAATCGCGGGTAGCAAAGCAACTCTGCGCCACGGTGAGCAGCGTGCCATCCTTGCGCCGCGCGGTAATTTCAAAGTTGCGCACGTAGTTGTGCGCCTCGATCTCCTGGCGGAAGGCTTCCCGCTCCTCGGAAACCGCGTGCAGCACGCTGCCCACGTCTAGCGCCATTAACTCGTCGCGGCTGCTGTATCCGAGCATGGTGACAAAGGCGTCGTTGCAGTCGAGCAAGTCGCCCTCGGGCGTGGCCACGAACACGCCTTCCTGCGCCTGATCAAACAACATGCGGTACTTTTCTTCCGCCATCTGACGCGCGGTGGTGTCGTGCACCACATGGATGACGCCCTTCTGCTGGCCTCCCTGCTCCGCGTAGGACGAAGTGGAAACCACCGACTGGCCGCCGAAACACGGATCCATTTCCTCGGTCAGCTCCGAACCGCGTTCACAATATGGGCAGCCATTCCAGGGGATGGTGCGCGGCAAAATCTCGGCGCAAAAATGGCCCAAGACGTCGGCCGGCGCCTTTTCCAGGCGCTGCAAGAGGGCTTGATTCGTCTTGAGCATGCGGAAGTCCGCATCGTGCGCCAGAATCAGATCCTGGATGGAATCGAAGGTGTTCATCCACTGCCGCTGCGAGCGCAGCACCTGCTCCAACAGGCGCAGATTCTCGGCCGCAATGCCCAGCTTCTGCGCCGCCGTTTCCAGAAACTCCAGTTCTTCCGGCGTGTGGCGTCCGCTGCGTGCGCAGCCGAACGACAGCATCCCGAGCGCCAACTTCTTGCCCTGCACGGGCAGAAGGACTACGTGATGAACGCCGAGCTTTTCCAGCTGGAGCTGCTCAGCCTCCGATATCTCCACGAGTTTCATTACGGCGGCGCGGTTTTCCTGGAGAACGCGAATGTGCGGGTCCTCCGCCCCGGCGGGTCCGAGGGCGCGCAGAATTTCCGGCGACAGGCCGACGTGCTGCGTCGGCACCAGACGATCCCCATCGAGCAACCGGAACCACGCTGCCTTAGCCCCAGTCACGGCTCTCAATTTTTCCAGCGCAATCTGGATCATGGGGGCATGATTCTGGCCGCGGGCAATCGTCACCGTCAGCTCGTTCAGCACCGCCAGCCGGCGCATCCGCAGCCGCACATCGTCCAGCACCACCAGTAACATGCTTGAGCCGAACAGAATTTCCGCCAGCAGGTAACCTTCACTCGGAATGCGGCTGGTAAACGGAGGCCAATTCAGATGCAAGGTCAGCAGCCCGGCGCCGAACAGCGTAGGCCCCAGCCAAATGCGCCCGGAGCGGCAGCGCAGCAGTTGAAGAGCTGCGGCAGCGGCGACTAGCCGGCACGCGACTTGCAACCCCAGTTCGAAGGCTTTCAAATCCGGGAAATAGAACGGTTGCAGGGCGGCGCCGACCATCAGCGCCCAGGAAAACGCAACCAATACCACCAGCGCACGCCGCGCCGACGCCGCAGCCAGCGCCGACGCCGCAAACAACGCCATGGCCAGGACAAAACCGGCCTGCGCCACAGCCACCATGGGCTTGGACGCGGCTTGCAGTTCACTAGCGCCTGTTATCCAAAGAAACGCCCCATACGCAACCCAACCCGCTCCCCACAGCAGCAGACAGCGTTCCCGAAACGCGCGGAAGAAGAGCAGGCTGACCACGGCCAGGATCAGGGCGGCCGTTTCCCGCTCGGTGAACCGGGGGAAAGCCACAGTACCCAGCGAATTCCCAAGAAATAAGGCCGTATCCATAGATCGACGTACGACAGACGGACGACACCAGCCTTTTAAATATCACGCCCGTGGGCCAGCAATACCGGATTTCCGTCTCCCTTTGGTTACTTTCGGAATGTGGCAGCGTGTCCTAGAATGACCGATGTATCCATTCACCCCCATGCCTAACGACCGCATCCTCGTGGTGGACGATGAAGAGACAATCCGCGAGATTGTTTCTTCGATGCTGGGCGGCGCCCATTTTCAGACTCGCCAGGCGGCAAGCGGCCTCGAAGCGCTGGCAATTCTGGAATCGGGCGATGAATTCGATCTGGTCCTTTCGGACTTGATGATGGCCGAAATGGATGGGATTGCCCTTCTGGAACGCGCCAAGGAACGCTACCCTGACATGCCGATCGTCATGGTGACCGCAGTCCACGACATTCAGGTCGCCCTGCAGGCTTTGCGCAATGGGGCATACGACTACCTGCTTAAGCCCTTCGAACGCGAGCAACTGCTGGCCACGGTGCGCCGGGCCCTGGAAAATCGACGTCTCAAGCGCGAAAACGACGCCTACCGCACCAACCTCGAGGTGCTGGTGGCCGCCCGCACGCAGCAATGGAAGTCGGCGCTTTCCAACCTGGAAAAGTCCTATGACATCACGCTCGAAGCCCTGGGCGATGCGCTTGACCTCAAGGACGCGGAGACCGAAGGCCACTCCCGGCGCGTAACCGCCTACACCATCGCGATTGCGCGCAAGATGGGCCTGGCGAAAGACGAGATCAACGTAATCGCGCGCGGCGCTTTTCTTCATGACATCGGCAAGATGGCCATTCCCGACGACATCCTGCGCAAGCCGGGCAAGCTCACGGAGCAGGAAATGGACATCATGAAGGAGCACTGCTATCGCGGGTACAAGATCATCTCCCGCATCCCTTTTCTGGCGGAAGCGGCCGAGATCGTCTATTCGCACCAGGAACGTTACGACGGGCTGGGCTATCCGCGCGGGCTGAAGGGCGAGGAAATTCCGCTGGGCGCCAGAATTTTCGCGATTGCCGATACTCTCGATGCCATGCGTTCCGATCGTCCTTATCGCAAAGCGCAGAGCATTGAAGCTGCTCGCAAGGAGATCGAGGCGTGGGCCGGCCGCCAGTTCGATCCCCAGATCGTCAAGGTGTTTCTCGAAATGCCCGATAATATCTGGGAAGACCTGCGGAAAGACATCAACGAGGCGAACGCTTCTTTCCCGAAGATGTAAGCAAGTTCCAGCCCTGACGTGAGACGCCCACGCTACAGCCGGCGGGGACACCGGCGCTACAGCCGGCGAGACGCCGGCGCTACACGATTCCTTCCATTGCAACTTTTTCTCGCAACTGGGAGAGCCTGCCGCGTTCCAAAGAGTAAGGGTGTATAAGGAAGCTTTGGATTCGGTTCCCGTATGCAGGCTCAGAGGTATTCCCATGAAAACCGGCATTCTCACTCTTTGCGCGGTCCTCGTTCTGAGCGCCCTCGCCGTGGCGCAGAGTCAGGCGCTCAGCCCCATGCCCAACACCATCTTTGTTGGCGCCGACGGCAAGTTTGAAACTGCGCCCGATACCGCGCTCATCCAGTTCAACATCTCGGTTCAGGCCGAGAACGCTAAGGATGCCTACGATCAGGCCGCCAAACAGGCCGAGGCGACGCGCCAGGTGCTGCGTGCCAACGGCATTGATCCCAAGTCGGCGGAGATCGGCTTCTTTTCGGTGAATCCGCAATACGACTACAAGAGCGCGAAGCACAAGGTCATCGGCTACCAGGTAACGACCAGCGTCAGCCTGAAGCTCAAGGATTTTTCGAAGATCGGGCCGGTCACCCAGCAACTGGCCGACGCCAGCGGCGGGGAAAGCCAGTCGCTCACCTATACGCTGGACTCAACTGAAGAGGCCAAGAGCAAGGCCGTGGCTGACGCCTACCGGCGCGCCCGTGCCTCGGCGCAGGCGCTAGCCAACGCCAGCGGACGGACGCTCGGCGAACTCTCCTATGCCTCCGTGGATACGTTCGAGAACGTTCGCGTGGTCGCGCCCAGGCCGCGCCTTACCATGGGAGCGGCGATGGCGGCACAAGCTCCCGCGCCCACCGAGGAATTTTCTCCCCACAATGTGACGGTCACCGCGCACGTGAACGCCATGTTTGAATTGAAGTAAAAGATGTCTGGCGGAGAGCCAGGAAACTACTCGTTGCGAACAACCACCTCGCGCCGTGCAGAAACCCGGCTGGCATCGACCGTGACTTCGCGCTGAATCTCCATTTCGATCGAGGTCCCCGGCTCGAGCCGGACGTCGGCGCCGCGCGACAGCATTCCGACCGCCAGCCCGGCAACTCCGCCGATTCCCGCTCCGATCCCCGCGCCTTTGCCGCCGTTGGTGACCGCGCCGATCACGGCTCCGGTGGTTGCCCCTTCCGCGGCTTCGCGCGCTTTCTTGCCAGCGTCGCTATCCTGGCGGATCGTTCCTTCCGAATCTTTCATCGAAGTCTTCTCGGCTCCGGGCGTGTTCTCGACCGAGCCGCCGAGCATGACGGTATAGCCATTGGGATAAATCATGGAAGTAAAGTGGATCAGCACTTCGGCGCGTCCCTTGACGTGCCCGCCGCGCTGCACACGCTCAATCTTGCCCTGGATATAGGTTCCCGCCGGAATCACGACCTGTTCGTTGAGCACAAACGGGAAGGCCGTTTCCGCGTATACCGGATCGCCATCCCTGGCTGTCTTGGTCGAAATGGCCTGCTTCAGCGAGAGTGGAATCGAGGTGCCCGCCGGAATGGTCAGCGTCGTCTTGGCCGGCTCCGCCGCGGGCGCAGTGGTATTCGAGGATTGCGTTGACTGCGCGGTCGCCATCGCGGCCAACAGCAAAATGAACATGCTAGCGAAATGGAACTTCATCGAAAGCCTGCCTCTGCAAGATGGTTGAAAGCTTGCTAACTCAGATGCGTCCAGTTGCGTGCTAGTTAGCTGAACCGCCGAGAACCAATGCTCGGGCTCACATCGCAACAGCCTGGCCTCGGCGGTCCGCCTAACCGCTGCTTTTTCGTGCCCGGCTCTCCAGCACATTGCCCA
Organism: uncultured Acidobacteriaceae bacterium; assembly: GCA_963778255.1. Lineage (GTDB taxonomy): Bacteria > Acidobacteriota > Terriglobia > Terriglobales > Acidobacteriaceae > Acidiflorens. The sequence goes on from CAVZUP010000220.1 coordinate 9,196, forward strand.
TGAACTGCGACTGCAATTTCTGCGCGCAGCCCTCGCCGCACACGTGCACAGCGCCTTCCTGCACGGCCAGTTTTTCATCCCACGGCGCCAGATGCATGACCGGAACTTCGTAGTCGTCGAACGAACTCCACATCACCCACCAGCGGTCGCTCGCGCCTTTCTGCACCCCGCAATTGGGGCCTGCGCAACGGAAAAACGCACTCGGAATTTGAAGTAGATTTTCGGACATGGCCAACCTGCGTACTTGGCATTGTAGCTGAGGAATTCGCGCGGGAACATGGATAAGAAGTGTGGTAGCGTCGCAGTTTGCAAAACTGATGGAGGCAAGTTGGAATTGCTGCTGACGAACAGCAGGTCCTTCGCTTCGCTCAGGATGACAATTCTTGTGGTGAAGCCAACCTGAAACACCACCGCAGTGTGGTAGCGGACTGCGTTCACTTTGCTAGCGGCGCGGGCGAGACGCCCACGTGACAGCCGGCGGGACGCCGGCGCTACCGCCCACTACTTGTATAGCAAGTACTTCTCTCGCAGGTGGACGAATTTCTCCAGCTCTTCCTGCCAGTCGTCGGCTATGCGGCGCGGGTCTTCTCCCGCTGCGATCGACGAAAGCACCGCCTGATTTACCAGCAGATCCGCCATCCGCTCCAGCTTGAAATCGTTTGGATACAGCTTATGCAGCGCCGACGCCAGCTCGATTCCCAACTCGGGTGCATCCAGCGTGTTTCGTTCGAGAACAATGATGTTGACGCCTTCGCACTGTTCCCCGGCAAAATTACTCGCCGACGGAGTAAACGCAATCGGCACGAACCTTACACTCTGAATCGCGCGCGCGTTCAGGTAAGCCGCGAGTTCCCTGCCCTTGATCCACGGAGCGCCCACCACCTCGAACGGCGTGTCCGTTCCCCGACCCACCGAAACATTCGTGCCCTCGATCAATGCCACGCCGGTGTAGAGTGTCGCCTGATTCAAGTCGCGCAGATTAGGCGAAGGATTCACCCATGTAACGCCGGTCGAATCGAACCAGTCGCCGCGCTGCCAGCCTTCCATCGGGATCACTTCGAGTCGCGCCCCAATATGCCGCTCGGCATTAAACATCTTCGCCAGCTCGCCCAGAGTCATTCCATGGCGCGGCGGCTCGGGAAAGTAATCCGTAAAACTTTCCCGCCGGTTGCTGGAATCCAAGAGGGAAAGCGGCCCCTGCACAAACGAGCCGGTGATCGGATTCGGCCGGTCCAGTATTACAACGTCAATGCCCGCCTTCGCTGCCGCTTCCAGAAAATACCCGGTCGTGGCCTCGTAGGTATAAAAGCGCGCGCCCGCATCGGCCAGATCGATCACCACCGCATCCAGCCGCTTCAGTATGTCCAGCGGCGGACGCCGCGCCGCATCGGTCGCCCCGTACACGCTATAGACTGCAATACCAGTCGCCGCATCCTTCGCGTTCTTGATGTCGGTCGTATCCAGCGTTCCGGTCACTCCATGCTCGGGACTGAAGATCGCATCCAGCGAAATTCCTGGGACGCTCGCCAGCACATCGATTGTGCGGCGCCCTTCCGAATCCACGCCGGTCTGATTGGTCAGGAGTCCAATGCTGCGCGGGCCTCCGCCGCGCGCCGGATGCAGTGCCGCGAACTTCGTCGCTTCGAGCACATCGATTCCCGTTTTCACCGCGCCATTCCGCACCGTCAGCTTGCGCGCCGCGCTCTGCATTTCGTTGTAGCCGGTAATCGACACCACCCGCATTTTCTCCGCTTCAGAAGGATCGAGCGCCAGCGCCGCTGCTACGGCGGTCGCAACCTTAGTTCGCAAGGAGATTGCGCTTCCCTTCTCCTTCGGCGGCACCACGTTCATGTGCACGGCGTTGGTGAGCAGAACGATATATGTCTTCGTTGCCGGATCGATCCACAGCGAAGTTCCCGTGAATCCCGTATGCCCGAAACTGCCTACTGGCAGGAGTTCTCCGCGATTGGTGGAAAAAGGAGAATCGATGTCCCAGCCAAAACCGCGCAGCACCGTGCCATTTACCGGCTGTTGTGGAGCGGTCATTTTCGCGATCGCTGCCGAGGTCAGCACTCCCCGGCCGCCATCAAGCAGAGCCTGCGCAAAAATTGCCAGATCGTCGGCGGTGGAGAATACGCCCGCATGTCCCGCCACGCCGCCCATCCGGCGCGCCGTGGGATCGTGCACGACCGCACGCAGCAGATGATGGTTCTCGTCCTCTTCGGTAGGAGCAACGCGAGGCGCCCACGACGGCGGAGGCAGGAAGCGCGTCTCTTTCATACCCAGCGGTTGAAAAACGTGCTTTGACGCATAGTCGTCGAGCGGTTCGCCCGAAAGCCGCTCCACCAGCGCTCCCAGCACGATGAAGTTGATATCGCTATAGATAAACGCCGCACCTGGAGCGTGGTCGGGCGCGACCTCAAATGCCATGCGATACGCGGCGTCTTTGCCTTCCCACTTCTTGACCAGATCGAGATCTTCCGGCAGACCGGAGTAATGCACCAGCAACTGCCGGATCGTAATCTCTTGCTTGCCGTTCTGCGCAAACTCGGGAAGATACTTCGCGACCGGATCGCTCATGCGAAATTTCCCCTGCTCCCACAGCTGCATGAGTGCCGTGGTGGTGGCGACGACCTTGGTCAGCGACGCACAATCGAAGACCGTGTCGAGCGTCATTGCCTCCCGCCGAGGCTCAAGCGCTCGGCTGCCGTAGGCTTTGCGATACACGACTTGGCCGTCGTGGCCGACGATCAGGACAGCGCCGGGAATCTGCCGTTGGGCGATGGCTTCGTGGATGACCGGATCGAGCACGGCGAGGCGGGAATCGAGGGGAGACTGACCGAGAGCTGTTGCGCAGATTAGAACAAGCGCCAGAATTGTCGAGGTGAGATTCACGCTTGCTGTGAATGTACATGACGGCCAGCACCGTGCTCAAGCATTCGGACCGCTCTAGGGCTCTGCTGGTAACTCGCTTTGCCAACAACTCCTGTTGCTTGCAGGTGACTTCACGCCGATACTAGGTCGCGTGGATCTAAAACTCGTCATCATGTTGCTGTTGGTCGCGGTGGGGGTGGGAAATTGGATTTACCAAGTAAGGAAGCGCTCCAAAGCCCGCCGGTGGCCTCTAACTGAAGCGACCATCGAGTCCGGGCACATCGAAGTCGTTGCTCACTCGAAATATGGGAATGTCAGACTACCTGTGTTCGCTTTCTCGTACCAGGTCGATAGAGAGTACTACTCAGGCCGTTTTGCCCTGCTCCCTTATATAACCGACCCAGGCGAATCGCTCTTCGCACGAATGGCCGGACACAAACTACAGGTTCACTATGACCCGCGCCACCCCGAAGTATGGTTTCTACCCGAGGAATTAATCGAGGGATGCAAAATCGAACAAAAGATCGGCCCTCATTTGAATAGCTACTATCCGAAGTAGCCGCGCCCCCTTCCGGTCACTTTGCCCAGCGCCCGCAGTTTGCTATAACCCGAGCAGGCTTTCGAGACTACTCTTGACCGCGACCGACAATCCGCCCGCCGGTTTTTCCTTCCTGGTGCGCAATCTCGCCGCGCAGGAGGACCGCTTTCGCAGCGCTTTCGGCGTCCTGGAAAAGGCCCTCGCCGAGCGCGCGTTTCCGGCGTGCTCGCTGGCCGTCACTCTCCGCGGAGAACTCGTTGCCAACAAGGCCCTGGGACGCTTTACCTACGATCCGGCTTCACCCGAGGTCACGACCGCGAGCCTTTTCGATCTCGCCTCGCTCACGAAAGTCGTCGCCACGACCGCAATGGCTATGATCTTTTATGAGCGCGGTTTGCTCGATCTGGAAGCGCCAGTCGGCGCGGTTATCCCAGAATTCGCGGGCGCAACGGACGATCATCACTCTCGCCGGGACAAGGTCACGCTGCGCATGCTGCTTGCGCACAGCTCGGGGCTGCCAGCGTACGAAAAACTCTTCTTGCGCACCAAGACGCGGGAAGGGTTGCTGCAAGCCGCCTTCACTACGCCGCTGGCCGCCGTCCCTGGCGCGCGCGCCGAATACAGCGACATCGGATTCATCATTCTTGGCGTCGCGCTCGAACGCCTTGCCGCCGAGAATAATGATTCGCTCGATTCCTTTTGCCAGCGCGAAGTTTTCGGTCCGCTGGGCATGACGCATACGACTTTTAAACCTGCGCCTGCTTTGAAGAATTCCATCCTGCCGACGGCCGACGATCATACTTTTCGGCGCCGCCTTATCCAAGGCGAGGTGCAGGACGAAAATACGAGCGTCCTCGGCGGGGTTGCTGGACATGCCGGCCTGTTCTCGACCGCCGAAGATCTGGCCATTTTCGCCCACGCCATGCTCAACGGCGGTCACCCCATTCTTCGCGCCGACACGGTTGAACTGTTTTCGCGGCGGGAATCTGCTCCCGAAGGTACGTCCTACGCCCTCGGATGGGATACGCCCTCGCCGCCCTCGCAATCGGGGAAATATTTTTCGGCGAACTCCTTCGGGCACCTCGGTTATACCGGCACATCGCTTTGGATTGATGCGGATCGTCAACTGTCGATCACTTTGTTAACCAATCGCACCTGGCCCGACTGCGCCAACCAGGCAATTAAGCAGGTGCGGCCCGCTTTTCACGACGCAGTGATTGAGTCCCTGGGAGAAAGCGCTTGAAACAGAAAGGATCGACGCGGAGAACGAGCGCGGAATTCCGCCGCCTCGGCACCGAGAAGGTGAACTCCGCCTCCGCCGATCTCGATCGCAAGTCCGCACTCGAAATCGCTCGCATTATCAACCGCGAAGATGCCAAAGTTGCGGACGCCGTGAAGCGGGCTCTCCCGCAAATCGCGCAGGCGATCGATCTGATCGCGGCGGCACTCTCTCAGGGTGGACGCCTCATCTACGTCGGCACCGGCACCAGCGGACGCATCGCCGCCCTTGACGCCGCCGAATGTCCGCCGACGTTTGACGTCAGCACGCGTACGGTTCAATTCATCATTGCCGGTGGCCCAAATGCCCTCGCCACGGCGGTAGAAGCCGACGAAGATTCGGGTGAACTTGGGGCCAGCGCCATCGCGAAGAAAAAGCCGGGCAAGAAAGATGTGGTCGTAGGGATCGCGGCCAGTGGACGCACTCCCTTCACCATCGGGGCCATCAGGTATGCGCGCGCTCAAGGTGCGAAGACGGTTGCCGTCTCTTGCAATCCGAATTCGCCGCTCGGCAAAGCTGCGCACGTGGCCATCGTCGCGGATGTAGGCGCGGAGGTGGTTGCCGGCTCGACCCGCATGAAAGCCGGTACGGCGCAGAAGATGATTCTGAACATGCTGTCCACGGGAGCGATGACTCGTCTCGGCTACGTCTACGGTAACCTGATGGTGAACGTTAGTCCGAAGAATACAAAACTGGCGGAACGCGGAGTGAGCATCCTGGAAGAAGCCGCCGGGGTCAGCCATGCCGCGGCGTGCAAACTGCTCGCGGCCGCGGGAGGACGCGTGCCCGTGGCTCTGGTGATGGCCAAGACTGGAGTCGGTCGCGTCGATGCTGCCCGTGCCCTGGCACGGTCTCAAAACCAGGTGCGCAAGGCAATAGTGCTGGCCACACGTGGGTCGAAGTTTTGAATAAGACGGCGAAAAGAGCTTGACCACAGGGGGCACAGAGTTTCACGGAGGAAAACACGCATCCCGGGTTCAGGTCGAGTTTCTAGCAGCCACGGCGGAGTTCTAGTTAGAATGAATGCGGCGCTAATTTTTCGGAAACTACGCACTCTATGGATAAGTTGGTAATCCGCGGCGGTAATCCCCTGCTGGGGACGGTTCGCATCAGTGGCGCGAAAAACGCCGCGCTGCCTTGCATGGCGGCAGCCCTGCTCACCGAAGACCCGGTGATTCTCGAGAACATCCCGCAGGTGCGCGACATCGAGACGACGCGTAAGCTGCTCGCGGCTATGGGCGCCGAGGTCGAACTCGGCTACGGACGCGCTCATCACCGCACCACGATTTGCGCGCGGACGCTCAACGCTCCCGAAGCGTCGTATGAACTGGTCAAGACCATGCGGGCTTCAACGCTCGTGCTGGGGCCGCTGGTGGCGCGTTGCGGCCGGGCCCGCGTTTCGCTGCCTGGAGGATGCGCCATCGGCGCGCGTCCAATCGATCTGCACATCAAAGGCCTGGAGCGCCTCGGCGCGAAGATCACGCAAGACCATGGATATGTCGAAGCCACGACCGATCCTCTAAAGGGCGATCGGCTCAAGGGCGCAGAGATTGTCTTCGACAAAATTACCGTTACCGGCACCGAAGATTTGCTGATGGCCGCAACGCTGGCCGACGGCGAAACCGTGATGCAGAACTGCGCCCGTGAGCCTGAAGTCGCCGATCTCGCCGCGCTGCTGAATGCCATGGGAGCGAAGATCCACGGCGCGGGCACCTCCACGATTCGCATTAAGGGAGTCGCCAAGCTGCACGGCGCGCGGCACCGCATTATTCCCGACCGCATCGAGGCGGGAACCTTCATCATTGCCGGAGCCCTCACCGGCGGAGACGTCAACGTCACGGGATGCGATCCGGCGCACCTCACCGCCATCCTGCAGAAACTGGCGGAGACGGGCGTAAAGACGGCGGTGAAGGCTGATTCCGTCCGCGTCATGGGCGATCATCCGCTGCAAGCGGCCGACTTGAATACCGAGGAGTATCCCGGCTTCCCCACCGACATGCAGGCGCAATACATGGCGCTCGCCACGCAGGCCGCGGGTACGTCGATCATCACAGAAAATATTTTCGAGAACCGCTTCATGCATGCGCAGGAGCTGGTGCGCATGGGCGCCAACATCAAGATTGAAGGCCGCAGGGCCATCGTCCGCGGCGGAACTCCGCTCAGCGCGGCCGCCGTTCTCGCTTCGGACCTGCGCGCTTCCGCCTCACTGGTGCTTGCCGCCCTGGTCGCCGATGGCGAGACCATCATCGACCGCGTCTATCATCTGGATCGCGGTTACGAGCATATCGAAGAAAAACTGAAGGCTGTGGGCGCGGAAATCCGCCGCGTCGGCGATATTTTCCCTAAGCGAGCCGCAGCTCCCGCCCAATCCTGACTACAACGATAGCTGCGACGCTCACTTTGTCTCCGCCATGGCAAGGTCGGGCATAGCTGACGTCACGCTCTCTACCCAGATCCACTGATCAAGTTACTTCTAATCTTTGGTAACCAAGTAAGTCCCGCGCCCTGATTGGAGGCTGTTTACCCTGCGCTACAATTTCTGCAGTCCGCTAATGACTGGTTTCTAGGGGAAACTTCCAGTGAAGACGCGCGGTATAGCCTTGCTCATCGATCCCCGAGTCGATCACAAACTCCGGAGGATCGAGCGAAGTCAGACGGCCTCATGAGCACGCAAGCTCAAATTCGTCCGATCTGCGCAAACCCGGAACTCGTCTCGGGACCGAGTCGGTTTCTAACCGTTCGCCTTCTGCTCCTTATCGCACAATTCGCCGAAACCCAGGGTTGGGCGCTCTTCGCGGCAATCTCCCTTGCTTGCGGATGGGGCCGCATCCATAACTTGGCCTCGCGCCATCTCGACCACGATGAACTTTTCACCTTCTACATCGCGCAGGCGCCCAGCCTCCGCCAACTGATCCAATACACGCACACAATTGACCTTCATCCCCCGCTGTCCTACTTATTAGTCCGAGCATCGTTCGCGTTGTTCGGAGTAAGTTCCTGGTCCTGCCGTCTGCCTTTCTTGCTCGCCTATCTCGCCGCCACCGCACTCCTCTTCGTTTTTCTTAGCCGCCTTTTGTCTCCGCTCTACGGACTCATAGCCACCTTACTGTTGTGGAGCACTCCGTTTTCATTTCTGGCAAACGAGGCGCGCCCCTATGCGATGCTTCTCTGCTTTACCGCTCTCCTGCTCGTAAGCTGGTATCGAGCTACCGAAGAAGATGGTCCGGGGAGCCGCCGCTGGGCGATTGCGATCGTCGCGGCAAGCGGATTCGGACTTCTGCTCTCGCATGTCTTCGGAGTATTAGCCTACGCCGCATTCTTCGGCGCGGAACTGGTTCGCCTCTGGATTCGTCGTAAACCGGACTGGCCCTTGTGGGCAGCGCTCCTCGTACCGCTGGTTTCCGTCATCACCTACCTGCCGCTTATCCACAATCGTTCCGTCATGCTGTCTACGCCCCAATATCGCGCCACGCCCCGGTATATGGTCAGTTTCTATTGGGAATCGATCCGTTTCATGGTCACCCCGCTGGCGCTGATTGCGCTCCTTGCCCTGCTGTGGCCGGTCTTCCGAAGGCAACCGCCCGACGTTCCCGTGGCTCGCCCGCGCGCCATCCGCGCGCCCTTTGCACTTCTTCTGGTTTCGCTATCTCTCGTACCGCTCGCTATCGGAATTTTGTTTGCGCGTACCGGTACCGCCTTTTTCGGCCGCTACGGGGTCGCTTGGCTGGTTCCACTTGCTCTGGTTCCCGCGCTGCTGCTGAGCTATCGAACCCAGAGCAATCGGCTCGCCGGAACCACAATCGCTCTTTTGTTGGCGCTCGTTTTCTTTTTCAACACGACGGGAAAAGCATGGCTGCTCGAGCAAGCCTCAAGTGTCCTCCCGCCCGTGGCGGCCGCCAGAATGCTCTATGCATTCGCCCTGCCTCCGCTCATCCCCGTGGATATCGCGCCCGTCCCCTCCTATTTGCAAGGGGAACTCGCCAGCGCTCCGAGGGTCTCGCACTTCGACTCGATTGCTCCGGAGCTTCCCATCGTCGCCAACACCGGCTTGACCTTCATGGAACTTGATCGGCAGGAAACCGCCCAGGTGGCGCAACGCCTCTACATGTTGGCCGACGATGAAGCGGCTTCCACCATCGCTCACGACACCGTTTTCGCACATTTTGAACTGGTAAAAGAAGCATTCCCCATCCGCGGGAAGCTCGCACCCTATTGCGCGTTCATTGCCGCGCATCCGCGCTTTGTGGCAGTCGGCGCCTACAACCACCCGCAGGGATGGCTCCTCAAGAAACTCGATCGCGACGGTGCGGAATTGCGCGTGATTGGAACCTGCGAAGGATACAGCGAAGACTGCCAGAT
>CAVZUP010000221.1:0-10530 GCA_963778255.1 uncultured Acidobacteriaceae bacterium
TTTTCGCTGCAGCGCGCCGCCGGACCTGCTGCAAGAACTGGTACCGTTGGTCTTGCTGGATGGCGTCCCGTCGATGAAATTTCGGGCCGCGCCCACGTAGGCCGGCTCGTCAAACATGATGGGCGCGGTCGAGATGCCGGCTACGAGAATGGCCAGGCTGGCGAGGAACACCATCGCGTATCGGCGCCGGGTTTGCATGGGGCTGGGCTAGATTCAGACTAAAGGACTGAGGTGTGTTCCCGACGATTTGCGGCGGCTAGAGACGTATCGAAAGTCACATGGAGATCGGGCCATCGGGTGATCGAAGGTCAAGGGCCTTTGAACTTAGATGATCCGATGGCCAGGTGGCCCGATCACCCGATCTCGCTACCGCGTGTCGATCCCAAACCCTAAAAACGCGTTGACTTCGACCGGGTCATTTCCGCGGAATGCTGGACGAAATTTCCAGTTACGCAGAGCCACCAGAAGTTTTGACGTCGTTTCGGCGGCTCCGGGCTCCAGTACTTTTAGGTCTTTCAGATTGCCAGAGCGGTCAAGGATGCAGGCGAACACTACATAGGTGGCGCGCAGTCCTTGGGGCAGATCATCGCGCAGGACTTCGGGCTTGGTGAGGTCTCCAGAGTAAGGATGCGCGGCGGAGGCGGCATCGGCATATTGCATCACCGCCGTTCCGAGCGATGTGTCGATGTAGATGGAGTAGTTGTCGCCCTTCAGTTGGCCGTAGCGATTGAAGACGCCGCCGGAACTGGACGTGGCTTTCACGGTGTAGCTCGGCCCTCCGCGGGCGCTGGTGGAAGAATGGCCGGGGCCGGTGGAGGGCGCGTCGCCGCCGGGCGATCCGAAGCTGGGAAGCGTGATGGTGGTCGTGCCGCCTTCGACCGAGACTCCGGGCATGGCGGGCGTTGCGCTGGTGCCTGAGCCTGAGCCGCCGGGTCCGGGATAGGGCGAAATTCCGCCGTGCGCGTTGGGATCGGAGCCGCGTCCCGTGCCTGCTCGGCCCGCGCCTGAGCCTTCGCCTTGCAAGCCGCTGCCGGGGCCATTGCCTTTGCCAATGCCCGCTCCGCCGCCGCTGCCGCCGAGTCCCGATTTTGCGGTGCCGCTCGGAGACATGGCGATGGCGCCCCCGCCGGTTGAATTCGGCAGTCCGACTTTGGTGCCGGGTTCGCTGGAGATGACCACTCCATTGCCGGCTGCGTTTCCGCCGCTGTTACTCGGCGGAGCGATCGAAGATCCGAGGTCGAACGGACCGCCGGCGCCGGTTCCCTTGTTGCCGCGTCCGCTGCCCGAGAGGGATTTACCTCCGCCAAGACCCGGTGGAGGTGGTATGACGTCGGCTGGGCCGAGCAGCGCGCCGGCGGACTGGCCTGCGGATCGGCCGCCAGATGATTGCGAGCCGCGCCCTTGAGAACCGTAGCCTTGTGCGCCGTGTCCCTCGATGCTAGCCGGAGGCGGCACAACTTGCGGCGTCAGCGCGGCCGCAACCGATCTCGAGTTGGATCCTCCGCCAGCCGCGGAAGGTGGCGGCGGCACGGGCTTTAGGCGCAAGTCGCCCGTAGCGGAGCTCCCCCAGCTATTGAGATCGCGGCTCACCTGCGACGGTGGCGGGGCCACGATGGCGGGAGCGGGCAGCGTCATCCGTGCGTTCGATGAGACGTCGCGTTGCGGCGCGGAAACCGGGGGCGCAACCACGTCGACGGTTTGCGCCAGCGGTACGCGAGAGCTTGCCAGGTCGCGCGGGGCTTCTCGTGGAGCCGGGGCGACGACGGTTTGATCGAGCGGACTCGCGGTGCGCATTTTGTCGTGCGCGATATTCGGCGTGGGCGGAACGACCGCAGAGCTCAGGGTCGGCGTTTTACGCGTGCTGCCGTGAGAAACCTCGGGCGCGGGCGGAATCACGCTCGTCGTCAAGCTATCGGGCGTGTGGCGAGCCGAAGAATTCAGCTCCGGAGAAGGCGGAACTGGGCTCATGGCGGGCAGAACTGGTGCGGTCAGGGTCGAACGCAGGCCTTCGGCGGGAGGCGGTCCGGGATTCGATTTGAACGCCAGCAGATTCGCGACGGCAGCATCGGAATGCGGCAAGTCCATCTTGGGCGCATCCACGACTTTTTCGCCAGGCTTATCGCCGCGTGCCACGCGGATGGTCTGCGTGCGGTGATGAGCCTGCTGCCCGCCGGCGCGTCCGGACTTACCAGCCTCGGCGCCGCCACGGTCTTGCGTTTGCGGCAGTTCGTCGCCGGAGTAATAGATGACGTCGCGCTGGGGCTGCGTTGGCGGCGGAGGAAGTTCAAGACTCACGAAGCGTTCCGGGAGCACGAGAAGAGCGATCATCAGCAGGCATTCGAGCATCCAGCCGAGCAACATGCCGCGATATGGGAACATGCCGACTGGCGCTTCTCCGGCGAGGCGCTTCGGCGGACGGGACAGCGCGGGACCAAAGGCGGATTTGAATTCTTCCCATCGCGACGACCACTCCACCAGCAGGCGCGGCGGCTCGGGCCACTTTGCGGGAACGACTTCGGGAGTGGTATCGACTTCGATCACTGTTCCTGATATTGGGCGTTCGATTCGGGGGATTCTTTTGATCTTACCGTGAGAGCGACGCTTGAGATTGTGATTTTTCTGCTGCGCAGAAGTCAAACGTTTGCGCGCAGGAAGAAGCCTCCACCTGCGGCGAGACCCCCTTGGTTGCAGTCTTTGGAAATCAAGGACTTAGGGGATTCCTGCTAAGTCTTTGAGGAATAAAGACCTAGAAGTAAAGTATTTATAAATCAATGAGTTGAATGGGGATTTGGGTCTTTTTGTTTAGTTCCCCCGCCAACCAGTACTCATGGTATGGCACCGGGGAACCCAGGTTAGCGCCCCAAGAAACGGGCGCGAACCTGGGGCACCTGCTGGGGCTATTTGCCCGTGCCGGTTAGAGTCGAGGTCTGCGGGCTGTTGCTGGCGTTGTCGCTCACGCTCAGCTGCCCGGTCCTGGTCCCAGTCTCGGTTGGTGTGAACGTTACGCTGATCGTGCACTCTTTGTCCAAGCTCGTCGTACATGTCGTCGCCGAGACCGCGAAGTCTCCGCTCGCCGTGATTACGATTCCGCTCAGCGTTTCGGTCTGGTGGTTGGTCAGGGTGAACGTCTTCGCCGCGCTGGTCGTACCTACCGTCTGCTTGGCATAAGTAGCGCTGGAGGGGGACAGAGTCGCCGGCAAAAATCCCTTGCCCGACAGGGGAACCGTCTGGGGGCTGCTAGCAGCAGTGTCGGTAAAGACGAGTGCCCCCTTCAGGGCGCCCAGCGAGGTGGGCGCGAACGCAACACTCACCTTGCATTTCTTACCCACGGCCAAGGTGGGTCCGCAGGTGTTCTCGGCGATCGTGAAGTCGCCGCTCGGAGCGATGCCGCTGATGTCCAGGGTGGCCGAGCCGTTGTTGGTCAGCGTCACCGTTTTGGCAGCACTGATCGTGTCGACGAGTTGATTGCCGAAGCTCAAGGACGTGGGCGAGAGCGCGGGGATGGGGATGATGCTCAGACTGGTGCCGACGAAAAATCCGAAGGGCGCGCTCGAATCTTTGTACAACTCCAGATCCACCGTGTCGCCGGCAGCCAGATTCGCAGAAATCTTAAAAGTCTGGGCTTGGCTGCGCGAGACGTCGCCGCTCAGGAAGCCCGACGCTTGCTCGACGCCATTGACCAGCAATTGCCAATCCTGCGGACGGGTAGTGCCATAATACAATCCGGCATCCCAGACCGAACCGCTGATCTCATACTCTCCATCGTCGCCGGCAGGCAGCGTGAACAGGAAATTGGCAACGCCGTCGGCGGGGTTGCCGTTGGCCGAGTCGACTGTATGTACAATAATGTCACCCGGCCTGGCATTGGGATGACCGTTATGCGGATCGGTACCGAGATCATTGGCGGTGCAGGAGTTGGCCTTCATGAGGGCGGGCAGGAAATCACCGCCGTTGTTGGAAGGGGCCCAAGCCGGCTGATTGCAGCCAACAAAAGCCGAACTATTGGCAGTCCAGTCCGGTACCAGCGGCAGGGGAGTGCTCCCCTGGTTGTAGGACCAGGGTCCGTTCGGATTGGTTTTGTTCGACCAGTTTCCAGACAAAGAGAAGACTTGAGCGGAAGCGGCCGAGGAGATTGACACGCCCAAGAGCAGGGTGGCCGCTACGAATTTCGGTAATCGCATCCAGCTTGTTTGCCGTTGAGTAGCCATTCGAAATCCTCCGTGGTGGGAGCTTCGGGATCACTTGCGAGAAACACGCCGCGCGGCTGGAGCCAGGTGGGGGGAGAGGCGACGAGTGCCGAGCGCAGCGATTATCACTCCCGGACTAGGAGCTGTCAAGGCCCAATACGCGGGGGAGGGTCCCGGACGCCGGTTATTCAGGTGGGATAGGGTAGCGAGCCTTCGACTCCGCAGGCCGATTGACTTTTGATTGAACTTCGCGGATCGGCCTGCTCCGCCCGAGATGGCACGTTGTGAATATTGCGGTTTCAGCGAGCAGCTCGCGGGCGAGGCGCCCGCGCCACACTTGTTCAGGCGGCTTCGGTGTGAATTGGCCGTTCTTCGAAAGAAATGTCCACCTGGTCGCCGAGCGCGGTCTGGGATTCGCGGATGGTGCCCGTCGGAAGCTCGAGCACGGACGCCGCACGAACGCGCACGGCGGCCATGCGCCAGGGCTTGAGGTCCTCTTCAATGTGGATGACGATCCGGTCGCGGTCGAGGTAGACGGCGTCGATAGGAAAACGCATGGCGAAGGTGTGGATGCCATGCGAGGGGTTGATCCACAATCCCTGGCCGCGCGAAAAACGCGACGAGTCGGTCGCCATCAGTCCGCGAAAGCGGGACCAGTGGGTGCGCGCGACCACCAGATCGGTTGCCAGATATGTGGTGCGGGTGCGGTTAAATGCGTATCCCTTGGGCCCGCTGGGGGGCATGACAACTCCTGGCAATCTTGTAATTTTGCAATTTGGAAATTTTGTAATTTAAAACCGGAGACAAATTGGCTGGTGGTTCTTAGATTACAAAATTACCAAATCACCAAATTACAAATTGCTTCACCGTTTTCCCCCGGCCACCGGAAGGAAGATGTGCATCAACTGGATTACGGCGGGTCCAACGGTGACGAAAATCAGGGAGGGCATCACGAACAGGACCAGGGGAATGATCATTTTGACCGTGGTCTTGGCGGCCTGCTCTTCGGCGCGCTGACGGCGCTCGGTGCGCAGAGAATCGGAATGCACGCGCAGGGCTTGCGCCACGCTGGTTCCGAAGCGGTCGGTCTGAATCAGGGTGCCGACTAGGGAGCGAATGTCATCGACCCCGGTGCGCTCGGCCAGATTGCGGAGAGCCTCGACCCGCGGTTTGCCGGCACGAGTTTCGAGATCGAAGAGATGGAATTCACCGCTTAGTTCCGGGTGCGCGGTGCGGAGATCCTCGCCGACTCGCATCATGGCCTGGTCGAGAGACAAGCCCGCTTCCACGCAGATCACGGTCAAATCCAATCCATCAGGAAGGCCCAGGCGAATGCGGCGCTGCCGCTCGGCAAGTTTCTTTTTTAACAAAAATCGCGGGACGAAAAAACCGAACGCGGTCAAGCCCACGAGCAGCAGGGGCGAATTGAATCCGGTGAACGCAAACACCGACAAGAAGCCAAGTGCGGCGAACAGGACGCGCAAGCCGCGATAAATCGTGACGTGCTGCGGGCTGCGATATCCCGCCTGAATCAGCCAGAGCCGAGTTTGCGAAACGTCCGCGGGCGAGAGCGGCAAAGCGCGGCTCAGGGGATCGAGAGCCTGCTGCATGCGTTCGCGAATGACGGGTTTGGCCTGGGTTTTGGGCCGTTGCCATCCGATCTCGCGCAGACGCGATCCCAGCACCGACGAGGGCGTCACCGCGGCCGCTCCAAAGGCGAACACGATGACCCCGATGGTGAGAAATACGAAGATGGAGAGCGCCAGGGGCATGAATCAGACTACCTTAGTCGCCAGTCGTTGGTCGCTGGTCATTCGCGAAACCCTCCGAACGACTAACACTAACGACCGGCGACGAACGACTCCGAACGAACGACTGTTCGTCATACCTGAATCCTGATAATTCTGCGAATGAAAAAGTAACCAATGGTCTGCAACGTGATACCGCCGACGATCAGAGCGTGTCCGATCGGGTCGGTGAATAGCGGGCGAATAAAACCCGGGTTGAGGAGCAGCATCATGACCACCACCCCGGGCGGCAGAGCCATGAGCAACACCATGGTGAGGCGTCCCTGCGCGGTGTGCACGCGGACCTGGCGCAGGATCTTAAAGCGCTCGCGAATGACGTAGGAGAGATTGTCGAGAATCTCGGCGAGGTTGCCGCCGGTTTCGCGCTGCAACATCACCGCCGTCACGAAGAACTTGACGTCGACCAGAGGAATGCGTTCGGCCAGATTGAGCAGGGCGTCGCGCACTGGAAGTCCGAACTTCTGTTCCTCATAGAGTTGGCGAAATTCTCCGGCGACCGGTTCGGCGACTTCGTTGGCAATCATTTCCAGGGCGGTGGTAAAGGCGTGTCCGGCGCGAACGGCGCGGGCCAGCGTGTCGATGGCCTCGGGGAACTTTTCCTCGAATTTCTGGAAGCGCTTGGCCCGCCGGTGCGAGGCATAGGCGTAGGGAAGAAAAAAACCGAGCACGGCTCCGACCCAGGCGAAGAGCAGATTGCCGCCAGCAAAAAAAGCGATGGCAGCCAAGGCCAGGGCCGAGACCGCGCACAGCATCAGGAAATTTCCGGCGCGAACATTGACGTCTCCCTGCGCCAGCATTTTCTGCAGGACTGAGACGCGCTCCGAGCGGCGCAGCCAGGTATCGAAGGCGGGAATCCGGCTGAGGACTTCGTCGCGGATAAAAGCGGCGTCGGGTGTGGGTTGCTCCGCCGGTTTCTGAACGGTCGAAAGTCGATCGCGGAGCACGCGGGCCTGGGCCTTGCGCTGATCGAACAAAGACATGCCGGCAAAAACCGCCAGCGTAACCACGACAAATACCAGCACCGCGATGAAGAACGGCATCCGCTAGACCTCCATCCGGGACTCGAAGATGGTGGGATTCAGGCGGCAGCCGGCGACGGCGAGACGCTCCGCAAAATGGGGCGGCTGACCGGTGGAGTGGAACACGCCGCGCACATGGCCGCTTTCATCGATACCGCTGCGGTCGAAAACGAAAATGTCGCGCAGGGCGATCATGTCGCCTTCCATTCCGGTAACTTCGGAAATCGTAATCACCTTGCGCGAACCGTCGGAGAGACGCGCGACCTGGACCACGGCGTGAACCGCGCTCGCGATCTGATGGCGAATGGCGCGCTCGGGAATATTCAAGTTGGCCATGGACACCATATTTTCGATGCGGGCCAGTGCGTCGCGCGGGGAATTGGCGTGGACGGTGGTGAGCGAGCCTTCGTGGCCGGTATTCATGGCTTGCAGCATGTCAAAGGCTTCCTCGCCGCGCACCTCGCCCACCACAATGCGGTCGGGACGCATACGCAAACTGTTGATGACGAGCTGCCGCATGCGGACCGAGCCCTTGCCTTCGATGTTGGGAGGCCGGGTTTCGAGGCGGACCACGTGTTCCTGCTTAAGCTGTAATTCGGCCGCGTCTTCGATGGTGACGATGCGCTCGGAATTCGGGATGTATCCGGAAAGGACGTTGAGAACGGTGGTTTTGCCGGCGCCCGTTCCTCCGGAAATGATCACGTTCAGGCGGCCCTTGACGATGGCCGAGAGCAATTCCAGCATGGGCTCGGTCAGGGTTTTGTTCTCGATCATGTTACGCGCAGTGATCGGATCGTGGCCAAAGCGCCGAATCGAGAGGCAAGCTCCGTCGAGCGCCAGCGGCGGAATGATAGCGTTGACGCGCGAGCCATCCTGCAGGCGGGCGTCGACCATCGGCGAGGATTCATCGACGCGGCGCCCGATGCGGGAGACGATGCGGTCGATAATCTGCATGAGGTGCTGGTTGTCCTTGAACGAAAGCCCGGTAATTTCGAGCTTGCCCGAGCGCTCGACGTAGACGCGGTCGAAGCGGTTGACGAGAATGTCGGAAATGGTGGGATCCTTGAGCAGGGGCTCAAGCGGTCCCAGTCCAAAGATTTCGTCGAGAATTTCGCGCGATAACTGCTCGCGTTCGGCGAAACTAAGCGGCACCGCCTCGCTGTTCACCGAGTTGCGGATCAGGACGAGAACTTCCTCGCGCGCCGAATCTCCGCTGGTGCGGCCGAGTTTTTCCAGGTCGAGGCGATCGAGAATCTTGCGATGCAGATCGGCCTTGACCTGCTGGTACTCGCTGCGCTCGAAGGCTTGCAGATTGGCCATAGATTTATTGAATCATTGAATCATTTAGCCATTGAATCATTGCAGCATCGAAGATTGAACCAATGATTCAATACCTCAATGATTCAATGGCTACACCGTCTTAAACAACGACCACGCCGTACGCTTCACTTCCAGATCGTCTTTCGTCAAGTATTCGGCCAGCCCCGCGATCGAGCGGGCAATTTCCGTGGTTCCCTGGTGCATCAAGGGAACGCCGCGATCAATTGCGGTTGAGACCGCAAAGTACTGATTGGGAATCCGCCAGAGCACGGGCACCCCGATGGCCGCCTCCGTCTCGGCTTCGTTGAAGCCAGCGACTTTGCGATAACGGTTCAGCACCAGGGCAAAGCGGTCGCGCGATCCGGTCTCGCCCAGATATTGTGCGATTCTGCCCGCGCTCCACAGCGAGGCAACATCGGCGTGGGCGATGAGCAGAATTTTTTCCGACAGGTTGCTGACCAGACGCGTGGCGCTGTCGAGCCGCGAGGAAGCGTCGACGACGACGTAATGAAACAGTCCGGCCATGGTGTCAAACAGGCGGGCAAAGTCAGAGGCGGAGGGCTCGATCGCTGTGGGCGCCGCCGCGCCAGCCAATATCTGCAAGCCGCGATCGTGACGAGCCATGAAACTATCGAGCAGGGAAGAGTCCAGGCGATGCAGGTTGCTGAGCGCGTCCGAAACGGTGAACGTCGGCTTGAGATTGAGATGCAAGGCGCAGTGCCCGAGCGGCGCGAGATCGATGAGAGCCGTGCTGTGGTGAATTGACTGCAGGGCCAAAGCCAGATTGACGGCTACGGTGGTGGCTCCGCTGCCGCCTTTGGCGTTGACTATCGTGAACACCTTGCCCCGCGAATTCTCGCGCCCGGGCTTGCGGCGCGTGGAGGTCAAGCGGACGAACGCGTCCAGCAGGTCGGTCGTTGTGGTGGGGCGCTCAATGTATTCGCGCACCCCGGCACGCATGGCGCTGACGATCAACTGGGGCTGCGTCATGGGGCCGACGGCGAACACCGCGCAATCAGGGAGTTCCTGGTGCAGCAACTCGATAGCCCGCAGCGCCCTGGGGACGCCGTCTTCGGGAATATCCACCAGAACCACGTCGGGAGCCAGGGCGTGAGTCTTGCGCAGATCCGGGTCGCTGGCGGCCGAAGGCAGGGTGGGGCTGCTGCCCACGGTGCGGGCCACGCTGGTGCCATCCACCAGGACCTGCAACACCGCGCGCTGGTCATTGTCTGTCGCGAATACGGCTACTGACAATTCCGGCATGAATTCTTCCCCACCTCAAAACATCGGATCATTGAATCATTGAGGCATGAATCATTGAAGTCCCTCGATCGCGATTTTCAATGACTCAATACCTCAATGATTCAATGTCTCAATCCCTTAGTTCGGTTTCTTGCCGTCAAACGTCTTCCGATCCAGAGTGGGCTCCGGCATGGCCGGGCCCTTCGGCGCCTGGACACTGGGGGTGACCCGGTGCACCGTGCACAGGACCATCAATTCCGAATTGTTCTTGGAGTCGCTCTTGCTCCTGAAAAAATTGCCAATGATCGGAATATCGCCTAGGAACGGAACTTTGTTTGAAACATTGGTCACCCGGTTATCGAGCAGTCCGGCGATGACGAAGCTCTGGCCATCCTGGAGTTCGAATTCCGTATCGGCTTTGCGCGTGCTGATGGCGGGGATGGTGGTTCCGGAGACAGTGACGGCGTCGGCAAAATCGAGCGTGCTGACTTCGGGCGCGACATGCAAGTGGATGTTGCCGTTCGGCTGAATCACCGGCGTGAACTTCAGGCGCACGCCAAACTCGCGAAACTGAATGGTGACGGTGGCGATTCCGCTGGCGTTTTGCTGCGCGACGGGGAAAGGAAATTCGCCTCCGGCGAGGAAGCTGGCTTCCTTGCCATTGACCGCGATCAGGTTGGGCTCGGCCAGAATCTGGAGGAGGTTTTTCTGGTGCAAAGCTTCAATAACCGCGCCCAGATTGATGTCGGTCCGGGCCACGAAAATATTCAGGAAGTTGCTGATGTTGGTGGTCGGCGCCGTGGCGGTGGTGGTTGTGGTGGTCACACCGTTTTGCGTGGTCGTGGTTGGGGCCGCAGTGGTTACGCTGAGGCTGCCGAACTGCCCGGTTTGACTGAGGGCGATGGTGTTGCCCAGGCCGGGAGCAATACGTACTAGTCGAGCAGATGTTACAAA
>CAVZUP010000222.1:0-7655 GCA_963778255.1 uncultured Acidobacteriaceae bacterium
CTCAAGAAGTGCGCGAAAGCGGTGGTGCAACTCGCCGAGGACGGCCATCAGGTCGCGGTCGTGCACGGCGGAGGCAGCGCGCTGACGCGCACTTTGAAACTGCTCGGGAAGAAAAGCGATTTCATCCACGGGCTGCGCGTCACCGACGCCGAGACGCGCGATGTTGCCCTGATGGTGCTCGCCGGCATTGTGAACAAGAGCCTGGTGGCGGCCATCGCTGCGGCGGGATATCCGGCTATAGGCCTCTGTGGCGGAGACGGCGGTGTTTTTCGCGCGCGCAAGAAACAGGATGCGGAACACGACTTGGGATTTGTCGGGGAGATTTGTTTTTCCGAGCCGCGTTGGCTCAAGGCAATCTGGACCGAAGGTGGCATACCCGTGCTTTCTTCAGTTGCGCTTGGTGGTGACGGCCAGTATTACAACGTGAACGCGGACCAGATGGCGGCTGCGTGCGCAATATCCTGCGAGGCCGACGCGTTGATTTTTCTCACCGACGTGCCTGGCGTGAAGCAAGCCGACGGTTCGGTTGTGGCTCGGCTGGATACCAAGCAGGTTGCGGATCTTATTGAGGAATCCGTGGTCAGCGGCGGCATGATGCCCAAGCTCGAAGCCTGCACCCAGGCTCTCAAGTCCGGCGTGGGCCGAGTGCGCATTCTGCCTGCCGCTCAGGTCGAAATGCTGCCCTTGTTTTATTTCACCAAGCTGGAATGCGGCACCGAGGTGCTGAGAGCATGAGTCTTGCGTCTGTCTCCCGTCTGGAAGCGAAGCTTCTGCTTCCCACTTACGAGCGCCAGCCCATTTTGTTTGTTCGCGGGCGCGGAGTGTATCTCTGGGATTCCGGGGGCAAGCGCTATCTCGATTTCCTGAGTGGAATCGGAGTGAACGCGCTCGGCCACAACCATCCTGCCATTCAGGCGGCGATCAAGCGGCAGGCGAGCCGGTTGATCCATGTTTCGAATCTCTTTTTCCATGAGTATCAGGCGGAGCTCGCGCGGCTGCTCACGGAAATTTCCGGGCTCGATCGCGCTTTTTTTTGCAACAGCGGCACCGAGGCTTGGGAAGGGGCTCTTAAACTCGCCCGCGCGTTTGCGCAAAAGAATAACAAGAGCGGCAAGCCTAATCCAAAGACGCGCATTCTCGCCATGGACAACTCTTTTCATGGCCGCACCTTCGGCGCGCTCGCCACTACCGGTCAGCCCAAGTATCGAGCCCCGTTCGTTCCTCTTGTGCCGGGTGTGAGCTTCGTCAAGTTCAATGACCTTGACGACCTCCAGAAAAAATTCGATTCCAGCGTCTGCGCGGTTTGCATCGAGACCATTCAGGGAGAAGGCGGGGTTTGCCCGGTCAATCGGGAATTTCTGGAACTCGCTTCGCGCTTGACCAAGCAGAGCGGCGCGTTGCTCCTCCTTGATGAGATTCAGTGCGGTCTTGGCCGCACCGGCCGCCACTTTGCCTACCAGCACTACGATGTGCTGCCCGACGTGGTCACTGTTGCCAAGCCACTCGCTTGCGGTTTGCCGCTCGGCGCAATCCTTACCACCGAGAGGGTTGCGAGTTGCATCCACCCCGGCATGCACGGCACCACTTTTGGTGGAGGCCCGCTGGCTTGCGCCGTTGCCATCGAGTTTCTGCGCGAGGAGAAGAAGCTGCTGAAGCACGTGCGCGCCTTGGGCGAATACTTTCACGCGGCTCTCAAAGCTCTGGACCAGAAGCACTCGTCGATTCAAGACGTTCGCGGGGCGGGCCTGATGCAGGCCGTGGAACTGGATTCATCCGAACTGGCGAAGGCCGTGGCCAAGCAACTGCTGCAGGAAGGCATTATCATCAATCGCACGCACGAAACCGTGTTGCGCTTTCTGCCGCCCTACGTGATTCAGAAGAAGCACGTTGATTTGCTGGTGAAGGCGCTGGACCGGGCGTTGCGCAAAAATGCCGAATCGACGCAAGAAAAAGCCGCCCCGTCGCGGCGCAAGCAGGGCCATGCGCACGCGTGAGGCGATCCTTCCGGACGCCGAAGAGATCCACGCTCTGATCGCGGCCTACTCCGGCGACGGCACTCTGCTGCCGCGCACGCTGCCGGAGATCTGCGAGAACGTCCGCGACTTCGTCGTCCTGGAACAAGATGGACGCATCATCGGATGCGGGGCTCTGCACCTCTACGGCGTGCACCTGGCCGAGATTCGTTCCATTACCGTCGACCCGGCCAGCCAAAGCGGCGGCGGCGGACGGCGGCTGGTCAAGGCTCTGCTGGCGCAGGCGGAAAAACATAAAGTGACCTGCGTATGCCTGTTCACGCGCATCCCTGAATTCTTTTCGCGCATAGGATTTACCGTCGCCAATCATCAGGATCTGCCCGACAAAATCCATAAAGACTGCTATCAGTGTCCCCGGCTCTATCGCTGCGACGAAGTGGCGATGGTGCGGGGGACTGTTCCCTCGTTCGCGATCTTGCCACCGCCCAAGAACTGGTTGAAGATTCAAGCATGACCTCACTGCGCCGTTCTCCCGAAAAAATTCGTTTGCCCAAAGGGTTTTCGTTCTCCGCCGTCGCAGCCGGTATTAAGGTCAGTGGCCGTCCGGACCTCGCGTTGGCGGAAGCCCCCGGCGGTGCGGCCGCCGCTGCGTTGTTCACGAAGAACCGAGTCGTTGCCGCTCCGGTGGAAGTTGGTCGCGCGTCGTTGCTTTCCACCAAGGGCCGCATTCGCGCTGTTGTCGTGAACTCCGGCAACGCCAATTGCGCCACCGGACCCGCCGGCATTCAGGCCTGCGAACAAGTCTGCCGTGAAGCCGGAAAACTGTTTGGCGTGCCCGCCGCCGAAATTTTCCCCTCCTCAACTGGCATCATCGGAGTTCCACTGCCAGCGGAGAAAATCTACTCTAAGTTACCGGAGTTGATCACGGCACGGTCATCCAGCCAGCGTGGCGTGCTTGCCTTCACTCACGCCATCATGACCACCGACACCCGGCCGAAGATCGCTTCCGCGCGATTTCGAGTGGCGTCGAAAGAAGTCACGGTGTTGGGGATTGCAAAGGGCGCCGGCATGATCCATCCGCAACTTGCCACCATGCTCGTGTACCTGTTTACGGATGCAGACGCGAGTTCACGTGAGCTGCAAGCGCTTCTGCGCGAGGCGTGCGACGATTCGTTCAATTGCATGTCCATTGATGGAGACACCTCGACCAACGACACCGTCCTGCTGCTGGCGAGCGGAGCCAGCGGCGTGCGGGCGCGAGATGGCGGGGTTGGAAACAAGCTGTCCGCGGCCTTGAACGCCGTCTGCCAATCGCTCGCAGAGCAGATTGTCAGCGATGGTGAAGGGGTTCAGCACGTCATTCGTCTGTTCGTCGAGCAGGCGCATGGAAGGGAAGAGGCTCTGTTGGTGGCGCGGACCATCGCGCACTCCGCGCTGGTCAAGACCGCGTGGGCGGGCGCCGATCCGAATTGGGGACGAATTCTTGCGGCAGTGGGAAGGTGCGGCGTGGCCATCGATCCGTCGGGCGTCCAGATTTTTATTGGCCGCCAGAAAGTATGCCGCAATGGGGTTGCCTATGCATTTGACGAGCAACGAGCGCATCGCGATCTTGCTCAACCTGTCTGCGATATTCGAGTGCAGCTCGGACGCGGGAAGGATTCGGTGAGATTCCTGACCACCGACTTGACCGCAGAGTATGTGCGGATCAACGCGGACTATTCGACGTAGGCCAGGTCTCAGGTGTCAGGTCTCAGCAGCAAACCCCTATCGCCTTTGGTTTTTCCTGAAACCTGCGACCTAACACCTGAGACCTGCCCTAGAAGCTGAACATCGCCTGCAATTCAATTTTCCGATTGGCGGCCGCGCTTGAAAACGGCCCGCCCGCCAAAGCAATCGACTTTCCGAAATCTTGCGAGCTCAGGTTGCCGATGGGAGCTGCCGCATTCACTTTGTTGAGCACGTTCCGTGCGTTGACGCTGAACGTCAGGTTGTAGCGTCGATTGGTGGCGGGACCCATGCCTCCGAAGCCGCCGGGCCCGCCGCGTCCCATGCCCATGCCACCGCCGCCGCGCGGACCACCGCCGGGAGGAGGACCGCCGCCGGGGCCACCAGCCGCTTGTGCCGTATTTTTTCCGCCCACGACCGGCCCGAAGCCGAAGGTTTTCGCCAGCCGCAGGTTCAGCGTGAAGTTAGACGGTCCAGTCAGATAGTTAATGGGGATCTGGGTGTAGGCGGTGGTGGGAATCGTATAGTGGCAGGCTTGTGTCGGCGAAAGGCAAGAGCCGGAAACACTGGCGGCAAACGCGGGACGCGCGTTGTACTGCCAATCGTTGGTCAAGTCCTGGCCCACAGTGACGTTGTAGGGCGCGCCGGAATTGAAAATCATGAACGGACTCAGGCGAAAGCCCCGCGGTAGTCCGATCGTACCTCCCATAAACAGCCGGTCCCGGATGGCAAACGAAGCCCGCCCGTAGTCCGCTTTCAAATCGTACTGGTCGGATGGAAAGTTATTGGCGCCGGAAGCGTCGCTGTTGGCGTAATTCAGCGAGTAGAAGCCGAACAGAGACAACTTCGATCCCGCGCGGATGTTGAAATTGGCGATCAACTGGTTTTGCCGGAAAAGACCGTCGGAGGAATATTGAAAGTCGGCCTGAGTGGGGAGCGATCCCGTCGGGTACGGATAACCAGGTGTTCCCGGCTCGGGGGCGTTGGTGACGAGCGATAGAAACTGGTGCACGCCGCGTGTGTTCAGATACGACACCGTGACATTGGCGATCTTTGTGACCTGCCGCTCCAGGCTGAACGCGGTCTGCATGATGTAGGGCGCGTGCAAATCGGGACTGATCTTATAGATTGAGGAATCCGTCTGCGAGCCGATCGCCGGAAGGGTCGGATAGCTCGGAGCGGACACAATGTACTGTTGCTGGACCTCGCCATTCTGACGATCCGCATTCAGAATCAGGTCCTGGTTGAAGCGGTCGTAAAACAGTCCAAAGCCGCCGCGCAGCACGGTTTTCGGCGCGCTCTTTCCCCCTCCGCCAATGCCCCACGCAAAACCGAGGCGCGGCGCCCAGTCGCCGTGATCGTGAATTCCGTTCTGCGTTTCAAACCGCAACCCGCCGCTCAGCGTGATGTTTGGGCGCAGCTTCCAGTCATCCTGCACGTAGAGTCCGGCATCCACCATGGTGACGGGCACGGTGGCCGCCAGTCCGCTGGGAGTAGTGGTGATGGAATACAGGCTGGGAGTGCCAGCAAGATAATTCTGATACGACGAGGAGGTTGGACTGCCCGAGAAGGTGTAGGAACCGTTGAATCCTTCGCTGGAGGTATTGACTTCGTGAACCGCCCGCAGCCGTCCGCCGAATTTCAAGAAGTGTTTGCCCTGCGCGATCGAAGTAAAATTTTGCAGTTCGTAGTGATCCTGGTGGTCGTTCACAGTCCCATCGCTGCTGCCGCCGGTTGTAAAATCCCCAAGCACATCGATGCCGGTGGTGGTGTTTAGCGGATTTTGCCCGTCATTTTCGCGCAGGTATTGGAAACGGGTCTCATTGATGGCCTTGGTGCTGAGCACTTGCGTATCGGTGATCTGCACCGTGTGTTCGGTGGACGTGGTGTCGTAGCCGGCTTCCGGCAGCACGGTTCCGCCAACGCCCGCGTTCTGTTGCGTGTCGCGATAAAACTGGTAGCGCGCGCTGAGCGTGTTGTTAGTGCTGACCTGGTAGTCGATCCGCGGACTTAGATTGGTGCGGGTATGCGGGTTGGGAACACTCTCGCTCAGGTCGAGCACCGGAGCGTTCACGACTGCGACCTCGTCGATGTTGCGCCGTTGCGCGTCGAAGAAAAATGAAGCCTTCTTGTTGATGGGGCCGCCAATGTTCCCCATGTAGATCACCGAGTCGTAGGGCTGCGTCTCATCGGCAGCAAGGAACGGATTGCGCGTGTTCAAGCCCGAGTCGTTCCCGACGATGGATAACTGTCCATGAAATTTGTCAGTGCCCGGCTTGGTGAGGACTTCGATGCGTCCATAGCCCAGCTTGTCGTATTCGGCGGAAAATGGATTCTGATTGATGCGAATTTCACGGATCGATGACTTCGGTGGAAGCTGTCCGGCGGTAAATCCATCGATGTAAAGCTGCCCACCATTGGGACCGGCCGAGGGACCGGCCAGCGCTTCCAGGTCAGATTGCAATTCATCGGGATCGTCGGGAAGCGCCTCGAGATCCTTACCGCTCAGCACGACGGCGCTGGCGTTGTTCGCGGGGTTCACGTCAACTTGAGGAGTTTCTTCCTCGACATTGACCTTTTCCTGTTTGACGTTGATGTCGAGCGCAATGTTGAATTGCGCGACCTGGCCCGCCGCAACGTCTACATCGTTCTGCACAAAAACGGAAAATCCCTGAGCGTTGGCTGTGACCGTGTACTTGCCGGGCGCGAGATTTCCGATTTCGTAGTTGCCGGTACGGTTGGTGGTTGCGGAATACGTCTGTCCTCCGGATACGAGGACGGCTACCGCTGCGTTTGCAACTACTGCTCCAGAGGGATCAGTCACGCGTCCGCGCAAGGTTCCCGTCGTTGTTGAGGACTGGGGTGATGACGGGGCTGCCGATTGGGCCCATGCTGGCTCGGCTAGTCCGGCCACCGTGGCTGGAATGAGGATCGCCAGAGTGAGACTTGTCAAAATGAAAATTGATAAAAGCTTCAACACGCACCTTTTTCTTTCCAGGCAGATCCTAAGGATTGAGCACATGGTTTTAAGTTTGTTCACTACGGCGCGGCTTCACCTTCTCCGCCGGTCCCCAGCGACCACGGCGAAAGCAGTGAGGATGCGCTTCGATTGGGCACTGCGGTCAGGATGGCCTCCACGCCGGCGACGAGTTTGCTCGCTGTCACCACATCCGAGTTTCCGTCGGCAGCCGCCAGCACGTACACGACATCCCCTTTTTGCAGGTCGGCCAGCTTGATGTTGGGCAGGCGGCTCAGCATGCGCTGCAAATCGGGAGAGCCGTTTCCGTTCGGATGGTTACCGTTTGTTCCCGGCGAGCTTTGAGATTCCGCCGCTGCCCGCGCTTCGCTGCCCGGCGAAGCGCCCTGCCCGGCAGGGGCCTGGCCGTGGCTGGTTGCGCCCGATTGATCTCCGTTCGCGCCGCCCGCCGTGGCTTTCAAACGCATGGCGATGCGTTGTGCCATTTCAGTTGGCAGCTTCCACATTTGCGAATCCGGCGACACTGCGACCTGCACAGCGCTTTTGCTAATCGTGTCTTGCACGGTCACCGTATTGCTCGCCGCATCGACTGACTTGACGATTCCAGCAATACTCCGGAACGAGCCGGTGACCACCTCTTGCGCGGAAAGTTCGCTGCCATCCGCGCTGCGGGTGCCGCGGGCTCGCAACTGGTCTCCGATCTTGACTTGATCCAGTGGCGCCGGCTTGGCATCGTCGAACTTTACGGAGTTGTGAGCGTAGCGGCGCAGGATCGTTTCCTTGGCAACGTGCACGGCGACATTGTGATTCGGCCCCATGCCACCGGTTGAAATCGTGATGAGGCTTGCTGAAGTGTCCACTTTGGTGACGATTCCA
This sequence comes from uncultured Acidobacteriaceae bacterium, assembly GCA_963778255.1. Taxonomy (GTDB): domain Bacteria; phylum Acidobacteriota; class Terriglobia; order Terriglobales; family Acidobacteriaceae; genus Acidiflorens. The sequence goes on from CAVZUP010000222.1 coordinate 7,552, forward strand.
CCCACTCCTCGCTTTTGCCAATCCTCGAGGTCCTGCTGATGCTTGGCCGCAACGTCGGCCTGTTTCATCACAATCACTGCCAGTGCGGTGGGATGCAATCTGGT
>CAVZUP010000223.1:0-12862 GCA_963778255.1 uncultured Acidobacteriaceae bacterium
CCTGCGCAGCCTCGAATCCGATTTCACCGAAATCTACCACGGCGATGGTCCGGACCGCGTCGAATCCGGAACCCTCTGGCTGAAAAAGCCGCGCAAGATGCGCTGGGAATACCGTTCTCCGAAAGAGAAGCTGTTTATCAGCGACGGCGATGCTGTGTGGTTTTACCTGCCGTCGGAACGGCAGCTCCGAAAAACGGCTCTGAAGAAGCTGGACGACTGGCGGTCACCACTGGCCTTCCTCTTAGGTAAAACCAAACTGGAGAATGAATTACGCGGACTTTCGAAAGTCGTGGATCAGTCGCCTCTGGTTGCCGGCGATACCCTCCTGCGCGGCGTTCCGCAGGCCATGGCGGGCCCGGTGAGCGAGGTGCAACTGGAGATCGCGCCCTCCCACCAGATCGTCCGCATCGTATTGATGGGGCCAGACGGAGCTCCACGGAGTTCGCTTCGCCGGCTGGAAAGAAAACGTGGACTTGAGCGACACCCGCTTCAGGTTCACCCCCCCGCCGGGGGTAGAGACAGTAGAAGGAGACTTGGCACCTTAGGCCGGTGGAGAGCCGGGCGTCACACTGCTATAGCGGGGTCGATTACTTACGTACCACACGGATGGAGTGCGAACGGTAAGCGCTTTAGCAACAGAATGTTACACTTACCTCAAAAGCACAATATAGCCCCAAACCAGAAACGCGGAAGCAGACAATAGCGCATGGCACAATTCCTGGTCAAAGTCGCCGACGAACAGGGCCACCTGCGGGAGCAGTTGGAGCACGGCTATTCCGAAGCCGAGGTCCATGACCGCTTCACCCAGCAGGGCTATCTCGTTTACTGGGTCAAGCCCCGCACCCTGCTCACCCGGGGCGGCGGCAAGCGCGGCGGCAAACTGCGCCAGTCCACATTTCTGATTTTCAACCAGCAGTTTCTGACGTTGATCAAGGCCGGCCTGCCCATCCTCACCTCGCTCGATCTTCTGATCAAGCGCCAGCGGGATAAATCCCTGCTCCACCAGCTCGAAAACGTACGCGAGCGGGTCAAAGGCGGCGAGTTGCTCTCCGACGCTTTCGCCGCCCAGCAGGTGTTCCCCAAGATGTACACCACCACCCTCATGGCCGGCGAGAAGAGCGGCAGCATGGAAGAAGTCCTCGGCCGCTACATCACCTATCAGCGGATGGTGCAGACTTTCCGCAAGAAGCTTCTGGTCTCCCTCGTCTACCCGGCGCTGCTGATCTCGGTCGTGACGGTGATGCTGATTTTCCTGATTACCTACGTCGTGCCCAAGTTTGCCGACCTGTTCAACAACCTCGGCGCGGACCTCCCCGCCATCACCGTGTTCATGCTGACGATTGGCCTGAACGCGCAAAAGTACGGATGGATCGTGGCGCTGGTTCTGGGCGCAGCCGGTATCTTGCTGTGGCGTTGGAAGCAGAGCGACAAAGGCGCCGAACGCATTGATCGTTTCCTTCTGTCGTTGCCGTTGATCGGAGAAATCCGCCTGAAATACCAGGTGGCGAATTTCTCCCGCATTCTGGGAACGCTGCTGCAAGGCGGCCTGCCTCTGGTTCCGGCCATGGAAACCGCAGCCGAATCGTTAAGCAGCCGCCAGATGCTCATGGGAGTCAACACCGCAGCCGAGCGCGTCAAAGAAGGCCAGAGCCTGGCCCACTCCCTGGAAACGCAGAAGTTATTTCCCGACCTCGCGGTCGAAATGCTCGAGGTCGGCGAATCGACCGGAGCGCTGCCCGCCATGCTCGCCTCGGTGGCCGAATTTTACGAAGAAGATGTGCAAACGGCTCTAAGCGCAGCCATGGCGCTGATTGAGCCCTTGATTTTGATCGTCATGGCAGTATTCGTAGGCGGCATCCTGATTTCTTTGTACATGCCGATCTTTACTCTGGGAGCGAATGTGCATTAGAGGCCAGGTTTCAAGGTTTCAAGGTTTCAAGGTTGCAAAGTTTCAAGGTTGCAAAGGTCCGGATCACCGAGCGTTCGCTGTTGTCTTTGAAACCTTGAAACTCTGAAACCCTTGAAACCTGGGCTTTAACGGTAAACTGGAATGGCAATGGCAGATAAGAAGACAGTAGTGGTAAGCGGCGCCAACGGCGGCAAGCTCGTTCCCGAAGCGGCGCCGGTGGCGGATGAACTGGAACGCGCGCGCGACATCGCGCGCCGCTACCGCTGCGAATTTATCGATCTCAGCGATTTCCAGTTGCACCACGATCTCTTCGAAAAGATCCCCGTGCACCTGATGTTCCGCTATAACTTCGTCCCCCTCGACGAAACCCCCGACGGACGCCTGGCCATCGCCATCGCCGATCCCAGCCAGCTGATGATGATCGACGAGATCAGCCTGCTGCTCGGCAAGCGCATCCTCACCAAGGTTTCCACGCTCAAGCAGATTTCCGACATTCTCAAGAAGACCGAGCAGTCCAAGCGTGTGCTCGAAGACGCGAGCGAAGGCTTCACGCTCGACGTCATCCGCGAGGATGAATCCGGCAACGACGAAACCATCTCCATCGACAAGCTGACGGCCACCGCGGGCGCGGACATGAGCCCCATCATCCGTCTCGTCGATACCACCATCTTCACCGCCTTGCAGCGGCGGGCCAGCGACATCCACATCGAGACCCGTGACGATTCCGTGTATATCAAGTTCCGTATTGACGGCGTGCTCACCAACGCCATGCCGCCCATCGGCAAGGAGCATCACTCCACCATCATTTCGCGCATCAAGGTCATGAGCGAGCTCGATATTTCCGAGCGCCGCGTGCCCCAGGACGGCCGCTTCCGCGTGAAATACAACGGCCGCGCCATCGACTTCCGTGTTTCGATCATGCCGTCGATTCACGGCGAAGACGCCGTCCTCCGCGTGCTCGACAAAGAGTCGATGAGCGAGAAGTTCAAGAAGCTCACGCTCGAAGTGGTCGGCTTCGACCCCGACGACTTGCGCCGCTTCCGCCGCTACATCAAGGAGCCGTACGGCATGGTGCTCGTCACCGGCCCCACCGGCAGCGGCAAAACCACCACGCTCTACGCCGCCGTAAACGAAATTAAGACCGACGAAGACAAAATCATCACCATCGAAGATCCGGTCGAGTACCAACTCCGCGGCATCACCCAGATTCCAGTCAACGAGAAAAAGGGATTGACCTTCGCCCGCGGCCTGCGATCCATCTTGCGTCACGACCCGGACAAGATCATGGTCGGCGAAATCCGCGACAACGAAACCGCGCAGATCGCCATCCAGTCGGCGCTCACCGGACACCTCGTCTTCACCACCGTCCACGCCAACAACGTGGTCGATGTGCTCGGACGCTTCCTCAACATGGGCGTCGAGCCCTATAACTTTGTCTCGGCGCTGAACTGCATTCTGGCGCAGCGGCTGGTGCGCGTCATTTGCGATTCCTGCCGCACCGCCGTGCATTATCCCAATGATGTGCTCGAGGCGAGCGGCCTCGACCCGCAGCAGTGGTCGCAGGTTCCCTTGTACGAAGGCCAGGGCTGCATCGAGTGCGCAGGCACTGGATTCAAGGGCCGGACGGCCATCCATGAACTTCTGGATTTGAAAATCCAGAAGTTCATGGATGGCCGTCCGGCCCTTGAATCCAGTGCCTGCGCACTCGATGCAGCCCTGGCCTTCGTACAAGGGAACCTGCGACCACTGCTGCGGGTCGAGGCCGCTCGCCTCGAGCACATCATTGGGATAATGCACGGCGGTGCGGCAGGAATCGCAAATGACGCGCACCAGCCGCTGCGCCAGAATGCAGTTCAGCGCCGAGACAAAGTTATAGGGCTCGACGCCCATGTTGAGGAAGCGTCCGAGCACATCGACCACGTTGTTGGCGTGGACGGTGGTGAAGACGAGGTGTCCGGTGAGCGCCGACTGGATGGCGATCTGCGCGGTTTCGTTGTCGCGGATTTCGCCGACCATGATCTTGTCCGGGTCGTGACGCAAGATGGATCGCAGGCCGCGGGCGAAGGTCAATCCCTTTTTCTCGTTGACTGGAATCTGGGTGATGCCGCGGAGTTGGTACTCGACCGGATCTTCGATGGTGATGATTTTGTCTTCGTCGGTCTTAATTTCGTTTACGGCGGCGTAGAGCGTGGTGGTTTTGCCGCTGCCGGTGGGGCCGGTGACGAGCACCATGCCGTACGGCTCCTTGATGTAGCGGCGGAAGCGGCGCAAGTCGTCGGGGTCGAAGCCGACCACTTCGAGCGTGAGCTTCTTGAACTTCTCGCTCATCGACTCTTTGTCGAGCACGCGGAGGACGGCGTCTTCGCCGTGAATCGACGGCATGATCGAAACACGGAAGTCGATGGCGCGGCCGTTGTATTTCACGCGGAAGCGGCCGTCCTGGGGCACGCGGCGCTCGGAAATATCGAGCTCGCTCATGACCTTGATGCGCGAAATGATGGTGGAGTGATGCTCCTTGCCGATGGGCGGCATGGCGTTGGTGAGCACGCCGTCAATACGGAACTTGATGACCACGGAGTCGTCGCGGGTCTCGATGTGAATGTCGCTGGCACGCCGCTGCAATGCGGTAAAGATCGTGGTATCGACCAGGCGGATGATGGGGCTGATGTCCGCGCCCGCGGTGGCCGTCAGCTTCTCGATGGAGATGGTTTCGTCGTTGCCGGCTTCATCCTCGCGGATGACGTCGAGCGTGAAGCCTTCGCTCGCGTCTTCGAGCACACGCTTGGACTGCTCGGTCTTCTTGAGAATGTCGGAAATCTGCTTGAGCGTGGAAACCTTGGTGAGGATGCGCTTGCCGAGCAGCAGGCTGATCTCGTCGATCATCATCAGCTGGCTGGGATCGGCGATGGCGATGGCCAGGCGTCCGTCGGGGGTTTCGTCGAGGGGGACGAAGTTATAGCGGAACATCAGGTGCACGGGGATCTTTTCGAAGAGATCGTGGTGCAACTGGAAATCGCTGAGATCGATAAATTCGCAGCGGTAGCGGCGCGCGATGTCGCGCGCGCGTTCCAGTTCATCCGCCACCGGCGCCGCTTCGGGAACGAGCTTGCCGCCGTTGGCGCCGCTTACCACTACTGTCTTCTTATCTGCCATTGCCATTCCAGTTTACCGTTAAAGCCCAGGTTTCAAGGGTTTCAGAGTTTCAAGGTTTCAAAGACAACAGCGAACGCTCGGTGATCCGGACCTTTGCAACCTTGAAACTTTGCAACCTTGAAACCTTGAAACCTTGAAACCTGGCCTCTAATGCACATTCGCTCCCAGAGTAAAGATCGGCATGTACAAAGAAATCAGGATGCCGCCTACGAATACTGCCATGACGATCAAAATCAAGGGCTCAATCAGCGCCATGGCTGCGCTTAGAGCCGTTTGCACATCTTCTTCGTAAAATTCGGCCACCGAGGCGAGCATGGCGGGCAGCGCTCCGGTCGATTCGCCGACCTCGAGCATTTCGACCGCGAGGTCGGGAAATAACTTCTGCGTTTCCAGGGAGTGGGCCAGGCTCTGGCCTTCTTTGACGCGCTCGGCTGCGGTGTTGACTCCCATGAGCATCTGGCGGCTGCTTAACGATTCGGCTGCGGTTTCCATGGCCGGAACCAGAGGCAGGCCGCCTTGCAGCAGCGTTCCCAGAATGCGGGAGAAATTCGCCACCTGGTATTTCAGGCGGATTTCTCCGATCAACGGCAACGACAGAAGGAAACGATCAATGCGTTCGGCGCCTTTGTCGCTCTGCTTCCAACGCCACAGCAAGATACCGGCTGCGCCCAGAACCAGCGCCACGATCCATCCGTACTTTTGCGCGTTCAGGCCAATCGTCAGCATGAACACGGTGATGGCGGGGAGGTCCGCGCCGAGGTTGTTGAACAGGTCGGCAAACTTGGGCACGACGTAGGTAATCAGGAAAATCAGCATCACCGTCACGACCGAGATCAGCAGCGCCGGGTAGACGAGGGAGACCAGAAGCTTCTTGCGGAAAGTCTGCACCATCCGCTGATAGGTGATGTAGCGGCCGAGGACTTCTTCCATGCTGCCGCTCTTCTCGCCGGCCATGAGGGTGGTGGTGTACATCTTGGGGAACACCTGCTGGGCGGCGAAAGCGTCGGAGAGCAACTCGCCGCCTTTGACCCGCTCGCGTACGTTTTCGAGCTGGTGGAGCAGGGATTTATCCCGCTGGCGCTTGATCAGAAGATCGAGCGAGGTGAGGATGGGCAGGCCGGCCTTGATCAACGTCAGAAACTGCTGGTTGAAAATCAGAAATGTGGACTGGCGCAGTTTGCCGCCGCGCTTGCCGCCGCCCCGGGTGAGCAGGGTGCGGGGCTTGACCCAGTAAACGAGATAGCCCTGCTGGGTGAAGCGGTCATGGACCTCGGCTTCGGAATAGCCGTGCTCCAACTGCTCCCGCAGGTGGCCCTGTTCGTCGGCGACTTTGACCAGGAATTGTGCCATGCGCTATTGTCTGCTTCCGCGTTTCTGGTTTGGGGCTATATTGTGCTTTTGAGGTAAGTGTAACATTCTGTTGCTAAAGCGCTTACCGTTCGCACTCCATCCGTGTGGTACGTAAGTAATCGACCCCGCTATAGCAGTGTGACGCCCGGCTCTCCACCGGCCTAAGGTGCCAAGTCTCCTTCTACTGTCTCTACCCCCGGCGGGGGGGTGAACCTGAAGCGGGTGTCGCTCAAGTCCACGTTTTCTTTCCAGCCGGCGAAGCGGAACTCCGTGGTAGCTCCGTCTGGCTCCATCAATACGATGCGGACGATCTGGTGGGAGGGCGCGATCTCCAGTTGCACCTCGCTCACCGGGCCCGCCATGGCCTGCGGAACGCCGCGCAGGAGGGTATCGCCGGCAACCAGAGGCGACTGATCCACGACTTTCGAAAGTCCGCGTAATTCATTCTCCAGTTTGGTTTTACCTAAGAGGAAGGCCAGTGGTGACCGCCAGTCGTCCAGCTTCTTCAGAGCCGTTTTTCGGAGCTGCCGTTCCGACGGCAGGTAAAACCACACAGCATCGCCGTCGCTGATAAACAGCTTCTCTTTCGGAGAACGGTATTCCCAGCGCATCTTGCGCGGCTTTTTCAGCCAGAGGGTTCCGGATTCGACGCGGTCCGGACCATCGCCGTGGTAGATTTCGGTGAAATCGGATTCGAGGCTGCGCAGGTGGTTGTAGTGGTCGTCGACGGCGCGGGCCAGGGGGCGGATGTCGTTCGTCTGGGCTGGCGCAGGAACGACGGCCCATAGGACACTGACGGCAACGGCCAGGACTGCGCCCAGCCGGAAGATGCGAAAGTCGGTCAATCGAGATCCCCTGGTTTGATTTTACCCCGGCATGGAGCGAGGGGACGTTACGCAGAAATGAATGCTCCGTGGCGTCACAGACAAACTGGGTGCCGGGATCGCAGAATGGCATTTTTCTGGAGGTCCTCATGGAAGGTAAGCAGCATCACTGCGCAACCTGCCGGCTGCGCGCGCTGGCGGAGCGAAAACCACAATCGCTGATTGCCAGAATCTGGCGTTGGCACACGGGATGGTGTCCGGGATGGAAAGCGTATCAGCGCTCGCTGGCTGAGGCGGAGAAGCGGCCGGCGGCTTGATTGGGAGCGGCGGAAGGCTCGCGCCCAACAAAGGAATGAGTAGCTCGAATTGTCTCTGGATAGCGAAGCGATTACATCAACTACGGCGTCCAGGTCGCCAAGGCCTGTTTACGGGGATTTTGCTAGTTGACTGTCTGGCTCTTAGCCATTACCGCCACATCAAGATGTGACAAGTCTCACTGACAGGACGCACCAATTCGTGTCTCATGAATGCGTCTCGCTTCGCCGAACAGCGGTTCAAGCCAGTTGAGACGTATACCGGCTGAGGCGAATGATCCAAGTTCACGAGCAGCCGATCAAGGGGAGTTTATGTCGCGCAGAAATGTATGGCTATGCGCATGCCTGTTGCTGCCCTGCTGCGTTCTTTCGATGTTGGCCCAGCAACCCGCTGGAGCGAGCACGGGCAGCACGGCAGTCGCGCCGCCGCTGGTCAGCTTCAGCGGCGTATTAACCGACGACCATGGCAAAGCGCTGACCGGCGTGGTGGGGGTTACGTTTGCTCTGTACAAGGACGCGGAGGGAGGTGCTCCGCTGTGGCTGGAAACCCAGAATGTGTATCCGGACAAGACCGGGCACTACACGGTCGTGCTCGGTTCCACGACTAGCACCGGGATTCCCGGCGACATTTTTGTGGCGGGCGAGGCGCGTTGGCTGGGGATACAGGCTCAAGGACAACCGGAGCAGCCACGTGTCCCGAATGTCACGTTGCCCCGACTTACGGTAATCGCGAACAGTGCCACCCGCATCTATGGAGCGGCAAATCCGGCCTTCAGCTATACCCTTGACGGCGGTACCGCTACGGGAGCGCCCGCGATCTCCACCACCGCCGACGCGTATTACCCCTGGGGCAACTACCCCATCAAGATCTCCCGCGGCAAACTCACCGCCCCCAACTACACTTTCTTCTTCGTGCCCGGCACCCTCTTCATTACCCAAGCGCCGCTCACAGTCACGGCGAACAACCAGACGATAGCGCAGGGCCAGCCAGTGCCCGCCTTGAGCTATACCGTTACCGGATTCGTCAATGGGCAAAACTCGTCAGTCCTCAGCGGAAGCGCGTCGATAAGCACGACGGCTACCAGCAGTTCACCACCAGGGACTTACCCGATTACTGTCACCCAGGGCAGCCTGTGGACGGAGAACTACAACTTCACGTTTGTTAACGGAACGCTCACCATCACGTCCGCGCAGTAAAGCGCAACCATCTGGTAGTAGAAAAAAGAGGGTTTTGCCCGCGATTTTGCCGCATGAAGCGCACTCGCACGATTGCACTCAAAACAGGGGTTTTGAACGTCTTGCGCGCTCCCTGACGCGCAGCGTCCAAGGAATGCCCCGGTGGTAGAGTGCTCTCATGGTCGGCGCTACAAATCCAGAGACCTTCGACGAGATTGTCGAGTGGGCCTACAGCACGCTGCCGCAAGAAGTTCGGGATCAGCCCGATTTCCCGGGAATTCAGGTCGCCGAAGAGCCTCCCGAGGACGTGTTGCGGGAAAAGAAATGGCCTCGCGGAACGGAAATGTTGGGATGCTATCGGGGAGTCATCAGGACGAAACAGTCGCACCTGCAAATGAGAGTGGCTCCCGATTTGATTTTTGTTTTTCGTGGTCCGATTCTGCGCTGCTCAAGAGGAAATCTGCGGGGCGAAGTGAAACGAGTCGTCTGGCATGAGGTTGCCCACTGGCTCGGCTATGAAACGGAAGAGCAAGTGCAGGCTTTGGGTCTGTAGGCGAGAACCGCTAGCATTCTGCTTTGGTTCTGTAGAGCGAATAGTGCGGGGTTGAGGCGGCTTTTTCGAGAAGAGGCGACGCGGCCAGCGCGGGCTCGAGCGCAGGATTGTGGTAGACGATCCAGATCGGTCTGGGCGATTGCTGTAAAGATTGCTCGAGGTTGTGCACTACGCGTCGCAAGCCCGATTCCGGCAGCGGATTGAATAGGTACAACAGCAAAGGTGTAACCGGGAAAATAAACTCGGTGGCGTCGGCGCAGACGGCCTCGATGTGCTCGCAGCGCTGGGTTGGAGAGTGGTAGGCGCTGATGTTCTCCTCCGCTGCTTTATGCAATTCCTCAATCAGCTCTACTCCGATTATTTTTCTGAACGGATAGTCGGAGGCCATGAGCAGGGTACGTCCTTTGCCTGAACCCAGGTCGATGAAGGTGAATTGCTCGAACTGGATGGGCAGGCTGGCCATCATCTCGTGAAACAGGGACGGGTCGGTGGGCTGGTAGGGCGAATGGAATAATCCCAGCAGCCGGGCTTGCCAGGTTACGGTGCCGCTGGTGGTGTTGACGCGATGCTCCCAGTCGTAGTCCATGTCGCCGTAGCGCTGGCGGCGGCGTTCGGGCGTGGAGTCGCGGAGGAAAGTCCAGAGGTTACGGAGGAGCAGGGCAGTTGCTCGGGCGACGCCTTTTTCTTGCGCTTGTTCTCGCCACCAAGATCGGAAAGCGCTCCAGAATTGTTGGTTTGAGGACACTCTTTGCTTTGAAGACACTCTAAGGATGCTAGCAAATGTAGGAACCAAGAGCTGCTAACGGTGGATTGCAACGGAGAGAAAGCTCGAACCACAGGGTGCACGGAGGAAACCTGGTGATGGCTACTTTGAACTTGACGGAGTTTCGCGCGGGGGTTGCGGTGGGGTGGCCCCGGGCGGGAGACCTTTGGTAATGAAGTAGATTTTCTCGGGTTCCTGCACTTCGATGCGGCCATCGGGCATCAGCTTGTAAGGGTGTCCTTTGGGGTCGATGGGCGTTCCTCGGATAAAGCCAGCGTGCTCCAGGTCGGCCATGGTGGCGGGCAAGTGCCCGCTCTGGTCGCGGTATTTTTCGACGACTTGCTCCAGGCGGGTGACCTCTTCATCGACTTGCAGGGCGAGCAGATGTTCGACCGCGTTCTGGCGGATACGCCCTTCCTTGGTGCTCTGGTAGGTGGTGACCCACAACATGCGGGCGGTGTCGAATTCTCCAGCGTGCTGCGCCATGCGCGCGGCCAGGATGGGCATGAATTCGTTGGTGACCGGGAGGGTCGATCCCTGCTTGAAGGCCTCGGCGGCCTTGGCGTAGTCCTTGAACTCGGTGTAGTAGAGGAAGCCCAGGTTGTAGTAGAGCTTCCACTGGTCGGGATTGTGCTCGATGCCGTACTTCATGAGGTCGAGTGCGGCTCCGGGCAAGCCGGCGCCGGCGGGCGGTTGCGGGGCCAGAAAGTTGGCTCCGAACTGGTAAGCTGGCAACAGCTTGGGATCGAGTTCGGTGGTGACTTCGAGTAACGGGGCGAGCAGACGGAAGTCGCCGGACTGGGCGTGATGCTGGTCTCCGAAATACTGTACGGCGCGTGTCCAGTAAATGTCGGCGAGCAGCCCGGTGTAGCCCAGGCTCATCCGGCGCAGCACCCTCGAAGATCGAATATAGAGCGCCTGCTGCGCGACCGAGTCCCGCCGGAGGTGGTCGACGGCATAGAGCGTCGCCATGGCGCCAGCCAGCGAGAGGAGTAGCACGGCGGTCGCTACCAGGTTCACGCGGCGGGTCGCACTCATTTTCATTTCAAATTCCGGCGCTGGAAGATCAGCACCGCTCCGGAAATAGCCATCGTGGAATACAGCAGCGCGTAGACGGTGTTGTACAGGATCAGGCGTCCGGCTACGGGATCGCCATGCGCCACCTGGCTGATTACATTCAAGGCGGAAAAATTTGGCACCAGGTAGGCGATGGCCGTGGCCAGTGTACCACCGAGCCCGTGCGTGATTCGGGCGAAGCCGCGCAGATCTTCGGACAAACTCCCGATTACGAACAACGCGAAAGTGAAGACCGCCGACATCAAGGGCGTGGAAAAGGACGAGAAGAACAGCGCCAGTGCGCACACGATGAAGAACTGCAAGACGATGAAGTAGAGCGCAACCAGTACCCAGGCGTCCACTTTTTCGAACTTGTGCGCGACATAGAGCAGTGCCAGGAACACGCCGAGCGCCATGAAGAAGGTGTTCACGACCAGAGTTCCGGTGAGACCGAAGAACTTGCCCACGACGAACTCCCAGCGGCGGACGGGTCGCGAGAGCACGGTGTAGAGCGTGCGTTTGTCGATTTCTTTGGAGACCAGGCCGATGCCGATGAAGATGGCAATCACCATTCCGAACAGGGAGACGGCAGTCAGGCCGAGGTTGACGACGACCAGGCGCTCGATGTCGATGGAAATTTCTCCGACCAGAATGGCCGCGCCGGAGATCAGCAGCGCGAAGGCGATCAGGTTATAGAGAACGCGGTCGCGCACCGCTTCGCGGAAGGTGTTGAAGGCGATGCAGCCGATGCGTGTATTTGTGCTGCCGGTATTCGTGCCCGCGGCGTTCATACTCCCGCCCCTTTCCGGTTCTCTTTTTCAGGAGTTCCATTGGGCTGCAGTTTCTGGATGTAATACTCTTCCAGAGAACTGCGCACCGGGGCCAACGAAATCAGTTTGAGGCGCTCGCGGCGCAGGATTTCTAGCGCGGCATCCTGCTGCTCTTCGGGCAACACGGCGTTGATCATGTCGCCGCTGATGCGCGCGTCCGCTCCCAGGCTGGCCAAAGCTGGCGGAACTTTCTGCGCGTAGAAGATGATTTCGATTTTGCCTTTCGCATCGGACGTCAGGTCGGCGACTGCTCCCACGCCGCGCAACTCGCCCTGGTGGATGATGCCCACGCGGTCGCAAAGAGCCTCGGCGTCCGAAAGGATGTGGGTGGAAAAGAAAACCGTTTTGCCTTCATTCCGCAGCTGCTGGATCAGGTCCCTCACCTCGCGCCGGCCCATGGGGTCCAGTCCAGACATGGGCTCGTCTAGAAATACCAGCTTGGGGTCGTGCAGGATAGCCTGCGCCAAGCCTACACGCTGCAACATTCCCTTGGAGAATTTGCGCAGCTGAACTCCCGCCGAATCGCTTAATCCGACGCGGGCGAGCATCTGGTCGACGCGTGCCGAGAGGCCTTTCGCCGGAACTCCGGAAAGCTGCGCGTAGTAGGTGAGCAGTTCGCGGGCGTTCAGATGATCGTAGAAGTAGGGTTGCTCGGGCAGGAATCCGGTTTTGTTACATCTGCTCGACTAACAAGACTACGTATTGCTGGCGATCATGAGAGGGCGTTGGATCAGTTTCAATTAGCAGAGCAGTCCGCATCGCGGTTGGGTAGCGTACGCAACGAACTCAAATGGCTCAACAACAGCGGATATGTATACCGGGATAGCGGAGATTTGCCGCGCGCGCTGGACTGCTATCGCAAGGCGTTCTTACTCGCGAAACAGATCAACAGCAAGGAAGACATTGAGAACGCGCTCGAGGGACCTGGCCCATC
>CAVZUP010000224.1:0-11007 GCA_963778255.1 uncultured Acidobacteriaceae bacterium
GCCTGGAGCGGGAGTTGGGCGGCGGGTTCATGGGGACCGTGTCTTATCTGTACACGCATGGCGTGGATATGATCCGGGCGGTCGATGTCAATTTACCGGCGCCGACTTATTACAGTTATCCGATCTACGATCCGACTGGCTACACGTTTCAGAATGCGTTTTATAACGTGGAGTCGTTTGCCACGTGGCAGACGAGCGGCACGGTTAGCTGTCCTTATCCGCCTTGCATCAATCCGCTGGCGCGTCGGATTCCGCAACTGGGGGCAATCAACCAGTACCAGAGCGCGGGTTCGAGCTTTTATAACGGTATGACGGTGTCGGTGCGGCGGCGGATGTCGAAGGGTATGGATTTCCGCTTGGCTTACACCTGGGCGCACGCGATCGACAACGGACAGGATGCTCCTACGACGGCAACGTCGACGGTGCAGAATCCGTTTGCGCCGAAGAGCGAGAAGGCGTCGAGCGTTACGGACCAGCGGCAGCGGCTGTCGATTTCCGCGATTGAGGAGCCGAATCCGTTTGCGGAACGGCAGAAAGTCTTAGCGGCGATGTTCGATCGCTGGAAGATTTCCGGGATCGTGACGATGGGCAGCGGACGGCCGGCGAACGCGACGGTGTCGGGCGATCCGAATCAGGACGGAAACACAAGCAATGACCGATTGTCGGGATACGGGCGCAATGCGTTTGTCGGGCCGGACTACGCGACTACGGATTTACGGCTGGGAAGAAGGTTGAATCTGGGGGAACGGTATCGTCTGGAACTGACCGCGGAGTCGTTCAATTTGTTCAATCGCGACAATCAGAGGTACGAAGTGAGTGACAACGGCTACTACAACCTGGCCGGACAATTCATCAAATACACACAGTACCCGGTGTCGGGAGGAGCTCCCTATCCGGCTTATTATCAGCAACCTACAAGCCTGATGAAGGCGATGAGCGCATTTGCTCCGCGGCAGATGCAGTTTTCGATGCGGCTGGATTTCTAAGAATTGTAGAGATTTCCGCACATTCTACTTGACTTAGAGGTACATTGCTTGCCATAACTAACGAGTCCAGTTAGGGCGAGCAGGGGGGTGTAGTCCGTTGGCGGAAGTTCGACTTCAAGAGGGTGAATCCCTCGAAAACGCTCTGCGGCGGTTCAAACGGAAGGTACAAACCGAGGACATTATCAAGGAAGTAAAACGTCACTCGTTTTACCTGAAGCCCGGCGAGAGGAAGCGCGTAAAAGAAGCGCTGGCTCGCAAACGCAGCCGCAAGAAAGCACGCAAGGAACAGGACTAAGGAAAGCGGGCCGCTCGCAGGTGAGGGCGGCCCGTTCCTAGCCTCGAAGTTGGAGCCGCGGCAGGTCGCATGTTCGCGGATGGTTTGTAGGCGGGTTGTTCCATCTTCCCCGGTGGAATGTCAGGTTGGATCAATATCAGTAAAGCAGTAACCATGCGGAGCACACCGTGTGGCGGGCCGAGTCCAGGGATAAGTATGAGGGGGATGGTAAATCTCCTGCCCACGTTGTGAACCGGATCACTTCCCTATTCGGGTCTCCCGTGCAGAGCAGGGACGCGCTGGGAGCGCCTCTCCAATGGAATACCAGGATAAGGTATTAAGGTGCATCGATTGTGGCACGGATTTCGTGTTCACAGCCGGTGAACAGCTGTTCTTCCACGACAAGCAGTTCAAGAACGAACCCAAACGCTGCAAGAACTGCAAGGGCAAGCGAGTGGCCGTGCTTGGAGCCACATCGTCGGGACCGTCGCACGGGCATTCCTACACGAAGACGGAGACCCGTACGAACTGCTCGCAATGCGGGAAAGAGACCACGGTGCCGTTTCGTCCGACGCAAGGACGGCCGGTGCTGTGCCGCGAATGCTTTCAGCAGGGGCGGCAGACAGCGAGCGCCTGATTATTTTCCGATCATTCGAAGTAACGATTCGGAGAATGATCCGGAGAATGATCGTCCAAGAGTGAATTCTTGAGGGAAGCGTGGCCGGCGGGATGCTCATCCCGCGCGGTGCTTGGCTTCTTGCGCCTCACGCGCGGAGTTTTGCTTATCGGCGTGGCGGATGAGCAGGGCCTCCACCTGACGTAGGAGATCGCCGGTGCCGACCGGCTTGATGAGCACCGAATCTGAGTTTTCTCTCGTCCAATCTGCTTCGTCCCCGTGTTCGTCGGAGGGGGGATAGGCGGTGAGCAGGGCGGTCGCGGGATGATAAGACTGGCCGCGCGCCGTGCGCAGGACTTCCAGGCCGGCGTCTTCGGTCTCCATGTGCAAATCGCTGATCACCGTCTGGTAGATGCCGGACTTCATGCGGGCAAAGGCTTCGGCGGAACTGGCGGCGGCTTCGACTTCAAAGCCGTGGAGTTCGAGAACGGCTTTGAGGGTCAGCAGGACGGCGAGATCGTCATCGACAAGAAGAATGCGGCGTTTCATGGTGCACCTCTCGCGGGGGAGTTGGAGATGCAGTGCAGGACGGAATCAGCTCCGGGAGCTTCAGCCGCGACATCCACTCATTATAGTATAGGAGCGTGGCTCGCTTCTACATAGAGAATTTCGGCTGTCGCGCTACGCAGGCCGATGGGGCGGCGCTGGAACGGCAATTTCTGGAGCGCGGACTGGAGCGGGCCGGAGCGGCTCGCGACGCCGAAATCGTGGTGCTGAATACCTGCACTGTGACTGAGGGCGCGGATAAGGATGCGCGTGCATCGATACGGCGGCTGCAACGGGTGAATCCGGATTGCCGCATTCTGGTGACCGGCTGCTACGCGCAGCGCGCGCCGGAGGAACTGGCGGCGCTGCCGGGCGTGACCTGGGTGGTGGGAAACTCGCACAAGCACCAGGCGGCGGAGATTGCGACCTCTTCTTCGGGGGGATTTGTTTCACTGGCACAGCTTTCTGTTAGCGATCGCTCGTTGGCCGGTGAAGACCGGGTCGTTGGTCGGCAGTCGTTGGTCGTTGGCGAGCAAGAGCCGATTGGCGCCACGCTTTCCAGCCAGCGGTCCGAGTCGAATCCCGAGCGCCCGACGACTGACGACCAACGACTGAACCCTCCCCGCGAACGACCCCCGAGCGACGCCCATAAAGTGATTGTGGGGGATATTTTTGCGCACACGGAGTTGCTGGCGGCTCCGGTATTTGAAGCGGCCAATGAGCGGACGCGTCCGAACCTTAAGGTGCAGGATGGATGCGACAATCGCTGCTCGTTCTGCGTGATTCCGTATGTGCGGGGGCAGAGCCGTTCGCTGCCCGGCGAGCGCGTGATCGCGGAAGTGCGGACGCTGGTCGAAGCGGGTTATCGCGAGGTGGTGATTTCGGGGATCAATTTGGGGCGGTGGGGAAGAGACTTAGTCGTTGGTCGTCGGTCGTTCGTCGTTGGCGAGCAAGAACCTTTCAGTCCTGTGATTTCCAGCCAGCAGTCGAAATCGAACCCCGAGCGACCGACGACTAACGACCGACGACTAGTCGACCTGATTCGCGCCGTTCTGGAGCAGACTTCGCTTGAGAAATTGCGCATCAGTTCGGTCGAGCCTATGGATTGGAGCGATGAGCTGATTGCGCTGGTGGCTGCGTCTCCGCGGATTGCGAAACATGCGCATGTGCCCATGCAGTCGGGGAGCGATGCGGTGTTGCGGCGGATGCATCGCAAATACCGGCCTTGGCATTACCGCGAGAAGATCCTGAAGATTCGTGCGGTCATGCCGACGGCGGCGATTGGCGCCGACGTGATGGTGGGTTTTCCGGGCGAGACGGAATCGGAATTTGACGAGACGCGGCGCATGATCGAAGAATTGCCGTTTACTTATCTGCACGTGTTTACGTATTCGGCGCGTCCGGGAACGCCGGCGGCAGAGCAGGCGGGGCAGGTTCCGGTGGCCGTGGCGCGGGAAAGAAATCGGGTGCTGCGAGAGATTGCGTCGGAGAAAAATGCGGAGTTCATGCGGTCGCTTGTTGGCACGGCGGTCAAAACGATCACGCTGCAAACGGGCGGCGCGGATTTCACCGAGGCGCTGACCGACAACTATTTGAAGATGCGAATTTCCGGGCATCATGAGGCCAACCGCTGGATGACGGTCCGCATCGAAGGGCTGAAGGGTACGATGCTGGCGGGGCAGGTGGTTGCCGATCTGGTGGACTCTGACTGGGACCTCCGGCTTCGGGCAGGGTAAGCTCGTCGAGCGTGGATGTCATCAGAACTCCCCTAGTGACTCAGGAGTGCACGCCGCGGAATAAACGCATTGACCTGTAAGCCATTGCAGCTTACGATAAACAAAAATCCAGAAATGCGGGAGTGATCCGAACCCATGTCAGAGTCAAGGTTTCGGTCGGCGGTATGCTGCATGCTGGCAATCCTGTTTCCGGCGCAAGCGATGCTGGCAGGAGAGACGGCCTCGGCCATGTTGTACACGAATGGTGCGGCTTGGCTGAATGGGAGCGAGGCGCCGAAGTCGGCAGCCGTGTTCCTGGGCGACCTGCTGCAGACGCGTCCCGATTCGACGGCGAGCATTCAATCAAAGGGATCGAATGTGATGGTGCTGGCGGACTCGCTGGTGAAGTTTGAGGGCGCGGCAGTCGAGTTGGAGCACGGCGCGGTGCGAGTGACCACCGGGCGCGGGCTGGCGGCACGAGCCGGCGATGTGACGGTGAAGCCGGCAGCCGATTCGTGGACCGAGTTTCAGGTGACCGATGTCGATGGGCGCGTGCAGATCGCGGCCAACAAGGGCGATGTGACGGTGCAGGACGATAAGGGAACGACCACCACTGTCTTGCAGGGGCAGCAGACCACGCGGGACGACACGTCAGACCCGGAGAAAAAGAAGAAGAAACACCGGCACAGCAGCGGGGCTTCGGCGGCCGGAATGGGTGGAATCATGAGTTCGACGCCGGTGGTGATCGGCGGCTTGGCTGCCGTGGGCGGGGCTACGGTTTGGGTGTTGACCAGGTCGGGAGCTCCGCTGAGTCCGTCATGTCCGGACAGTTCCTGCCAGTAATTTCCGCGAGTGAGTCTTGCTGTATGGTTTTGCCCATGAGTTCTGGGGTGGGCGACTGAATCCATGTCGCGCTACGTTTCCTACCGAGATTTCGACTGGGTCCTGATGGGCTTTGTGCTGGCGATCTGCGCTCTGGGCGTGATGCAGATTCACAGCGCGACCGAGCACACGAAATTCGCCGGATCACACATCAAACAAATCTACTGGATTCTGGCGGGCGTGGGCGCGATGTTTCTGGTCAGCCTGCTCAACTATCAAGCGCTGCTGGAACAGGTCCACTGGATGTACATCGCATCGCTGGCCTCCTTGATTGCGGTGATTCTGTTCGGGCAGAAATACCTGGGGGCGCGGCGCTGGATCAAGATGCCGGGGGGCGGACATTTTCAGCCGTCGGAGTGGGTCAAGCTGGTGCTGATTCTGGCGGTGGCCAAATATTTTGCGGACTTGCATGAGCGGGAACTGTCGTGGCCGGACTTTATCAAGGCGGGCATGATCGTCGGGTTCCCCATGCTCATGGTACTGGCGCAACCAGACCTGGGGACGGCGCTCACTTATCTGCCAGTGGCGGTCATGGGTCTGTTTCTGGGCGGATTGCGCTGGAAGCAGGCGCTCATCGTGTTGATGATTGCCGGGTTACTGGTTCCGGTGGCCTGGATGAAGGTGTTGAAGTCGTATCAGAAGGAACGGTTGACCAGCTTTATGAACCCGGAGGCGGACAGCCAGGGCTCCGGGTACCAGGTCAATCAATCCAAGATTGCGGTGGGGTCGGGGGGGATCTTTGGCAGCAGCCAGGGGTCGCAGACGCATCTGGCGTTTCTGCCGGTGCCGCAGACCGACTTCATTTTTGCCGCGTTTGCCGAGGAACACGGGTTTGTAGGAGCTCTGGCGGTTCTGCTGTTATACTTTATTGTGCTGATGCGGTTGACCCAGAATGCACAAACGGCGCCCGACCGCGCCGGGGCATTCCTGGTGATGGGTGTGGTGGCTGTGCTTAGCTTTCATATCCTGGTCAACGTCGGCATGGTGGTTGGCTTTATGCCGGTCACGGGAATACCGCTGCCGCTCATGAGCTACGGCGGGTCTTCCGTTCTTTTCATGTTCTTGGCGCTGGGGATGGTCATGAACGTCAGGATGCGCCGTTTTGTGAACTGAAACGGTGGGCAGAAGTTGGGACGCCCTTCCGAAGGGCGCTACAAAGCAAGATCAGGCAGGAAACAAGATTACGAAGGCCCTCGCGAAAAAGGAGGGCAGAAATGCCGGCAGAAGTCGAAGCCGGACAGGATTGAAGCTAGTCAGGCGGGGAACGGCCCCCTCAGCGTGAACGCGAGGAGTGGCCACAGACCTGACGGAAGGCTTAACGCGATCAGTGCAGACGAGTAAGAAAAATTCACTGCAGTGTGGGTCCCGGAAGGAACTCCAGGACCGCGCCCGTTCCTACCCGGAGCGGCGCTGAACGCTATCGATCTTCGGTCCGCCTTGCGCTTCTGGTCCGGTAAAGAAAACCGGAGTAGAAATGAACAAGGAATTGTATGTATCAGCCACGCCCCACGAGACCAAAGTGGGGATCACGGAAGATGATCAGCTAGCCGAAATTTACCTCGAACGAGAAAACGAATACACCTTAGCCGGCTCGATTTATAAGGGCCGGGTTACCCGCGTGCTGCCAGGCATGCAGTCGGCTTTCGTCGACATCGGGTTGGAACGAGACGCGTTTCTTTACGTCTCCGATTTCATGGATTTAGAACAGCAGGACGAGGATCTGGATGAGCCAATTCCGGCGAACCGTCCGGTGGTGGAGGCGCGTCCGCGTAACGGATTCGAAGCGGCAGGCGCAGCCGAAGGGCAGCTTGCCGACGCCGGCACCCTGGAGGGTGAGGGAGACGATCTGGGGGCGGGTGGTTCGGAAGCTGCGGGCATCGCGCCGGGCGCACCGCGTGAATTTCGTGGACGGCGGCGCCGACGCGGACGTCGTGGAGAGATTGGGCGTGGACCGAGCGCGGATCGCAGCGAGCGTCCGGAACGCAGCGAAGTGCGAAGTGAACCTCGAAGCGAGCCTCGGAGCGAAACCAGCGGTGAGCCTCGCGGAGAATCGAGAAACGACCGTTCGGGCCGGGGCGACCGTTCTGGACGAAGCGGGTCGGACTCGCGATTCCAGCGGCCCGCGCCGGTTGCTCGGGTGGGTCACGACTACGATTACGGCCCGCCTCCGGGATATCAACCGATCCTGCTCCCCGGTGAATCGATTTCGAAGTACCAGCGCCAGGGCCTCGGTCAGAGCGGGAGCGAAGCTCCGGCTGCGGCGGTGGAGAACTCGTCCGTGGCGCAGTTGCCGGTGCCGGACGCGGACGCAGTTGTCGCCAGCTTTCCCGAGGATGAGCCTATCTTCGCGGCGGAGGCTGCCGAACCGCTTCATGAACAGCATGAGCACGTGCCGGAAGCAGAAGTTGAGGAAGAAGTACAAGGAGCCGCTGCCAGCCTAGCGACGGAAATCGTGGAATTCCGGAACGAGGCGCACGTCGCTGCTGCGGAGGCTGAGCCTGCGCCACAGGCCGAGATCCACGAGACGCCGCGCGAAGTCGAATTTGCGGCTGCCCCGCAGGTCGCGCACGATGTTCCACAACATGCTCCACAGGAAGTTGCGCACGGCGCGGTGGAGGAGCAGGAGATTGAGGAAGAGGAAGCCGATCTCGTGTCGTACGGCGAAGAGCCGGGTGACGATGAGGGCTTCGAGGAAATGGAAGTAGAGACACGCGCGGCTGGTGGAGAGCTGACGGAATCCGGAGTCGGAGAGATCGCTCTGGAACTGGCGGCAGGAGAACCGGCGGCGAACGGAGAAGCGGTTCCCGAGGCTGTGCTGGAAGCGGAAGTCGAAGCCGAAGAGCGGGAAGCGGAGGAGTTGGAACTCGAAGAGGCGCAAGCCGAAGCCGAGGCGCTGCTGGAGGCCGAGGCGATTGGCGACGGCACGGTGGATGCGAGCGCGGAAGTTCGCGGTCCCGCACCCGAGGCGAGGCTGTTGCAGCGCACGCAGCGTAGGGGACCGGAACGCGGTTTCGATCGAGGGCGCGGACGGCGCGGTGGACGGCGCTTCCGCAGCCGTGAAAACACGGTGGTGCCGCAGATCAGCGAACTGCTCAAAGAAGGGCAGGAAGTGCTGATCCAGATCGCGAAGGAGCCGATCGCAAAGAAGGGCGCGCGCATCACCAGTCACATTGCGCTGCCGGGACGCTTCCTGGTCTTCATGCCGACGGTGAACCACACTGGCGTGTCGCGCAAGATCGCATCGGAAGAAGAGCGGCTGCGGCTGAAGCGGATCATCCAGAGTGAACGGGAAAACGGGGGCGGCGGTTTCATTGTGCGGACCGCGGCGGCTGGCGCTTCGGACGAGGAGTTGCGCGCCGACATTCGCTTCCTGAAAAACCTGTGGACCGAAATCAAGACGCGGTCCGACAGCAGTAAAGCTCCGGCGCTGATTTATCACGACCTGAACGTGGTGGAGCGTGTGCTGCGCGATCAGGTGAGCTCGGATTTTTCCGCCATCTGGGTCGATACCGAGCAGGAATACGAACGCATTGTGCGTTTTGCCAACCGCTTCCAACCAGCGCTGGTCAAGCGCGTCAAGCTCTACACGAAGGAGACTCCGCTTTACGATCAGTTCGGGCTGAACGAGGAAATCAACAAGGCGCTGAAGTCGAAAGTCTGGCTGAAGAGCGGTGGCTACATCGTGATCAATCAGACGGAAGCGCTGGTCGCGATTGACGTGAACACCGGCAAGTACGTCGGCAAGACGGCTCGCCTGGAAGACACGATCGTGAAGACGAACGTGGATGCGATCAAGGAAATCGTGCGCCAGGTGCGGCTACGCGATCTGGGCGGCATCATCATCATCGACTTCATCGATATGGATGAGCGCCGCAACCGGCAAAAAGTAATGCAGGCGCTGGAAGAGGCGCTGCGCCTCGATCGGGCACCGTCAAAGGTGCTGCAGTTCAACGATTTCGGACTGGTCGCGATTACGCGCAAGCGGGTCAAGCAGTCGCTGGAACGGACGATTGGGTCGCCGTGTCCGTATTGCCAGTCGACGGGCTTCGTCAAGTCGGTAAGCACCGTCTGCAACGAGGTCTATGTCGAAATGCGCAAGATCTCGAGCCATCTGGAGCACAGCGACGTGATGCTACGCGTGAATCCCGAGGTAGCGAAAGTGCTGAAGGCGAATAACGCGAAACTGCTGAATGAAATGGAAGAGCTCACGAAGAAGACGATCATCGTGAAATCCGATCCGGCGCTGCACCAGGAGCAGTTCGATATTCACTAGTGGGTGGCGGCTTGCTTGGATTTGCGCTTAGGGAATAGGGACAGGCGAAGAGCCTGTCCCTATTTGTTTTGTGATTACGCCTCTCCGATGAGATTTGCGGCTTCGGCGGCGCGCTCGCGCAACTTGCCGAGCGATTTTCGGAGAGCCTCCCTGATGGAAGGCTTCTCTGCTGGTGGAGCGATGCTCGATGCCAGGCGTTCCACGGCTTCGCCGTGGCGGCGAGCGAGGTCGATGAGGATTCCCAGTGAATCAGCGTGCAGCTTCCAGCCGGAGCGGGAATTTCGCGAGCGTTTCAGTTCTTCGATTTCTGTCATGATGCGTGCGGTCATTGCGGCCGTGCGCAGCAGCATTCTCGCGGCGTCCGCTGGCATGCCCGTTGGTTCGAGGTCGGCGATGCACACTTCCACTTCGACGGGACTGAGCATCAGATTGAAATAGCGCATGGGGACGATCTGGCGGAACTTGGGATCGGCGACACGCACGAAAACACGGATGGATTCTTCCACTCTCTTCAACTTGGCTTCTTCGACGGCAAGAGCCTGGGGTGTGATGGCTGCGGGAACATAATTGGGAACGAGCGCCGGTGCTGCTGCCGCGCCGCCCGCGCCCACAGCGTGCTCGGAGTGCAGGGGCGCTGGATGCACGCGCCGGATTGGCGGCCTGCGCTCCAATTCTTTTTTCAGCTGAGAAATACGTCGGAATTTTTCCAGGGCCGAACTGTAGTCGATCTTTAACAAGACTCCCTGGTTCAGAGCGGCCACATGATCGACGGTGATTTCGATGCCGTCGATGGTGCCGAGAATGCTGCCGCCGGCTTCGTCAATACGCCTGGCGAAATCCTTGATCTCTTGCGTGGCCGTGTCGAACAACTTATGGAAGCGGTCGCCAAATGCGGCGTTATAGGGCGCGAGCGTAGCCAGCACTCCGGGGTGGTAAATCGATTCGCCGAGCGAGGCTTTCAACTCGCGAACCCGCTGGATGATGCCGGAATCCATGAGGGCGCTGAAATCCCGAAAGCGGTTTGCCTGGTCGAGCAGCGGGTCAAACTCGCGGAGCAACTGCACGTGACTTTCCGGGAGCACGGGTACGTCGGACTCAGAAAGAATTTCCAGCAGCGCAATTTCAAACGGTGACAGCGGAATCGATCCATCGAGGCCATAGCCGCGCCGGTCCCACTGGCCAGGCACTCGAGGATGGCGGAACAGAAACGTTGTGACGAGATCAGTTTTGTCGCGGTTGGCGCCGGAATCATCGCGGTGGCGCGCAAAATAGCGCAGCAGCGCTTCAGCCACCTCGGGATCAAGGTCCGATTGCACACCCAGCCGCAGCATGGCGGGCGTGATGGCCATGTCGAGGAGCTGAATCCAGAGGTGCATCTGGGCGAGGGTGGAGCGCACGTCGGAGGCGTGGCTGATGGCCTCAGTAGAGAGTTTGGCGGGAATGGGCAGCTCGCCGCCGAGTTGATCGCTGAGCAGCCGCTGGTAGAAGCTCTGCACGGTGGCGAGCAGCGCCATTTCCCATGACGGGTCTTCGACCAAAGTCAACTCCTTCGAGGCCGTGCGGTAGTGTGTCTCAACCGAGGTTACCCTTTAGTTAAACCGAAGGGGAACCGAAGCGCAATTGGTTACTTGGTTACGGAGGTGGGTGCACTACTAAGCAGTTGCCGGTGTGGTTACTCGTTCGAGGGAGGGAACGAGCGTCTCAGCAATACGTGG
>CAVZUP010000225.1:0-13088 GCA_963778255.1 uncultured Acidobacteriaceae bacterium
GACGCATTGCTTGGCAATCGTCTCCATGCGGACCGGAGGGCGATCGACTAGCGTGACCATGGCGGCATCGCTTCCACGGTTGAGAATCTCTTGCAGTCCGGCTTGCAGCGAGCTGAACTGGCCGCGCTCGGGTTCGGGATTCACCACCATTGACGCGCCATTGGCGTACACAATGGGAGCCAAGGCGGATTCATTCTTGCCAACGACTACCAGCACTACGTCGACATGGGAAAGGAACAGGCGTATGGCGGCGGAGAGAAACGTGTCGGTCGCGGAATCCGGCGGCCACGGCAGCAGTGCCTTGTCGCGGCCCATGCGTGAAGAATCGCCGGCCGCTAGAATCACTCCGCAAAGCTTTGTCGTTCGCCCCATGAGGTGACGATAGCAAAGTGCGAGTACTCTGCCAAGGACGCAGGTCACGTCCCTACGTCAAGAATGCCGTCTAGCTGAAGGTGGGCAGTTTAACCAGGTCGTCGTGGGGGACTCGCTCCGTCGGTTGTCCGGCTTTGCGCCACGCGCGCAGGCCTCCAGCTATGACGAATACCTTGAATCCGAGATCTTGTAGTTGTCGCGCCACCCGGGCGCTCGTGGCTTCGCGCGCTCAAGTGCAGTAGAGATAAATCTCTCGCTCCTTGGGAAGGTTTTTGACCTCTTCGATGAGGTTGTTGGGTTCGATGCGGATGGATCCGGCAATGCGCTCGGAATCGGCATCGTAGTAGCCGTGGCTGCGGACATCCGCGATCAGCAAGTTGCGGGCCGCATCGTCGGCTAATCTCTTGGCGAGCTCTTGCGCTGGGATACGTGGAATCACGTCCAGTAAACGATATTTGCGGTAGATCCATATCCGGTAGACGACGTATGCTGCCAGGCCGATGGCGAAGACGACCTCGGCGGCGAAGCCCGCGGAACGGAGTCCGCGGGTGATGGCGCGCAGGGCGTCACTGAAGAGATAACCCACGGCGGCGTAAGCGCCGACGTAGAAAGCGGCTCCCAGGCTGTCGAATTGCAGAAAATCTCCCAGGCGCATTCTCATGCTGCCGGCGAGCGGCGGAGACATAGTGTTAATGCCGGGGATGAACTTGGCAAAGAGCAGCGTGAGCTTGCCGCGGCGGTAAAAATATTCCGCCGAGCGCAGAATGCAGGTTTCCGGATTCGCCGAGAGGCGGCAAAGCAGGCCGAGCAAGGCCCAGCCGCTGACCCGGCCCAGGAAATAGAGAAGGAGATCGCCAGCCATCATCGAGAGCAGGGCGACGGCGAAGACCAGATAGAAGTGGAGATCTCCATAGGCCGAGACGGCGCCGGCCGTCAACAGGGCGAGGGCAGCGGGTAGCGGAAGGCCTATGGCTTCCGCGAGACACACCAGCGCCAGGAGCAAGTAGCCGTGGTGCGAAATCGATGAGAGTAGATGGGTCATGGGACAAGTAACGTCGCTATGCTTGCTACTTTTCTCTTGCTACCACGAACTCGGGCGCCCAGAGCAGGGCGCGCTTGAACTCGGAGTCGGGGAATGTGCAGATGGCCTCGCGCGCAGATTCGGCATAGCGGGCGGCCTCTTTGGAGGCGTATTCGAGCGAGCCGTAGCGGTTCAGGATGGTCAGGATATCGGCGTGCGTGACGCCATTGAAGGCGCGGTCGCGCAGAATCGTCTCGATCTGGCGGCGCTCGGCGGCGGTGCAGCGTTCCAGCGCATGAATGACGGACATGGTCACCTTGCCTTCGCGAAGGTCGCTGGCGACGGGCTTGCCTAGAACAGTCTCAGAGGCGGTGAGGTCGAGCACATCGTCCACGATCTGGAAGGCAATGCCCAAGTCGCGTCCGTACTGGCCCAGGTGCTCCTCCTGAGGCGCGGTGGCGCTGCCCAGGATGGCGCCGACACGCATGCACACGGAGAACAGGCAGGCCGTCTTGCGATAGATCAGATCGAGATGCTCGTGCAGCGAGATCAGCTTGCCGAGTTTTTCCATCTGGAGCAGTTCGCCTTCGACCAACTGCTGCGTCAGTTCGATCAGGACATCCAGGATGCGGAAATTGCGTTGCTGCACCGCGACCTTGAACGCCTGCATGTAGAGCCAGTCGCCAGCGAGCACGCACATCGAGTTGCCCCATTGCGTGTTGGCGGCGGGACGGCCGCGGCGGATCTGGGCTTCGTCGATGATGTCGTCGTGGACGAGAGTTGCGGTGTGGATGATCTCGACAACGGAAGCGAGCTTTACCGCGCCATCGCCTTTGTACCCCAGCAGCTTTGCCGAGAGCAACAACAACGCCGGGCGGATGCGTTTGCCACCGCCGGCGCGCAGGTACTCGCCGATCTCCGTGATCGCCGCGACGTTTGAGATCGTGTCGCGTCCGAATTGCTCCTCAATCGCGGCGATGTCGTCGCGCAGAAGGTCAAAATCTTCCTTGCCGTTGATGGACGTCGTGGTACCCAATTTCCTGGTCGCTCCGGTACTTAGTTGCTGCGGTAATTCGTGAATTGCAGATCGATGCCGAAATCCTGCTGCTTCACCATGGCGATAATTTCCTGCAGCGTATCGCGATCCTTGCCGCTGATCCGCACCACGTCGCCCTGGATGGAGGCTTGCGCCTTTTTCTTTGAATTCTTGACCAGCTTCACGATCTCCCTTGCCTTTTCGATGGGGATCCCCTGCTGTAGGGTGATTTTTTGTTTTACGGTGCTGCCGGCGGCCGGTTCCAGCGGGCCGTAGGTCAGACCCTTCAGTGGAACACCGCGTTTTACGAGCTTGGCCTGGAAGACGTCGTTCACGGCCTTCATCTTGAACTCATCGGCGGAGTGCAGCAGGATGGCGTCGGTTCCTTCCATCGCGATCTGGGACTTCGAGTCTTTCAGATCGAAGCGGGTGCTTACTTCTTTCATCGCCTGCTGGATGGCGTTGGATACTTCGGCGAGGTCGATTTTGCTGACGATATCGAAGCTGTTATCGGGCATGGGATGTCACCGTCTTGAATCAGGTCTCAGATGTCGGGTCTCAGGTGTCAGGCAAAACGGATACCTAAGCTCCTGCGAACTGACACCTCGGGACGGCAGTTTCACGAGCACGTTACCTATACGTGCACTCCTGAGGGTAACAGAAGAGGCATCGTCTGCGAAGGCGGAGATGCGAATTGCAGCCTCCGTACTTCGTTCGGCATGGGGCTAAGGAGCAAGGTTTGCGGCTGCCGGCGCGAGGCCAAAGAACCTGTAGAAATTCTGCGCGGTTTGCGAGCCGATCTCTTCCGCGGACAGGCCGCGCAGTTCGCCGATCTGGCGGGCTACTTCCTTTACAAACGCCGGTTCGTTGCGCTGGCCGCGATGCGGAATCGGCGCGAGATAAGGCGAGTCGGTTTCGATCAGCATGCGATCGAGTGGAACAATCTGCGCGGCATCGCGAATGGGCTGCGCCTTGGGAAAGGTGATGTTGCCAGCAAAGGAAATCATGAAGCCCATATCGAGGGCGCGCCTTGCATGATCGACGGTTCCGGTGAAGCAGTGCAGAATGCCGCCTAGATCAGTAGAAGTCCAATGTTCGGCGATCATGGCCAGGCAGTCGTCCCATGCGTTCTCGCTGTTGTCGGAAGGGCGGCAATGAATGATGATCGGGAGTTTGGCGGTCCTTGCCAGTTCCATCTGCTGCCGAAAGACTGCTTTTTGCTGTTCTCGCGGGGAATGGTCGTAAAAATAATCCAGGCCGATTTCCCCCCAGGCAATCACCTTGGGATGCTTTGCCCATTGCAGCATCTGAGCGTCGGCGGCTTCGTTGGCGAGGCTGGCTTCATGGGGATGAATTCCTACGCTGGCCCAGATTTGCGGGTATTGTGGCCTGCTGTCGTATTTTTCCGCCAGCCGAATCGCGCAGTCGGCGGTGTCCGGGCCGTCGCCATTACCGATCGCTAGATAGGCCTCGACCCCGTTCTGTTTCGCGCGCAACAGCACCTCGTCACGATCGGTGTCGTAGCGCTTGCCTTCAAGATGGGCGTGGGAGTCGATGAACATCGGTGCAGTTGCCGGTCGCCAGCTGCCAGTAACTTTACTATTTCAAGCGAGTGCCGACCGGCACATCCTCCAAAAAGCTCGCCAGCACCGGCTTGCCCCCTTCGGGCGAGGCCGCGACGATCATGCCGTTCGATTCCAGTCCGCGCAGTTTGCGGGGGGCTAGGTTGGCCACGATCACTACCTTGCGTCCGATCAGTGTCTCCGGCTCATACGCCTCGGCAATTCCAGCCACCAGTTGGCGAATTTCGGTTCCGAGATCGACTTCCAGGCGTAGCAATTTGTCAGCGCCTTTTACGCGTTCGGCGGTCTTCACCTGGGCCACGCGCAATTCCACTTTCGCGAAATCGTCGATGCTGATCTTGCCGTCAGGGATGGTGGCGGCTGGCTTGGCTGGCGCGCTCGGAGTGGTTGAGGCTACAACCGGTTGGCTCGCTGCGCTCGGCGCTCCACCGGCAACGAGGGGCGAGGCGTTCGTCGCCGCACCTGCGCTCTGTTCTTCCATTTTCTGCATCCTCTCTACTGTCGATTTGTCGGCCCGCGGAAACACGGCTTGCACCTCGCCTAATCTAGTGCCGAGCTGCAGTTGTCCCCACTGCAATTGCTTCAGGTCGAATTTCCTGATGTCTCCCAGGCCCAACTGGGACCAGATTTTCGCGGTGGCGTCGGGCATTACCGGATGTGCCAGAGCAGTTACGATCCGCAGAGCTTCGGCGCTGGTGTAGAGCACCGTCGCCAGACGTGACCGGCTCTCCTCGTCCTGCTTGTCGCCCAGGGACCAGGGTTCGTTTTCGACGATGTATTTATCCACCGCGCTGACCAGCGCCCATGCGGTTTCGAGCGCGCGCGAAAACTGATACTGATCGAAGAGTGTGCCGTAGTCGGCGACAGTTTTTCTTGCCGCATCGGCGATCACGTCATCCGCCTGAGTACGCGCCGCGTTGGAGGGATAAGGCACCTCTCCCTTGAAATAGCGCGTGATCATGGTCAGGGTGCGGCTGGCCAGATTGCCCAGCCCGTTCGCTAAATCGGAGTTGTAGCGCTGCACCAGGGCATCGAAACTGAACGAGCCATCCTGCCCGAAGACGACTTCGCGCAGCAGAAAATAACGCAGGGCGTCGGTCCCGAGCACATCCACAATGGTTTCGGCGCGCACGATGTTGCCGCGCGACTTCGACATTTTGCTCTCTTCAAACAGCAGCCAGCCGTGCGCGGTGATGCCTTTGGGTAGCGGCAATCCGGCGGCCATCAGGAACGCCGGCCAATAGACACAATGGAAGCGCACAATTTCTTTGCCGATCATGTGCACGTCGGCGGGCCAGTACTTGTCATACTTACTCGTATCGTTGGAGCCGTATCCGAGCGCCGTTATGTAGTTCGCAAGCGCGTCCAGCCAGACGTAGACCACGTGCTTGGGATCGTCCGGTACGGGAATGCCCCAGGAAAAAGTCGAGCGGCTGATGGAAAGATCGCGCAGACCGCCGCGCACGAACGAGAGCACTTCATTGCGTCGCGTCTCGGGGCGGATAAAATCCGGCTGCTCGGTGTAGAGACGGATGAGCTGATCCTGAAAGGCCGAGAGCTTGAAATAGTAATTTTCCTCGTGGACAGTCTCCGTCGGGCGCCCGCAGTCGGGGCAGGGAGCGCCGGGTCCAACTGCATCGACGTAAAGCTCGTCGGAAACGCAGTACTGACCGGTGTAGGTGCCCTTGTAGATGTATCCGTTATCGCGAATCTTCCGCCACAATGCCTGCACGCCTTGCTTATGGCGGGCGGACGTGGTGCGGATGAAATCGTCGGGCGTTAAACCCATGCGCTTCCAGAGCGCGCTGAATTCCGCGGAAATTTCATCGGTGAACTGCTGGGGCGTTTTGCCCGCAGCCTGAGCGGCGCGCTCGATTTTTTGACCGTGTTCATCGGTGCCAGTGAGGAACCATGTGTCATCGCCCAACATGCGATGGCGGCGTGCGATGGTATCGCAGGCAATCGTGGTGTAGGCGTGGCCAATGTGCGGATGCGCATTGACGTAGTAGATCGGGGTCGTGATGTAAAACTTCTTGCTCATGATTTCGATATCGATATCGGTGCCCAGCCCCAAAGGAGGCGTATTCGAGACGCATTCGCCATCGCTAAAGAGACATCCAGATGGGGAACTCTTATTGTCGCGCACCCGCGGGTGTTTTTCTATTGCGCCGAAAATCTACTTTTGCAACTCCGTGAGCGCCGATAACACTTCGGTACTGTGCTCACTTGGCTTTACGTCGGTGTAGACCTTTGCCACCTTGCCTTCTGGATTGATGATAAACGTGTGTCGGGACGAGACCTTGAGCAGACCGAAGTTGGTCAGCGAATCATAGGTGCTGGATACTTTGTGGTCAGTATCGGCCAGCAGTTTGAAGTTTAGCCCTTCCTTGGTGCAGAACTGTTTGTGAGAATCGGCGCTATCGACGCTGACTCCGAGGATCACGGCATTTTTCTGCTGATATTGCGCCAGGTCGCGCTGGAAGTTGTGCGCCTCCACGGTGCAGCCGCTGGTAAAGTCTTTTGGATAAAAGTACAAAACTACCCATTTTCCGCGAAAATCCTTAAGGCTGACGGGCGTGCCTTCCTGCGAAGTGAGCGTAAATTCGGGAGCCAGGCTGCCCACCGACGGAGCGGAACCGGCGAAGACGAGCAGCGGCGTCAGCATGAGGAGAGTCAGGCAAAGTGCGATCATCCTTGAAGTTTTCACAGTGTGGAGCCTCCTGGTTGATTTAGTAAGCCTAATCATGTGCCTGGAAACTTGGTCGTCTTCATTAATCCTAGACTTGATTAATCCGAAACTTGGTTCACGCTTTCCGTTCGCCTCGCAGATACTGCTGAATCGCCGCCTGCATCACCGTTCGGAGCGGCACGTGTTGCGCCTCGGCCAGCGTCCGGCAATCTTCGTATTCCGGGGCATAGTTGGAGACATTGCCGTTCAGGTTGGCAATCTTGATTCGCACCGGACCCCACGTCGTCTCGACCGTTTCCCAGCGTCGTGACAGCGTCTGGCGCTGTTCTTCGCGGCAGCGCACGCCTAGAGTCGTGGTTTCAGCGAAGATCACTTTCGTCAGACGATCCGCGTCCTCCAGTTTCGCCAGCACGGTGAGTAACGCGCCGGGACGGCTCTTTTTCATTTGCACGGGCACGCTGAACACGTCGAGCGCTCCTTCGGCCAGCAAGCGTTCCATGGCGTAGGCCAATACCTGCGGGGTGAGGTCGTCGAGATTCGCTTCCAAAACCGCGATTCTTTCATTCGATGCACTAAGGAGCGCATTCGCACCAACTGACGCGGCTTCTCCTATGGTCAGACGCAGCAGGTTCGGGTGTTCGAGGAAGTCTTGCGCGCCCGCGCCGTATCCAGCCTTTTCAATCTTCATTGCCGGAAAGGCTGCGAACCGGCTGCTCAGCGTCTTCACGATCGCCGCCCCAGTCGGCGTCACCAGTTCTCGCTGCGGTCCGGCGGAATACACGGGCGCACCTTGAAGCAACTTCAGCGTTGCCGGCGCGGGTACGGGGAGCGTTCCGTGGGCGCACCTTACGGTCCCGCCGCCCACGTTCAGGGGCGAGCAGATCCATTCATCCACGGCTAGAGATTCAGCTCCCACAGCGGCGCAGACGATATCCACCATGGCGTCGACGGCCCCCACTTCGTGAAAGTGGACTTTCTCGATGGATGTATTGTGAATCTCGGCCTCGGCCTGGCCCAGCGCCTCGAAAATGCGGATTGCGGTTGCTTTTGCCGGGCTGGCGATCGTCGCCCCTTCGATGATCTTGCGAATTTCTGCCAGGTGGCGACCGTGGGTGTGAGCGTGATCGTGATCGTGCTTTGTATCTTCTCCGTCTGGGGTATGCACATCTACCTTGGTCGCCGAAATTCCACTTCGGAACACCCGCTTCATCTCCAAACTGGCACCTATATCTAGCGCTGCCACCGTGTCTTCCAAAAGCTGCGTAGACACTCCGGCATCCACCATGGCTCCCAGGAACATATCGCCGCTGATGCCGGAAAAGCAGTCTAGGTAGGCTATGCGCATAAAGGAAATCGTCGTCAGTCGTCAGCCGCTTGTCGTTGGCAGGCGGTGCCAGCCCAGTTTTGAAGCTGGCAGATTGTGCTACTGACAGGTTTGTGGGCTAGCGACCAACGACTATCGACTGAAAGCTGAACTTTCATCATAGGGAACGCCTTCTGCTCCGTCAAACTCGCCGTCTGCCGCGAGTTTGTTAGAATCACTGTTTCTTCAATAAGTTAGAGGAAACTCTTGTATCGATATCTGGAACGCCGACTGGTCGAGCATCTGCGCGAGTTTCTGGGGCGCGCCTATAACCTGGAATCCGTCAACATCGTCGTCGAACAGCCGCCGAAAATCGAGTTTGGCGAATATGCCCTCCCGCTCGCTTTCGAGCTCGCGCGAAAGCTTCGCAAAGCTCCGCGAAAGATTGCTGAGGAGATTGTTGCCGGAATTGGCACGATTCCTGGCTTTGAGAAATTCGAAGTGGCGGGTGGCGGCTACATCAACGTTCGCGTGAGCCGCGCGGAGTTGGCGGCGGCACTTGCTGCCGATCGTTCTCCGGATGCGGATGTTCCTCCCGGCAAAGTGCTGGTCGAGCACTCGAGCATCAATCCCAACAAGGCGGCGCATATTGGGCATCTGCGCAATGCCATTCTGGGCGATACGTTTGTACGGCTGCTGCGGTTTGCGGGCAGGGAAGTGGACGTCCAGAACTACATCGACAACACCGGAGTGCAGGTGGCCGACGTGGTGGTGGGCTTTCTGCATATCGAGAAGAAGTCTCGGGCTCAGATTGAGGCGCTGGCCTCTGCGCCGCAGTTTGATTACCTGTGCTGGGATCTCTATGCCCGGGTTTCGCAGTGGTACGAACAGGACAAAGCAAATCTGCAGGTGCGATTAGCGACGCTACATGCGATCGAGCAGGGCAACAACGAAACGGCGGCGGTTGCTGACTTGATTTCCGTGGCCGTCCTCAAGCGCCATCTTGAGACCATGGACCGGCTGGATATTGAGTACGACTTCCTGCCGCGCGAGAGCGAGATACTTCATCTTCATTTTTGGGATGCGGCGTTTACCAAGCTTAAGGAAGCTGGCGTGCTTAGTTTTGAGAGCGACGGCAAGAATAAAGGTTGCTGGGTGATGCGCCGCGCGGGAACGTCAAAAGCTGAAACCGCAGAGAACGCTGAGGGCGCGGAGAACGCCGAGATCAAAGAGGAAGACCAGAAGGTGATTGTCCGCTCCAATGGTACGGTTGGCTACGTCGGCAAAGACATCGCGTATCACATGTGGAAGTTCGGCTTGCTGGGGCGCGACTTTGGCTATCGAAAATTCTATCGCTATCCGAACGGCCACGACTGCTGGATTTCGACCACGGACGGCGAGAAGGAACATCCTCACTTTGGCGATGTGGGTGAAATTTACAACGTCATTGACGCGCGCCAGTCGGAAGCGCAAAACACAGTGATCGAAGCCCTGCGCGGATTGGGCCACGACGAAGCTGCCGATCGCTATACGCATTTTTCCTATGAGATGGTGGCGCTGACTCCACGCTGCGCCGCTGAGCTTGGCTACACGCTGAGCGACGAAGACAAGGCTCGGTCGTGGATCGAGGTTTCGGGCCGCAAGGGTTTCGGCGTGAAGGCGGACGATCTTCTGGATGCGCTCATCGCCTCGGCTCGCAAAGAAGTAGATGGGCGTCATCCCGGACTGAGTGAAGAGGAACGCTCCTCCATCGCTACGCAAATCGCCATTGGGGCACTGCGCTATTTCATGCTGAAGTTCACCAAGCCTTCGGTGATCGCTTTCGACTTCAAAGACGCTTTGAGTTTTGAGGGCGACACGGGCCCTTACGCGCAGTATGCCGTGGTGCGGGCTTCCAATATTTTCCGCAAGGGCGGATTGGATCCGGAGAGTTTCTGTCGAGACGTGGTGAGTCACTTCTCGAGCGAGGAATTCAGCAAGTATCTCAACGGAGAACCTGGCAATGATATCTGGGAGCTTTGGCTTTCGGCCGCGAAGACTTCTTATGTCGTAAGCCAGTGCATTGCGGCCACCGAGCCCGCGTATCTTGCCAAGCACACCTTCCAACTGGCGCAGCTTTTCAATACCTTCTATCACCGCTATCCCATTTTGAGCGAAACGGATGAGGGCCGGAGAAATTTCCTTCTGGCAACCGTGGCGCTGGTTCGCCGCGAGTTGATTCGCGTGCTTGCGGCGATGGGGATTGGCGTTCCGCCGGTAATGTGACCATCAGATCGCAGCTCTAAGGAAGACTACATCGAAGACCATCCTCCCCGTCTGACAACTCCGGCACTCCCGTTGGCATCTGTCTTAGTAGGGGTAATTGGGAGGATTCCTATGAAGAGAAACATCTTTGCAGCGGTATTACTTTGTCTGGCACTGGTGACGTTGAGCAGTGCCACGGTCTCGGGAAATCCTCCTGACATGCCGGGCATGTTTGCGAATGCACGCTTCGTCTACGTTGCCGCCTACGAGGGTGGTCAATTCGATCCGCGGTTATTGCCTGAGGACCGGGACGCGATTGGCCGTGTTCAGACAGCGATTCAGAAGTGGGGCAAACTCATCGTGGTGTATCGGCCTCAGGATGCGGACATGATTCTGCTCGTGGAGTCGCGTCCGTCCGAGGATGTGCTGGCGCTCTATGATGCGCACGGCGGCGACGCGGGCAGCCGGCCTTCGCAGATGTATCTGTGGCGCGTGATGGGACGCGGCGGGTTGCAGAAGGGCGAAATGCCGCTGGTTTCGCAATTCGAGAAGGCTTGGGACAAGATCGCGCATTGAGGCTGTCGTATTTTGGCTCGATCGCTGGCGCGGGCGTCCAGGCAGGGTGTTGAGTTTGCCATCAGGAAGAAGATTGACAGCAGCATTTTGCCTGGTTCATCTTAGTCAGTCGGGCAGCTGATCACCGCTATCAATCTGAATCCATGACGATCGATCCCTCTTCTATTCACGAGCAAATTCTGTATGAGCTTGAACTAGCCGGCGCTGCTCACGATGCCGCGCAGGCGGAGCATCGGCGCAAGCGGCTGAACCTGGAACGCGAAACGGCAAAGCTGCTGCAGTTGTTCATCCTCAGTGGGCGACGCCGGCGCGTGCTCGAGATTGGGACGTCCAACGGCTATAGCGCGCTGTGGCTGGCTGCCGCGTTGCTACGTATCCCCGACGCACACCAACTCATCACCATTGAGAGAGACGCCGAGAAGGCGGAAGAGGCGCGGCTGAACATCGCCCGCGCGGGGTTGGGCGATTGGGTGGACATTCGCGTGGGCGATGCGACCGAAGTGGTCCGAAGTCTGGACGGGCCGTTCGACGCCGTCTTCTTTGATGCCGATCGCGTCAGCGCCCCGGCGCAGCTGGCAATTCTTCTTCCCAAACTAGATGCGAATGTAATTCTCTTGGCGGATAACGCGCTGTCGCATCCGCAAGAGATCGCGGGCTACCTGGAAGCGGTCAATAAGCTACCGGATTTTAGTTCCATGATTGTTCCGGTTGGCAAAGGACTGCATGTCGCGCACCGGGTTGGTAGCTAGTGGGATCGCTGGTCAGCGTTTATAATCCGCAACGATCAGCACCGTATAAAATTTTTACGATCTGTATCGCGATTGCGTGGGGCGGATTTGGTCCGCTCTCCACAGCCAGCTTGCAAGACATTGATATTACGTTGGTTAGCTGTTTGGTTTTCGAGCGCAAGATGGCATTCCCCGTGCTTCATCAGGTTTAGAGAACGGAACAATCTCTGGGCAAGGAGCCCTCGAAGCTTATGAATCACACGTCATCGAAAGTGAAATTGACCCTCATACTGGCGGCGACATTGGCCGCATCGATTGGATGTACAACCAAGAATTACGTACGGCAACAGACCACGCCGCTGATCAACAAGACCAATGAACTCGATGACCTGACCGCGAAGAACTCGAAGGACATCAAGGACGTCGATCAGCGCGCGCAAGCCGGAATCCAGCAGGTGCAGGCGCAGGCCGCGGCGGCCGACCAGAAGGCTCTGGCGGCGGGCAGCGACGCCGACAAGGCGCAAATGGCGGCGAACGGCGCTTCCCAGCGGGTGGACGTTCTGACCAACGCGGTTGTCAACCTCGATAACTACCGCCCGGTGGTGGAGACGGCGGTGCATTTCGGATTCAACAAGGACAATCTGACCAAGCAGGCACGGGAAGCTATCGATCAGCTGGCCGCCAGCGTTGCCACGACCAAGGGATACATCATCACAGTCGAGGGCGCGACCGACTCGGTCGGCAGCGCAGACTACAACTACGCGCTGAGCCAGCGCCGCGCCGATGCCGTGATTCAGTACCTGGCTTCGGAGAAGGGCGTACCGGCCTACAAGATTTATTTGATCGGGCTGGGCAAGGATAAGCCGGTCGAGTCGAACAAGACGTCCGACGGCCGCGCTAAGAACCGGCGGGTGGAAATCCGGCTGATGACGAATACTGGAGCGGGTGCGACTCCGGCGCAGGGCTCTGCGACTCCAACAGCGAGCGCGGCTCCGCCGTGGGAGTAGGCAACTTCGCAAGCATGAGTTTGGCCCTCCCCCCGGAGGACTTTGCCGAAACAGGCCGTCCCGACACGTGGGCGGCCTGTTTTTTCTGTAGCTTCGAAGTTCTTACCACAGGGAGGCTCGGGGCAACGCGGGAAACCTATTATAAGGAGCCGACTGGGCGGTCTCCTTCGACCTCGCCCCATAGCGCTACAATGAATACGTGCGGATTCGAGTCCTGATTATTTCTTTGGCGCTGTTGACCACCCTTGCGCTGGCACAGGATTCTCCGGACAAGCCTGCCCCGGGCAAGGCCAATCCCGACAAAGCCAGCTCCGCCAAGGCCAACTCGACCGGCGACAACGCCAACAGCAATAATGAGGCGCAGGAAAGCTCCAGCCACGATACGAGAATCGACCTCAGTCCGCCCAAGGACGATGCCAAGAACCACCCCGGCAGCGAGGCTGCCGTTGAGGGATTGATTCCGGAGTCTGCCGACACGAGAGATAACACGGGCATTGAAGAGTTCCATCCCTGGAGCCCGATGAAGGCG
>CAVZUP010000226.1:0-13451 GCA_963778255.1 uncultured Acidobacteriaceae bacterium
CAGATTGCGAGCAAATTGCCGAAGGGAACGGCGCAGGCGACGTCAACGCAGGACGGCAATGCCGCTTCCGATGTGCCGTCGCAGGCGGAATGCGAGCAGCTATTGGCCTTCACCAGTCACGACCACCTGCGGATTACGCGGGAGATGCTGGATCGACTGCAAAAGCCTCCGTTCACGACACAGCTCAACCACGCGGATCAGGTCTTGCGGTTGACGATCAAGGCAGGCGCTCCCGACGAGAACCCGGACGAAACCAGTTCCGAATATCAATGGGCAATCCGACATAAGCCGGACGATCGGATTCTGCATTACAACTTTGGGCTCTTTCTTTTCGACTACAACCGCGCAGCGGCGGCGGAGCAGTTGCGCATGGCTCGGCCCTGGGACGGTTTTCCGGTTTTTGCTCCCGACGGCACGCCGCTCGATTAGGCCGATCGAAATCGAGAGCGCAGACTAAACTCGCTAGCCTCAAAAATTACGGTACATGAACTGAGCCGCGTCCGTTCCGCGAGCGTGCGTCACGATTACGACGACCAGCAATGCCAACACGTACAGGGGCGGAATCCAAAACCAGCGATTGCGCGCGATCGCGGCAATGATGTCTGAATGCGAGGGGGCGCCGGAGGCTGGCTCAACCGTGTAGCGATCGAGTACCTCGATCGTCAGGAGCACAATCCCGTATCCCGCCGCCAGAGCCGCCACCAGCACATACAGACTTCCGCTGAGCGCGTGGGAAGAATAGCTCGCGGGCGACACGACCGCCGAGAGCATCTGCCGCGCGTCGACCAGCGATTTGGCGCGGAAGAATATCCATCCCAGGCAGATGAGGCTGATCGTTGCAATCCATGAAATCGGCGCCCAAATGGCTGCGGGAGGCGTCCAGTCGAATTTGCGTTGCACTTGCTGAACCTGACGATGCAGGACGAGAAGCGCTCCGTGATAGCAGCCCCAGATGACGAAGAGCACACTCGCTTTATGCCATAAGCCGAAGAGGATCATCGAAACCACTAAAACAAGGTTGCGCCACCACACTTCGCGGCGCATGACCGCCAGCGGGAGGAAAACATAGTCGCGAATCCAGAACGATAGCGACATGTGCCAGCGCGTCCAGAAGATCGACGGAGTGGTGGATTGAAAAGGGCGATCGAAGTTCTCGGGCAGCGTGAATCCGAGCGCTTTAGCCGCGCCGATGGCGATATGCGAGTACCCGGCAAAATCCAGGAAGAGCTGCAATCCGTAGCCGAATGCCAGGCACCAGACGTCCGTCCCGCTCCAGCGCGCGATCCGGTCAAAGCCAGAGTTAATGCCGTCACCCGAAAGAATTCCCTGCCCCAGCAATCGCGCCAACTGCATCATCAACACGCCAGTCGCGATGCGGCTGAACCCGCGGCCGATGTCGTCCCATGCGGTGGTTTGCTCGGAGCGAAATTGCGGCAGCATTTCGGGCATGCGGCAGATTGGCCCCGAAATCACGACCGGAAAGAAAGCCATGTACAGTAAAAACTCGAAGAACGACGGATCGAGTTCCTCGTCACGATAGAGGTCGAACAGATAACTCATCGCCTGGAAAGTCCAGAATGAGATCCCTAAGGGCAGCGCGAGATGCGCGAACCTTTGCAATGAAGACAGCGGAATAGAAACGTTGACGGCCTCGGGCAGATACTTGAAGCTGCCGAGCAGCGCCAGGTTCAATAGGATGCCGATCGACAGCACGAGCGCGGATGGCCTGCGCTGCAGCCACTTCCCCAGCAGGAAATTCATGATTGTGGAGGCGAGCAGAACCGCCGCGAACCACGCTCCCCAAGTGAGATAGAGCGCGCAGCAGCCGATCAGCAGAACGAATTGCCTAACCACTCGCGAATGGACCTTGGCAAAGACCACCACGCACAGCAGAAATACCAGACCGTATGAAACTTCTCGAAGCAACATTCCTCCCCTGCATCGCCAATAACAGATTCGCAAAAGGCTGGCACGAGCCTTCGCGACTGCAAAGCATTATTACGTACTCGTGGCGCTCTCGGATACGACCAATGTACGTGGCTGGTGTGATCTGCATCGCGGAATTCCGTCACGCTCCCCGGTACAATGACCGGGCAGGATTATGAGCAGCAGCATGACCAGATTTCGCACGCTTATCGAAGCGCTCGATGCAGCTCCCGCCGACCGTCAGTTTGTTACGGCCTGGATCGACGAAGACGAGCGCGAGACCGTAACGTTCGCCGAGTTTCGGGGTCGCGCGCGCGCGCAGGCCTGGATGCTCCGCGACCATGACGTGACCGCCGGTGATCGCGTTGTCATCATCATGCCGCAGAGCATTTCCGCGATGACGACCTTCGTCGGGGCGATGATGCTGGGCGCCGTTCCCGCATTTCTTGCTTATCCGAATTTCAAGGTCGAGCCCTCCAAGTATCGCGCTGGACTGGCTGGAGTCACTGCCAATCTCAAGGCCAAGGCAGTCGTCATCGACCGCGAATTTCCCGACGAAATGCTCGGACACGTTGCTCTCGGCGCGGACACCAAATTGCTTCGATCTCAGGACGGCGTGGCCACGGGCGAAGAGCGCGAACTGCCGGAATTAAAGAATGATAACGAGAACCTGGCCTTCATCCAGCATTCGGCGGGGACGACCGGACTACAGAAAGGCGTGGCCCTGACGCACGCGGCCGTGCTGCGCCAACTCGAACAACTGGCGCACGCGCTCAGCATCGACGGAGCGACCGACTGCATTTACAACTGGCTTCCTCTTTATCACGACATGGGACTGATCGCCTGCTTCATGTTGCCCATGGTTTGTCACTTGCCCGTGGTGGTGCAATCGCCTCTCGACTGGGTGATGCATCCTGAAACCATGTTGCAAATCATCAGCGAGTGCAAATGCACTTTGGCCTGGATGCCGAACTTTGCCTTCCAGTTCGTTCCCCGTCGCACACCGCGCAGTCGATGGGCGCAGTACGATCTCTCGTCGGCTCGCGCGCTGATCAATTGTTCGGAGCCGGTCCGCTCGAGCAGCATGAGGGAGTTTGAAAATGCATTCTCCGCTATTGGATTAAAGAGCGGGGTTCTGCAATCCTCCTACGCGATGGCCGAGAATGTTTTTGCCGTCACCCAATCGGACATCAATCGGGCATCGGGCCCCACCCGCATCTCGGCGGACGGGCAACGATTCCGCGGCGCGCATGTCATCATCGCGGTTGCGGAAGGGGCGCCCGGTGCGATTTCTTTCACATCATCGGGCCGTGCGTTGCCCGGCACTGAGATTCGGATCGCATCCGATGCCGGCGAGCTCCTTGCTC
Organism: uncultured Acidobacteriaceae bacterium; assembly: GCA_963778255.1. Taxonomy (GTDB): domain Bacteria; phylum Acidobacteriota; class Terriglobia; order Terriglobales; family Acidobacteriaceae; genus Acidiflorens. The sequence goes on from CAVZUP010000226.1 coordinate 3,294, forward strand.
CCGGCAACGTCGGCGAGATTCTCATTAAGAGCGACTGCCTGTTTACGGGCTACTACAATCGCCCCGACCTGACTGCCCAGGCGATCGTCGATGGCTGGTATCGTACCGGGGATCTCGGTTTTTGCCTGGAAGACGAACTTTATGTGATCGGCCGGAAGAAGGACCTACTCATCGTTGGCGGCGAAAATCTGTACCCGCAGGATATCGAAGAGATCGTCGCCAGCCACTCAGCCATTCATGATGGACGCGCGGTTGCGATGGGAGTTTACAATCCCGATCTCGGAACCGAGGATATCGTTGTGGTGGCGGAAGTGGAACGCGAAGAACATCTCGCGAATGCCGCGGACATCGAACGCGAGATTCGCAACCTGGTCGTCGCCGGAATCGGGGTCGCAGTCCGGATGATTTTCCTAAAACCGCCAAAGTGGATCGTGAAGAGCACTGCCGGCAAGGCCGCGCGTTCCGCGACGCGAGAGAAGTTGCTGCAGGAACATTCAGAACTCAACGTCGAACCTTAGGAGAAACTTTCGCATGACCGCAGAGGCGCAGCAAATGATCGAACACATTGTCCAATTGATCCGCAAACCGGGCCTGACCATCGACGAGAATACTCCCCTGGTTTCGTCCGGCCTCATCGACTCGATGGCGCTCGTCGATCTGTTGCTGAAGCTCGAGGATCTGACCCACATGCGCATCCCGCCGGGGAAGGTGCAGCCGAAAGACATGGACACAGTTGCGAAAATGTTCGCGACCGCACAACGTGTGGGAAAGCCGCGGAAGTAGGCTTCTTAATACTTGATCAGCCGGAAGAGGTCGCTGTAATCGTCAGTCCACATGCGCGGTGGAAGGGGCTTAACGTCCGGTGGCAGATTCGGTAGGAGTCCCGGCATGTTCAGTACACCGGGATGCCGGGCAAGCAGTATCCAGCAGTTGCTCATCATCGGACCTTGGCCTTCCTCGTATCGGATGACCGAATCCGCATGAAAATACGCCGCCGCTCCCTGCACCACCGGCAGAAGATTAATGTGCCGGCTGCTGACATGGACGGCGATCACCCCGCTCACCGGATCCACGCGCTGCCAGTAGGTTTCGAACGCTTCACGAGTCAGCAGGTGAACCGGGATGGCATCGCCGGAAAAGGCATCCACAACCAGCACGTCGAACTTCTGACTCTCGCCCCGCGCATTTTCTTGCTCCAGCAATCGCCGGGCGTCGCCCAGAACCGTGTCAACCTGAGCAGCGGAGTCTTGAATGTAAGTGAATACCGGATGCGGCCCGGACGATAGATCGATTACATTCGGGTCAATCTCATAATAGCGGAAATAGTCGCCGTGCCGTCCGTAGGCGGCGAGCGTGCCCGCGCCTAATCCCACGATCCCGACGCGCATACTTCCATCGCCGATCGTTCTTTTCGGGTGATTCTCCATCACCACACCGATTCCGCTCAGACGGCCGTAGTAGGCCGAGGGCTCCTTGTCGTAGGGTGGTTCAAATTGTCCGCCATGCACGGTTCGTCCGTGCATCAGCATCTTTCCGTGAGGGATGTCAAAAACGCGGACGGCCCCGTAGAAATTGCGTGCGCTCAGGAAAAGCCCTGGCAGCGGGCGAGTGCTGCGAACGAGAGCGACGATGGCCAAGCTTCCGATCACTAGGACGAGTACCTGGACAAAGCGAAATCCTCGCTTGGCGGCGTCGCGTGTGGTTCGAAAGGTGAATGCGCCCAAAGTTACAAGGAACCCGCTCACAACCGCGATGGGATAAAAACGGATGTCGTCCAGAACCTTCGATACTTCTGGCCACCAGTGTGCAGTGGCATAAGCGGAACCAATGGCTCCAGCACTGATTCCCAACGGCAGCCAAAAGCCTGGCTCGTAAATCCACGAACTTGCGTCGCGATACAGGGAGACCAGCGCGAGAACGATCGCGACGCCGAGCGCCAACTGAAACTCAGTAAAAAACGTGAAGATGCGGGGCGCAATGATTGCGACAAAGACGCCGCCCACCGCTCCGCCCGCCGAAACCGCCAGGTAGAAGGCCGTCAACTGCTTTACCCCTGGCCTTAATTTCACAAGTTCACCGTGGCAAATCATGCAAACCAGGAAAAGGAGGATTGGTAGATCGGCGAGTAGAACGATGGGACGCTTGTAAATTAGCGCTGCGCAAACCAGAAACACACCGACGATAAATAGTGGATGAAAAACCACTCTCTGATACCAACGCGGGTGATCGAAGCACAAAATGAAGCTGAGCAGATAGATCGACAGGGGCAGCACCCAGAGCAGCGGAACCGAGGTCACCTCCTGGCATAAGAGGTTGGTCGTGGCCAGCAGCAGGGCCGACGCGCAGGCGGGCAGCAGGAACCACAGCGAGTAAATCAGCGGACTGGTTTGCACTCCAGCACCAGTTTCCTCGGTTTCTTCCGCGCTGCTGGCTTCTGCGGGCGCGTGCAGTGCTTCCCAAGCGCAGAGACCGCACCCCGCGGCGAACACGAAAAACAGCAGTGACCAGATCAAGCTCTGGGTTTTCATGCGAAGCGCGGGCTCCAGTAAAAATGGAAAACTAAGGAGACCGAGCAGGGAGCCCAGGTTTGAAATGGAATACAGTTTGTAGGTTTTGGCGCCGACACCCAGACGCGCGAACCAGCGCTGCAGTAATGGTCCCGTGGTGGAAAGAACAAAGAACGGCAGGCCAGCGGACACCAGGAGAATCACAGCAACATCGCGGATTGGATGTTGGCTGTCCGCTGGCTTCCATGACGCGCCGGGAGTAATCGCCGAAGGCCATAGAAACATCAGCGTAAGCACGAGCAGGAAAACTGCCGAAAGCAAAGCCAAGTGCAATTTTGCTTGTGCCACCGCAGAGAGCCGCGCCGAAACCAGGTGGGCGTAAATATAGCCGCAAAGCAAGAGGACCTGGAAGACCAGCATGCTTGTCGTCCAGACCGCGGCGGAGCCGCCGAACCAGGGCAGGATGTACTTGCTGACGATCAACTGCACCTGAAAGAGCAGGAAGGCGCTCAAGAAAGATGTGGCCGCAAAAAGCAGCTTGATGTTTCCCGGCACCTGCCCGTCGCGGTTGCCGCGGGTAGATTTCTGCGATGTTAAGGTACCGGAACTCAAGCCTGCCCCCTTGGCAACTGGACCACTCGCTGAGCAGGTTACTGCAGCGGCTTAGCCGGCGTTCCCGGTTTTACTCCGGCGTGCTTCTTGGCCTGCTCCATTAATTCCAGAACCTTGTCTTTGCCTTCATAGTTCGGATTCTTGTCCAGCAACTTTTGCCAGGCCGCGGTAGCCCTGTCGATATCCATCTTGCCCTGCCACTCGACGATCCCAAGATTAAACAGAGTATTGGGCTTGTTCGGTTCGTAAGAGAGCGATTTCTGGAATTCCGAGATCGCGGTATCGGCATCGCCGGTATACCAGTAGGCGGTCGCCATATCGGTACGGACGCCCGTGTTGGCCGGTTGCACCTTCAGCGCGCGCTGGTAGTAATCGATGGCGGTGGGGTATAGCTGCGCGTCGTAATAGACGTTCCCGATGCCTTCCAACAGTCCTTCGTTATTCGGATCGGCTTTAAGCTTCTCGATCATCGGACCAGCTTGCGCGTCGGCCATTTTCTGCATTTCAGCCGGGTTTGGCGTTTGCGGTACCGAGTTTCCCATCGCCGGGGCAGGCGCGCTCGGCGTCTCAACCACGGCCGCCGCTGGACTCTGCGATCCGCGGATAAACCAGCCGCCGGCGATTCCCACCAGCAGACAGATGACCGCCAACACGTATGCCTGCACGCTGGTCCATTGCTCGGTGGAAGTTGCTTGATTCGTATCCGTCATTTCTCCGTGCTCCTTCAGATTCTGTTTTTTTCGCGGGCGGCATTGTCCGCCAATCGCGTATCTCTAATTTTATGGTCTTAGCGGAACGCTAGCTCTTGCCCTGCATCTGGACGTCAGCCATTAGCTTTTGCACTTCGGCTTTGCGGTCCGGGCTCAGTTGCGGATTCAACTTCAGCAGTTGCTGCCATGCCGCGAGCGCTCCCTTGGAGTCCTGTTTGCCCTGCCACTTGATCATGCCGAGGTTGAACAACGAATTGGCATCCTTGGGATCGTAGTGCAATGCCTGTTGCAGTTGGCCGATCGCCCCATCCACATCGCCGTTGTAGTAAAGGATCGAAGCCAGTTGGCTGCGAACGGCAACATTCTTCGGATCGCTCTGCAGTGCCTTGTCGTAGTAAACAGCCGCTTCCTTGAACTGGTGAGTCGAACTGTAGATTTTTCCGACCTGGATGAGTAGATCGCTATTATTTGGATCGCCCTTCAGCTTTTCGAGCAGCGGTGCTGCCTTCTTGTCGGCCATCTGCTTCATCTGATCGAGGGTGGGCATCTGTCCGCCCATGCCACCCATACCACCAGCGGCGGGAGTTGGCTGGGCAGCGGGAGACGGCTGGGCGGCGGCCTCAGGTTGTGCCGGAGGCGCCGGCGATTGCGACCCGCGAAACAGGTAGCCGATCGCCAGCCCAACCACCAGGCTGATTACCGCCATCGCATAGACCTGCTTCGCTTGCCAGCCCGATGCCGCACTTGGTTGCGTGGTAGATTCATTCGCCATGCCCTAATTCTCCCCTAAAATCCTAAGTTTCGCTTGCGCTTGAAGCCTGCTTTGGCCGGACATCAAGAGCAGACACACGTATTCCTCGCAGGACGAGGGGGCTTACCCGCCGTCCTGACTGCGCTCTTTACGTTAAAGGCAGCGGAAGAAAGGGGCAGCATTCTGCGTCACTCGGGGATGTGATGGCAATCACATAGACGAGGAGAAATGCGAACATGCCTAGTGGCCTTGGCTGCTCTTTTGCTTCAGCACCTGTTGGCGCAGTTGCAGCGCTTTGTTGTTGCTGGGATCAATTTGCAGCGCGGCGGCCAATCTCAACTCCGCAGTTTCGTAATCACCCAGCTGCAGCAGTATCGCGCCGGAATCGATCAAGGACGAAAGGGCCATGTCCTTACTGTCGGTGAAACTCACGGCGAGGCGATATTGTTCCAAGGCGTCCTCGAGTTGATTTCGATTCAACAGAATTACCGCCATGTTGTAATGACAGAACGCGTACTCTGGACGTAATCGACACGCTTCCCGGTAGTGCTGAAAGGCCTCATCAATCCTGCCAGAGGAGGCCAGCGCATCGCCAAGGTCCTCTTCGAGATCGAACTCTGGCCGGCCGGCAACGGACGTGGCGTGCGTAAACAACTTAACGCCGCTCTGCCAGCAAGGCAGATAGCGGTTCGTAGCAGCCGCAAATGCGAAAATCAGGCACACGGCTGCCAAAGCTGGTACGACGCGAGGGATGGCGAAAGCGTGGACCACGTCGCTTACGCCCCAAGAGATGATGATGAAAAGACCAATACAAGGAATGTAAGCATAACGGTCGGCCATGGCCTGGCTGCCCACCTGAACAACTCCGATTACTGGAATCAGCGTGATGACAAAGAAAAACCATCCCATCGCAAGGTAGCGCGCGCGGTGAAAGTACAACACCGCCAGCGTGATCGCGACCAAGACAACGGCCACTGCGATGACGTCGGACCAGGGTAGGGAACGCTCCGGGTGCGAGTAAAACACGGATAGCCGGGCGGGCCAAACCGTCTTTCCGATGTATGCCACGTAGGAAATGATGGCGTTTCCCAAACGCAAAGGGAGCGGCAGCACGGAGGTGTCTGCCATCGCGCCGCCAGCGCGCTGCGCGGCCATCGTCACCCTGGAACTGGCCGCACTCATCACAAGCAGCGGCAGCTTCTCCATCGACAACCGCACCCACCTGCGTCGAAAAGGAAGATCCTCGTAACGTTCCAAGGGCCAGTAGTCGAGCAGCAGCAACACCAGCGGGAGGCTGACGGCCATGGGCTTGGACATGAGCGCCAACGCAAAAGTTGCGACGACGACCAGATAGTTCTTCCAGTCAGTCCGCCGCACGTACCAGCCATAGGCGGCAATCGTGAGTAAGGAAAAGAGCGCGCTGAGCAGACTTTTCCGTTGCGCCACCCAGGCGACGGTCTCCACGTTCAGCGGGTGCACGGCAAAGAGCGCGGCCACGAAAAAACTGCGCCACACTGCTCCGGTGGCACGTTGCAGCAGCCAGAACAGCAGCAGGACGTTGAGCGCATGAAGCGCGACATTGACAAGGTGATGAGGTCCGGCATTCAAGCCAAATATCTGACAATCCGCCATGTGCGAGATCCACGTAAGCGGATGCCAGTTCGCCTCGGCGAAACTGGTAAAAGCCCAAACGAAATTGTCGAGATGCAACCCCGTGTTTACGTGAATGTTCCTGGTGACATATACATCGTCATCGAAAACCAGGAACTCATGATGCATGACCCGGACATACAACAGCAGAGTGGCGAGCACGAGTAGTGCGCCCAGCAGTATCGGTTTCTGCCGTAATGTGCTGATCCTATTGCCAATCGATGCATCGAAAGGAGGGGGTTCTGGTTTTGTGCCCTGTGTCATGCAGAAGTTGCTATCGGGTTCTGAAAGCTGGCGCAATTATCGTGTGCTTTGGTGTCAACGCGCAACCGCGGACCGTATCTCAAGGGGTTGTGCTCGGGCCCTGCAACTCGACCGCGCGTTGCCGGGCCTCCATCGCGGACTGCGTCTGCCCAGTCGCTTCATAAAGATCTGCAAGCCGGATCCAGCGGCTAACGGCCATGGGAGTTCTCCGGGTCGCTTCCTGCTGGAAAGCGATTGCTTGCGGCCAGTGTCCGAGAAGCCTTTGTGCTTCGGAGTTTCCTTCGGCAATCTGGGCGTAGAGTTCAGGGGCAAGGGATTCGCCGCCATTGCGAAACGGGCTGTGTTTCTCCGCCTCGGCAAACGCAGCCAGCGCTTGCTCGGGATGTTTCAACCCAATCTGAAGTTTTCCCAGAGTCATGTACATATCGAGCGGCTCCGTGGATTCTTTCGCGGCGCGCTCGATAGCTTCGACCGCCTCGACGTTGCGACCCTCGCCGGCGTAGAGCACTCCGAGATAGTACAGGGCCCCGTTGTTTTCCGTGAGTGCAATCGAAGCGCGATATTCCTGCTCCGCTTCGCGGTAACGTTGCTCACTCTGAAACAGTGCCGCGAGCATCAAATGGACATTCGGGTCTTCGGGATAGAGCGCAGAAGCACGGCGCAGCGACTGCTCCGACTCATGGCTGCGCTGCAATTCGAAGAACAGCGCACCGGAGTTCAGATTGAAATCGTAAAGCACTGGACGCGACGCAGCTGCGGGCGGAGTGAGTTGCTGCGTCCGGCAGTCGATCTGCAAGCGGTCGATCCATGGACGATTTTGCGGCGTGTTGCGCAGAAATACCAGCGAGACATCATCCATGTAAACCGGGCGCCAGGCTGCACTCTGACAGAAGGTAAGAGGATCCATCTTGGTTTGCCCGCGAAATCCGGAGGTCGCAACCAGCAGAACATTCAGATTCCAGCGGTCGGCTTCAGACTGCCATAACGGCGAATCGGGACCCTCGCTATAGAGACGGCGTTGCTCGGCGATGAGATCGGGGTTAACACCGCGTCCATCGACGAAGTCGGGATACTGCGGGCCCAGACTCCAGGCCACATAACCACCCAGCGCATACTCTTCGAAAATGTTTCCTGGCAACTGTTCGCGCCGGATAAAAGACGCGGCGCGCTCTGGGAACCAGGACGATTCTCCCGCGCCAAACCTCCAATCCGCGTTAAAAACCACGTAGGTGCGGCTTGAAACATAGTCTGCAATATGGAGCAGCGCGACGCCACAGAAGACGAGGGTAACAAAGAGGGCCATAGCCCTTGGTACGCGCAGTAACGGAGGCGTGGCTTTCCCAGCCTCGGAAGCTGAATCGCCACTGATGGCACAGATTTCGCTGAGAAACGGGCCGCCGAGCGTGACGACGGCGATAACAAACAACCCCATGTAGCGCGCATGCGCCAGTGTGGAATAGAGCGCTGCCAAGACAATGACGGCGGCCCCAAGCTTCCGTTTCCAAAGAAAAAGCCCGACCAGAATCACCGCCACCAATAGCAACCAGGCAAGGCCATTCTCCATGTGCCTTAGGTCGATGAGCTGGTAAAGCAACGAACGTGAAATCGGTATGCCCTGGAGTTCGCCTATGAAACTGTTGCCGTTGAGTCTTCCCTGGGTTGGGGCTCCTAGTCCCGACAAAGATAGTGAAGAAACATAAACTCTGGGACCCCACGGATTCAGAAGAGTCGCCGCGCCGCACGTCGCGAGCCAAGGCCATATCCGTCTTAGCCGAAGAAGGACCGCCTGTCGGCGCTCTGCAAACAAGAAATCCGCAACCTCAGTCAGCAGGTAGGCGCCGATGGCTCCGAGTCCGGCGATGAAACCCGGGTGGAAATTGACCCAAAAAAGCATGACCACAGGCAACAGCCAAGGCCGGGAACGGGTTCCGCGATGGTAGGCCCAGAGTTCGCCGAGAAAGAACGCGAAGAAGACTGTGCTGAAGAGATCGGCCCGCGGAGCGGTGCGAGCCGCAATCGACTGAACCGCAAGCATCGCCAGGACTGCGCTGCCGATGTCTCCCCGGCGGACGAGATAGGCCACCACCGCCAGACATGCCAAAGCACTGAACCAGCTCAGTCCGGCATAGCCAAACGCGCAGTACGTCAGGTACAGCAACACCCCTGCAAACGGCGGATAATTCCACGGTTGTCCCGCTGAAGTTAATGACAAAACGTCGGTATGCGGAATCTGGCGGTGCTGAACTACGTAGCGTCCAGTCGCAAGGTGCCAGCCCATGTCGTAGTCTGCAACTGTGTGCAAGCCAGCGCATAAAGCGCTGACCAGCACCAGCAGAATGAAAATCAACCGAACAACGGGATAGGCCTTGTTGGCGGAGAAGCCCATGTCTAAAAATAGCTTCTTGTGAATGAGAGAGCAACCACAGGCAAAATATCCACCTCTATTGCCGGGGCATTGAAGGTTGCGTAGCCTAGAAAAGAGCGCGAGCCGCTAAGTTGCCCGACGCAGCGACGGCAAGCGGTCGCATGCGTTCTCTTAAGGCAAGCAGGAATACAACATTGCAAGCAAGGATAAGCAAGTCCCTCGCAATCATCATCCCCTCAATAGCGCTGGTCTATGCGCTGTTCGCAGGACTGCGGACAGTTGGCGATCCAGATTTAGGGTGGCAACTGGCAACGGGACGCTGGATGGTCCAGCACCACAGCATTCCGTTTACAGACGTGCTGTCTTACACGGCGGCTGGGCATGAGTGGATCTATCCCGTGTTGTCGCAGCTTATCTTCTATTGGCTTTTTCTGCTTGGGGGCTACTCGCTGCTTTCCTGGTGTTCCGCGGCGGCGTGCGTTGTCACCACTGCCAGCAATACGTTGTGTTGCCACACTTTACTGGTTCGGTTGGTCTTGCTCAGGCCAGTATTGAGCGGAGCGGCCAGGCCGCTGGCGCCGGTCTGCATGCCGAGTTGCGTGAGGGTCTTTCGACCGAGCGCGGCCGCGTTGATGGTTGGGGCGGGAAGCGTGCCCGAGTGCACCGCGGCGCCTGCGGTGTAGTTGATCGACACCGCACCTCCGGCGAGGAATGCGATCGAACCCAGTCGACTTGGACGGCGATGGCGTCAACCACGGATGGCCTTGCCGGCGCCGGGAGCCGCAATCAACGGCTGCGGCGTGGCGACAGGACCGGGCATGCCGGCGGTCAGAGGCACGATGGCCAATTGCTGGACCTGCGGGTCGATCATCGCCGACGTGACCTGCGGAACCGCGTAGTCGAGCCGAAGCTGAACGGTCGCGTCGCCGGTGACCTGCGGCAATTCGGCAAGGCCGATGCTCATGTTCGGCGTGCCATTGGTTTGTGCGTTGTTGGACGTGGCCACGAAATTGACGTTGTCCCAGTACACGCGGTCGCCGACGTTGAACACGCTAGCGTCCTTCGCGAGCGCAAACACGCCGTCGACGTCGATTTCAACGGGGCTACCGGCGGTGTAGTTCCAGGCCGCCACGCCGAAGATGTTTCCGATTTGAACGCCCGTCCCGCCGTTGCCGGTCCGCGGCGCCGACGGGATCGTGAGCGTCTTTCCAGGATGAATGAAGTTGTTCACAGTCTGACCTCCAATGGGGATTTCTCAAGTGGGCTGGCCCGCGAGCCAGTCCCCGGTTTGATCGCTGA
>CAVZUP010000227.1:0-9140 GCA_963778255.1 uncultured Acidobacteriaceae bacterium
GCCCCTGCAAGACCAGCTTGCTGCGCGTGGGCAGCCGCTTCAGGTGAACCCGCGACGATTTGTAGGAGCAGTGTTCGCTCCACATCACGCTGAAAATGCCGAGTTCGGTGCGCGTGGGTTCGCGTCCGCCAAGCAGTTGTTTGATTTTTTCGAATTCTTCCGGAGTTAGGCCGTGTTCCCGGATCATCTCCGGCGTAATGGTAGGGATCGCAGAGGTGGTCATCGGGGAATCTTTATTGTCGCATCTCCACTAACTTTTCGCATGTGGATTCGTCGAATTTAAGGAAGAAAGTGACAGCCGCTGCCCGCTTCGCTATGCTTTCTGCCACTATGCAAGACTTTACCGTTGGATCGCCCGCCGTTCGCCCGGCCGAGTCAGGCTCCGCGCAACAGGGCTGGGCCGAACCAAGCTCGGCCGAACCAAGCTGGGCCAGGAATGGAATGCTCGCCGTCGCGGGCATTGCCGCCTTCGGCTTTGTGCTGCACATGGCCTGCAACGGCCGCTACGGGTATTTCCGCGACGAGTTCGATTACATCATCTGTGGAAATCATCCGGCGTGGGGGTATGTCGATCAGCCTCCGCTGCTGCCGATTCTCTCCCGGATTTTCCTCGCCCTGTTCGGCGATTCGCTGCGCAGTTTACGCCTGCTGCCTGCTCTATCCGCCTCGGCGCTGATCCTGCTGACGGGCGTAATCACGCGTGAATTAGGCGGCAAACGATTTGCGGTCGCGCTCAGCGCGCTGACGGTCCTGATCGCGCCGATTTACTTATCCGGCGGCAGCCTCCTTACGAGTAATTGCGATCTCGAAGTGCTGCTCTGGATGGGCTGCATATATTGCGCGATCCTGGCCGCGAAACATGACCAGCCGCGCTATTGGGTGTGGTTCGGAGTGGTGGCGGGAATCGGCTTGCAGGAAAAATATTCCATCACCGTACTCGGCTTCGCCATTGTCATTGGACTGCTGCTGACAGCGCAGCGGAGATTCTTGCTGAATCGATGGATGTGGCTTGGCGGCGCGGCTGCCTTTCTGATCTTTCTGCCCAACCTTCTCTGGAACGTCGCGAACCACTGGCCATTCGTCGAACTCATGCACAACATCAAGGCTGAAGGGCGGGACGTTGTGCTCTCCCCGTGGCAATATTTTTCACAGCAAGTTCTGCTCGTCCATCCCCTGTCTGCGTTGATCTGGATGGCCGGCGTGATTGCATTCCTCGTCGCGCGTCGCTTCAAATCCTACCGCTTTCTGGGATGGGCTTACCTCGTCAGCTTCGCCGTCTTCGTTATTCTCAAGGGCAAGAATTACTACCTGGCTCCGATCTACCCGGTGTATCTGGCTGCCGGATGCGTGGTAATCGACGATGCCATCGATGGCATCCGCCAGGTGTGGATCAAGCCTGTGATCGCCGCGCTTTTGCTGGCCGGAGGCGCTGTGTTAGCCCCTCTCGCCATGCCGATTTTGCCGGCCGAACAATTCGTTGGTTATATGCAACGACTACCCATCACCGTACCGCGCAGTGAGCACAGCCACATGCGGGCCGTTCTTCCGCAGCACTACGCCGATCAGTTTGGGTGGAACGAAATTGTGGAGGAGACTGCCGTCGCCTGGAACCAGATTCCCGAGGAAGAACGCAAGAACAAAGGCTGCGGCATCTTCGCACAGGACTACGGCCAGACCGGAGCCATCGATTTCCTCGGTCCGAAATACGGCTTGCCGCCCGCGCTCGGCGGTCACCAGTCGTGGTGGCTGTGGGGACCGCGCGGATACTCCGGCAACTGTTTGATTGTGCTCGACGACAAACGGGAACGATTGGAGGAACTCTTCGAGCATGTGGATTTTGTGGGCACGTCACGCGACAATCCCTATGCGCTGGAGCGCGAGATCCCCGTGTTCATCTGCCGCGGAGCAAAGTTCGGCACCCTGGCGCAAATCTGGCCTGGTCTGAAGAAGTGGCGCTAGGGTTGGGTAGATCGGACACTCTTGTCCGCCGGACGGCCTTCCGTCCGTACCTACTTCCCGGCCTTTCGCCCATGAGTGAAACAATCTTACCCATCAGGAACAGAGCGGCACTACAGAACAAGCCCTTGGCTACGAAGTAGGTCGGAATGCCTCCCCTTAGCATGTCCCGGGGCCGGAACCCGTTGTCCCCATTCATCGCTGCCCATAAGCAAAGCAGCAAGACCAAGATGGCGATCATCGGATTGATGAATCTCAGGTAAGTTTTCATATCCAGTTCGCGAAGCGATTGGTTGTCGCTGCGCCGTCCTTTCAAGACGCGGTCATTATAGCGCTGTGGATCGCGTGGCGCCGTGACCGCTTTCAGGTTCGACTCTGTGGTTCCACCCAGCGTGGACTGCGGACGATGGTACGCCCTCCGGCGGACAAGAGTGTCCGCCCTACAGGCGCGTCTATACTGTCGCTGATGAAGTCGGTCATCGTCGGCACCGCCGGACATATCGATCACGGCAAAACTGCGCTGGTCAAAGCCCTCACCGGCATCGATGCCGACCGCCTGGAAGAAGAGAAGCGGCGCGGCATTACCATTGACATCGGGTTTGCACACCTCGAACTCCCCGCCCCCGATGGCGGCAGAATTCGCCTGGGCTTCGTAGATGTCCCCGGACACGAGCGCTTTGTGCGTAACATGCTGGCGGGTGTGGGCGGCATCGATCTGGTCCTGCTGGTCATCGCCGCCGATGAGGGCATTAAGCCGCAAACTCGCGAGCACTTCGATATCTGCCGCCTGCTGGCGATTCGCCGCGGCATCACCGTGATTACAAAATCCGATGCCGTTGATGCGGAGACGCTCGCAGTCGTGCGGCTGGAAGTGGAAGATTTTGTGCGCGGCTCTTTTCTCGATGCGACTGTCGATCCCGCACAGTCGCCGATAGTGGCCGTGAGTTCGTTGACGAGCGCAGGGCTGGAGGAGTTGAAATCCGCACTCGCGAAGGTCGCGTCGGAAGTTGCGGCGAAAAACTCGACGGCGCTGGCTCGCCTTCCCATCGATCGTGTGTTCACCATGAAAGGCTTCGGCACGGTCGTGACCGGCACGCTCGTTGCCGGAACGATTCGTAAAGAGGATGAACTTGAAGTCTTTACTACTGGCAAGCGCGTGCGAGTGCGCGGGGTACAGGTTCATGGCTCATCAGCGGAAGGCGCCGTCGCCGGGCAGCGCACCGCGTTGAACTTGGCGGGGCTCTCCACCGACGACCTGGCGCGCGGGATGACGCTCGCCACCGCGGATACTTTTCGTTCCACATCGCGAGTCGACGCTCTGCTTTCCCTTCTTCCCTCCGCGAAGCCGTTGAAGGACGGCGCGCGCGTGCACTTCCATGCCTACACCACGGAAACAATCGCGGAAGCGCGCCTTTACGCAGCGAAGCAACTCAAACCGGGCAGTGAAAGCTATGCGCAGTTAAGACTCGCCGAGCCCATGCTGTTGCTGCCCGGCGATCGTTTCATCGTGCGCCAGTTTTCACCCGTGGTGACCATCGGCGGCGGCGTTGTGCTCGATGCATCGCCGCTGCCCCGCAAGCAGCGCGCCGAAGATGCCATTGCATTTCTTGAGACCATGCGCAGCGGTTCTCCGGAACAAGTGCTGGCCGCGCGCGCCGCACGCCGGGGAGCCCTCGGTCTGCGTCTCGACGACGTTCCCGGAGAAATGAATATCCGCAGGGAAGCAGCAGCAAAGCTGGCCGCCGCGGCCGGATTGGCGTGGTGCGGCCAGGTGCTGGTTGCGCCTGCGGTGTACGCACGAGCGAAGGCGGATGCGCTGCAAGCCGTCAGGAACTTTCACGACGCAAATCCGCTGGTTGCCGGGATCAGCAAGGAAGAGCTGCGCGATCGCGTCAGCCTCGGCCCCGAGGTGTTCGACAGTGTGTTGGGAAAATTGGCGGAAGAAAAGAAACTGGAAGTTGCGGGCGAAGTCGTCCACCTGCCCGGCCGCGGCGTGGTCATGAAAGACGAGGAAGCCGAGTCGAAGAAGATCATCGAGCAGGCGTTTGCGTCCGCGGGTTTGAAAGTTCCGTCATTGAAAGAAGTATTGGCCGGCCTGAAGGTGGATAACATTCGCGCCCAGAAAATTGTCACCCTGTTGCTACGCGACAAAGTTCTGATCAGAGTTTCCCAGGAGCTGGTCTTCCACCAGAGTGCGCTCATAGATCTACGCCACAAGATGGCCGCTCTGAAAGCCAGCACTCCGAAAATTGACGTGGCCCGTTTCAAAGATCTGACGGGAGTCAGCCGCAAATATGCGATTCCACTGCTCGAATATCTGGACCGCGAACACGTGACGCGGAGAGTAGGAGACGAACGCGTAATTCTTTGATTGTGTGGTGACGGAGCAAGCCCCATCACCACACGAGCTAAATTTTTTCCTCTGGAAATTCCACTTCCAGCGCCAGTGGACCCGTGACGCGGTTGGTAAGATTCGCTAGTCCTATGAGCATGTGCAAGTCCACGATCTGCTCGTCGGAAAAATGTTTCTTGAGTTCGGCGAAGTCCGCATCGCCAGCCCCGTCCGGCGTCCGCGTCAGCTTTTCGGCGTAGCGCAGCGCGGAGTGCTCGGTCGCGCCAAATCCCGAGTAGTTGCCCGCCTGCAGAGCCTTCATCTGTTCTGGTGTGAGTCCGGCGCGCTTGGCCCCCTGGATGTGGTGCTGGGTGCAGTAATGGCATCCATTGATCAGTGAGACGCGCAGATAAATGGCCTCGTACAGTTTGCGGTCGAATGAACGTCCCACGCTGGCATAGAATCCGAGGAAGTTGCTGAGCATCGCGGGACGATGCGCCAGCGCTTTCTGGATGTTGCCAGGCTTGCCTTTCAGCTTGCTATCGTAGATTTCCTGCACTTCCGGACTTGCTTGCGCCGGTTCAATCAAACTAATTCGAGCCATAGAATTTTCTCCTCGGGCGTGCGCCCTATAATAAACAGATTCGAATCAACGTGCTTCCGTCGCATGAAACCGGAGTGAAATGAAAAAAGTACGAGTCATTGGCGCGGGCCTAGCGGGATCGGAAGCGGCGTGGCAGTGTGCGCGGCAAGGCGTCGCCGTTGAACTGTTCGAAATGCGGCCCGCCCGCACCACTCCCGCCCACCAGACGGATGCCTTCGCGGAACTAGTCTGCTCGAACTCGCTGAAATCCGAGAGCGAAAACACCGCGCCCTGGCTGCTGAAGGAAGAAATGCGGCGGTCGGGATCTTTGCTGCTCCAGATTGCGCGCGAAACCGCTGTGCCCGCCGGACACGCCCTGGCCGTCGACCGGGCCGAATTTTCGCATAAGGTGACGGAGGCCATTTCCCGCGATCCCCTCATCACGATTCGCCGCGAAGAAGTCGCGCAGGTCGAAGACGGCGAGCTCACAATCATTGCGACGGGCCCGCTGACGTCCGATGCGCTCTCACAGGAAATCTTGCGACTGAGTGCGATATCTGGCTCAGCGGGAGAAGCCGATGCTGACCCTTCGCGGGCGGCGGCGTCCGTGCCCCACAGCCAGCTGTACTTTTACGATTCGATCAGCCCCATCGTTGAAGCCGATTCCATCGACATGAACAAGGTGTACCTGGCGGCGCGCTACGACAAAGGGTCGGCGGATTACATCAATTGTCCGATGTCGCGGGACGAATACGACAAATTTTACGACGCACTGCTCGCGGCGCAATCGGTGGAACAGAAAGACTGGGAAAATCTCAACTACTTCGAAAGCTGCCTGCCCATTGAAGAAATTGCAAGGCGCGGGCGCGACACGCTGCGCTTCGGGCCGATGAAGCCCGTAGGACTTAAAGATCCGCGCACCGGAAGAATTCCCTACGCGGCCGTGCAATTGCGGCAGGAAAATCTGCGCGCCGATTCCTACAACCTTGTCGGCTTCCAGAATCACCTGAAATTTGGCGAGCAAGCGCGCGTGCTGAGCCTGATTCCCGGTCTGGAAAACGCGCGCTTCTTGCGCTACGGACAAATTCACCGCAACACATATATCAACGCGCCGTCGCTGCTGAACCCTTCGCTGCAAATGAAAGCGCATCCCCATGTGCTGTTCGCGGGACAAATCTGCGGCGTCGAAGGCTACGTTGAATCGATCGCCACCGGCCTGATGGCGGGACTGAATGCGGCCGCGCTGGTAACCGGCGGCGAACCGGCGCCTCCGCCGCGAGCCACGGCGTTGGGCTCGCTGGTCCACTACATTACGCAGGCGGAGAGCAAGAATTTTCAGCCCGCGAATATCACCTTCGACCTTTTACCCGCGCTAGAAACGCGCGTTCGCGACCGCAAGGAACGCCATCGCCAGCAGTGCGAACTGGCGCTGCGCGAGTTCGATGCGTGGCGTAGCCGGTGCATCGCGCAAACTGGCGATCCCGCGCTGCGTCCGGGATGACAATGGCGAGGCTCTTAGCTGTTGGCTCTTAGCTCTTGCTTTTAGCGAAAAGCCGAGAGCGAATAGCGAATAGCCGCTCTACAAGTTCCTATTGTCTTTTCACGAGATTCACTTTAGCTTGCTGATATCAGAGTGAGGTGCGTCCGTGCCGGTTTCCGCCGTCGATTGCGTTCAGCCCGCGCTGCAGCACACGCGAGAACAGCTCTTCACTCGTTTCCGCTGGGGACAATGGTCGCGCCTGGCGCTGGTTGGAATTCTGGCCGCGGAAGTGCACGTTGGCGGATGCGGTTTCGGAAACTTCGGCAACCACTGGCATCGCATTCCGCAAAAGGATCACAGCGGGTATCTCTCCTATTCGAAGCTGCCGTTTGGTTGGCCTCCGTTTAACCCAGAGCACATTTCCGAGCACATTGGGCAGTTGGTCGCATTGATCATTGTAGGAATCTTTGCCTTCATCGTGTTGTCGACAGTGTTCCTGTACATCCACAGCGTGTTCCGGTTCATCCTGTTCGACTCGGTTTTGCAGCGGCAATGTTCGATTGGCGAGGGATGGCAGAAATGGCGGCGAGCTGGCGGCCGCTTCTTTCTCTGGCAGATTGTGTTCCAGATTGCAGCCTGGGTGTTCCTGGGGATTCTTATCGGCGTGCCGCTGGCCCTGGCTTTGACGGCAGGCTGGGGCACGGATCTGAAGGAGCACCTCGGGCGACTGATTGTCGGAGTGCTTCTGCTCGGAGGGCTGTTCGCAATCTTCGTGCTGATCGCCGCTGTAGTACAGGCGCTGGCGAAAGATTTTCTGGTGCCGCTGATGGCGTTGGACAACCTCGATTTCGCCGACGGCTGGCACCGTCTGCTGGCCATGATCAAACCAGAGAAGGGACGCTTCGCCGTTTACCTGCTGCTCAAGCTGGTGCTTTCGATTGCGGCGGGCATTCTGTTCAGCATCATCGCAATCGTTCCGGCGCTGCTCATCTTCGTACCCGCTGCCATTGCCGTGATTGCGGGTCACGAAGCGGGCATGGGATTGAGCGTAACCACGATCAGCCTGGCAATCATCTTCGGGACTGCGCTCCTGCTCCTGCTGATTTATCTGGTCGCGCTGGTGTCCGTGCCGGCCACCGTCTTCTTCCCTGCGTATGCGTTGTATTTTCTAGCCGCTCGCTATCCGACGCTCGACGCGCTGCTGCATCCAGCCCCGCCACCAGCGCCGGAATTGCCGCCGGTACCGGAATCTCCGCCGCCGTTTGAAGCGCCTCCGCTGCCCCCGTCGGCGGAACCTATCGGCTAGAGATTATTCTTTCTCTGTGCTCGGCTTGTGTTCGTGGCCCCAACTGAAGCGCCGCCCAACGATGCACTTCACGATCAAGTGATCGGAAGAATTGGAAACATCCACTCCCGCGCCGAAATTGAACTCCCAATTCGGCGAAACATTGAGGTCAATCACGGGGAAGATTTGCTGCGATTGTTGGGAAATAGGATCGAACTGTGAAACCGGCCCGAGCGCTCCGTAGTATTCGACGCCGCCGGTAATCTTCTTGGTGAAATCAAAACTGATTTTCACATTCGGAGAGAATTCCCATCCCCTGCCCGTGTTCAGCCCATGCAGCGCCCGGTCAAACGTGGGATTGAAATCGAAATACCACCGGCCGATTTTTTTATCGATGATCGGACGCAGCTCATAGTTCCAGCTATCCTCGGCAAATTTTCGCCGCTGATAACCAATTTCCTGCGAGATGCTCAGGCCCACCGGCAAGTGCCACGACTCCGGAGCCGTGAGCCGTGGCCGAATGTGATCGCCCACCCAGTTCCATCCGCCGCCGCCGGCGCCGCTGGGCTGAATGCTCGAAAACACATAGAAGCCGGTCTCGAACCAGTCGGTCCAACCTTGCGTGATCTCCAGCGTCTCGTGCTCGGCGTGATTGGAAGGCAGCACGCCGTTGATCACCTGCTTCGAGCCGTCCACGGTGAAGTTGGAGTGGATTTCCACCATGGTGACGTTCTTTGGAGTCGCCTCCGAGCTATAGACCTGGATTTCGTAGTTGTCCTGGGCATGCGCGGACACTGGGAGCATCAACAGCAACGTTGTCAGTATTGCCAGCAAAAGAGTTTTCAAAACACTTCCTTCGGAGACATGAATAGTTTCGATTCTAACCGGTAGGTGGAACTCCAAGCACCGCGCGGGTGTCCAATGATTCAGGACACACGCGTGCCGTTCTCGTTTCCGATTCTGTTTCCGATTTCGTTCTAGGTCTAAAGAGAGGAAATTCGAATGGCATTTTCCACGGCAGGCGGTGGTCCGTCTCGTCCACAAATGAACGTCACTCCTCTGATTGACGTTCTGCTGGTGCTCATCATCGTCTTCATGGTGGTGGTCATTGAGCAGCGGCCAACCGGATTGCAGGCGCAGATTCCGCAGCCCTCCAATCCAACCGATCACTCAATCCCCCCGCCGCAGCGGACGATTGTGATTCAGATCCATCAAGCGAAACCGGGCGTGGAGAATGCGCAAACCGCAGAAGCGGTACATCCGCAGGTGATGGTCAATGAAGAAGCAGTGGAGTGGGATCGCTTGCGCGACCGCCTGCGCGACATTTTCGCCATCCGCGTAGAGCGCATCGCCTACATCGAAGCCGACGACGACATCGATTTCCAGGACGTAGCCGACGTGATAGCGATTGCTCGAATTGCTGGCGTTGACCGCGTGGGGTTGCTGACGGAGGACGGCAAGCATATGCCGATGGCGGGGTAGCAGGACCTCTTAAAGTTACCAG
>CAVZUP010000228.1:0-7619 GCA_963778255.1 uncultured Acidobacteriaceae bacterium
GTGGATGCGGGGCACATCCTGTCGTGGAAAGTCACGCAGGGGAAAGACAAGGTCATCGCCGATTCGACGGAAACCAGAGATGCCGCGCGGGTGGCGCTTCTCCGGAATTTTGAGTTTCGCGTGCCGCTGGTGTGGCTGCTGGCGGTTCCACTGGAGATGGAAAGCGTGCGCGATGGAAAGAATCCAGATGTTGCGGTCCGGTTGCGCCTGCGTTTCAGCGTCTGGCAAAATCGGCTGCCGGTCGACGCCTTGCCGGTGGAAGGCTGGATAGAACTGGCGTTGCTGGCGGAAGAGGATCTGCTGTCGGTGGGCGGATAGAGTTAGATTGCAAAGAGCCAGGTTTCAAAGTTGCAGAGTTTCAAGGTTTCAATGATTGCGCCGGTTGGGATTTGCCTTTGAAACCTTGCAACCTGGAAACTCTGCAACCTGGCTCTTTTCTTTTACTGGCCGCTGTTTGCGCCGGTCATGGTCATGGGACGGCTCAATTCCATTACCAGCTCGGTGCCTGCGGGAAGCGTGGCGGAGCGGTGCTTGCCGAGCCAGTGGGTGACGGTCACGGTTGCGCCGATGGCTCCTCCGATGACAACGCCTTTGCCGCCGCCCGCTAATCCACCGATGAGCATTCCGCCGCCGGTGCCCATGCCAACTTCGGTGAGATCCTTACCGTCATGGCCCGCGCCTTTGAATTGCCCTTCCGTGTTGACGTCGCTGCCGTGACCGGCGTTGGTGTCAACCAGCGTGGCGTTCAGCATGAACCGGTCTCCGTTGGGAAGCACCAGGTTTTCCGGGAAGATGGCGATGGTCGGCTTGCCGGCAATGCGCCGCGGTTCGTTCGCTTTCGTGACGCGGCCTTCGACGGTGGCGCCGATGGGAATCACCGTCTTGCCGTCGACGACGACAGGCGCAGTGACTCGAGCCGAGAACGGATCTCCGGCTTTGGAACTGAAGGTTGCAAGCGTGGTTTCGAGTTTCATCTTGACGGCGGTGCCGGTGGGCAGGGCAGTCTGCGTCCACGCGCAGCTTGCGGTCAGGATGAGCGACGTCAGCCAAAGTGTTTTTTTCATACTTACCTCCGAATTCTTTTGCCGAAATTTATTTGGCGATCTGTTGCAAAGCTCCGATGACTTCGTCGAGCGGCGCGCGGTCGTGCTGGTTGTCGCTGCGGTAGAGATAACGCACCCAGCGATCGCGATCGATGACGAACGTGGCCGGATGCGCGATGTTAATGGCGTCGGCGCCGAATGCGTGATGGAGCCCGTAGTCTTTGGTCACGGTACGATCCTCATCAAGCAGAAACACGCTGGAGACAGGATGCTTCTCCAGAAATTTCCCCGGCTTCCACATGCCGTCGCGCTTTTCGGCGGCGATGAATGCCAGTTGCGCTCCCGCCGCTTTAATCTGCGATAGCCGCGACTCAAACTGAGCCATGCGCTTCACGCAGTTCGGTCACCAGGTTCCGCGCAGAAACTCGAGAATCAACGCGCCTTCGGCAAGCAAGCCATCGAGAGCAAACGTGCCCCCGCGGTTGGCCGCGCCCAGCGAAAAATATGGGGCGAGCGAGCGAATCTCCAGGGTTTCGGTGCGGTCCTTCATGTTGAGTTGACTTTATGCGAGGTGGAAATCGGGAACAATAACGGACTGGGTACGGGGATGGCCGCTTGGGCAAATCGCTGGGGTGTGTCCTTGTGTACTGACCGGCCACTTCCGAGTCCGATATAATTTCGCTTCACAATCCAATCAATAAAGGACGCCATTATGCCTCTTACAAGTATTGCCGATATTCGCGGACGCCAGGTGCTTGACTCGCGTGGCAATCCGACCGTGGAAGCCGAAGTTTTTCTGGATGGCGGCGCGAGCGCGCGGGCCATTGTGCCGAGTGGCGCGTCCACCGGCGAGCATGAGGCCGTTGAGTTGCGTGACGGCGACAAGACGCAGTACTTGGGCAAGGGCGTTCTGCAGGCGGTTGCGAACGTAAACGGCGAGATTGCGGAATCTCTCGCGGGGACGGACGCCGCCGACCAACGCACGCTCGATGCTAGGCTGATCGATCTTGATGGCACGCCCAACAAGGGACGGCTGGGCGCAAACGCAATTCTGGCGGTCTCTATGGCAGCCGCGCGGGCTTCGGCGAGGGCTTGCGAGCTGCCGCTCTATCGCTACCTGGGCGGCGCCGCGGCGAACACTTTGCCAGTGCCGATGATGAACATACTCAACGGCGGCGCGCACGCCGATAACAACGTCGACTTCCAGGAATTCATGGTGATGCCGGTGGGAGCGCCGTCGTTTTCAGAAGCCCTGCGCTGGGGCGTGGAAGTTTTCCACACGCTGAAGGGCGTGCTGAAAAAGCGCGGCTACAACACGGCGGTCGGCGACGAGGGCGGCTTTGCTCCGTCGGTGAAGTCGAACGTCGAGGCCATTGAAGTTGTGCTCGAGGCGATCCAGCAGGCAGGCTACAAACCGGGTGAGGAGATCGCGATTGCGCTCGATCCGGCGGCCAGCGAGTTCTTTCAGGATGGAAAATACGTCTTTAAGAAATCCGACAAGTCGGCGAAGAGTTCGGAAGACATGGTCCGCTACTGGGCGAAGTGGGTGAACGATTATCCCATCGTGTCGCTCGAAGACGGGCTCTCGGAAAACGACTGGGGAGGCTGGGCGCTGCTGACCAAGGAACTGGGCGGCAAGATTCAGTTGGTCGGCGACGACATCTTCGTCACCAATATCGAGATTTTTGCCGAGGGAATTGAGAAGGGAATTGCCAACTCGATCCTGATCAAACTCAACCAGATTGGCACGGTCAGCGAGACTCTGGACGCCATCGACCTCGGCCGCCGCAACGGTTACACCTCGGTGATCTCGCATCGTTCCGGCGAAACCGAAGACACGTTCATCGCCGATCTGGCGGTGGCGACCGGCGCGGGACAGATCAAGACCGGATCGGCGTCGCGTACGGATCGAATTTCCAAGTACAACCAGTTGCTGCGGATTGAAGAGGAGTTGGGCGCGGCAGCGAGATTTTTGGGGGTGAAGGCGCTGAACTACAAAGGGTGAGGACAGTGGCAAATGAAGTCGTGCCTGATCGCCTGGACCGCTCTCCCGTTGGCTAGCTGCATCGCATGGGCAGACGACCAGTCTGAATCGCCGCCGATGGATGTTTCCTACTGCCAACTCGCAAAGGACCCTCCCGCATGGACGGGAAAGCGAATACGTGTGCGGGCCATCTATCACTATGGGTTTGAGTTCTATCGACTGGAGTCGCCACTTTGTTGCGAGGAACGCACAACCAAAATATGGGTGCAAGCAGATAAGCTTGACGGTCGGTCCGAAAGGCTTTTCCGTAAGCTCGATAAGGGCATGGGTGGGCGCTAGTTGTCTTCATCGGTAGGTTCGACGTCGGCAATGGTCCTATGGGCGAGAGATATCGTCTCACTGTCGATCAGATTGTGAAGGTCGAAAAGACGGCGAGGGCCCGCCATTCTGAGGTTCCCGACTGGGCACCAAAGAACTGCGAACAATATTGACTAAGTCCATGACTAAGCTATAATAACTCCATGGAAGTCAACATCCACGAGGCTAAAACCCACCTCTCCCGCCTGCTGGAGCGGGTTGCCTTGGGCGAAGAAGTCATCATCGCCAAAGCCGGCACTCCCGTCGCCCGGCTAATACGCATTGAGATGGAGCCAAAGACCCGAGTTTTCGGGAGCGCCAAAGGTGAATTCACCATTCCGGACGACTTCAACGATCCCGATCCAGAGATCGAGGACCTGTTTTATGAGGGCCCGCTCTTCCCGAAAACAGATGTCTCCGCGAAATGAGAACGCTCCTCGACACGCACGCATTTCTATGGGGGATCGCTGGGGACCGGCGTATGTCAAAACATGCTCGCGACATCTTCATTGGTCCGAGCAATTTGTTGATGAGTATCGCGAGCATCTGGGAGATTCTGATCAAGGTGCAACTCGGCAAGCTGAATCTTCCTCAACCCGCTGGCCCGTACGTCATCTGCAAATTAGCTGAAAACAGGATCGAAACTCTGCCGATCCATTTGGATCATTTACTCGCGTTCGAGCGGCTTCCCTTGCACCACCGTGACCCGTTCGACCGCATGCTCATTGCGCAGAGTATCGAAGAGGGATGGCCAATCATTACGGCCGATCCCTGGTTCGAGCGCTATCCGGTGGACGTAATCTGGTAAGACGTGATCTGGCAATCGGACAGCCGGCAGCTAGAACCCCAGCGTGTCGTCCGCCGAAGGCCCATAAGTTGCCGGCACCGGCTTTTCATTCAATCGCAAATACACGCCGAGCTGCGCGCGGTGGTGCACGATGTGATTGAGGAACATTTGCCGGTAGGCGAGAAATCGTGTCCCGTCGAAAATCGGTTTGCCGCCGAAGCTGAGCTTCCAGTTCTGGGTCCAGCCTGCGTCCGGAGTGTTTTGCAGCGCGGCACGAACTTTGGCCGCGCCTTCATCGAAAGCCGCTACCAATTGGGCCGCGGACTCGAAGGGCAGAGGCTTGAAGCTGCTTTTTGAGAAATCAAGTTCAGGAGTCGTAAGAATCGTAAGGCCAAAGCCAGCCAGTTGCGCCACGTGAGGCGCAAGTTTGTTCAGGGGCATCGATTTGGGATGCGGAGTGAAGTCCTTCTTGTCCGCGGGAACGCGTTCCAGCATGGTGCGCGTCTTCTTGATTTCTTCATCGAATTCGGTCAGAAGCAGCTCATTGATGGGCATGTTTTCTCCTCGAGGATGATTTCTGCCATAGTATAAGATGTACCGCCGCTGGAAGCGATTCAGTCTGTCTGCCGAAAGCCAAGAGCCATAAGCCAGGAGCTAGAAGCGAATTTATGCCTCGTCCGAAACCTCTCGTTCTCATCATTCTCGATGGCTGGGGATACCGCGCCGAAACCAAGGCCAACGCAATCGCCCTCGCGCACAAGCCGACGTATGACCGGTTGTTGCGCGAGTATCCGAATACGTTGATTCATACCAGCGGGCCGTTTGTCGGGCTGCCCGAAGGGCAGATGGGGAACAGTGAAGTCGGCCATTTGAATATTGGCGCCGGGCGCATTGTGCACATGGATATCACGCGCATCGACCTGCTGATTCATACCGGCGAGTTCTTCTCGCATCCGGTGCTGCTGGAGGCGATGAAGAATGCCCGCCTGGCCGGACGCAAGCTGCATCTGTTCGGCCTGCTCTCCGATGGCGGGGTGCACTCGCGGCAGGAGCATCTCTACGCGCTGCTGAAAATGGCCAAGCAGCAGGGAGTGGATCGCGTCTTCGTCCACGCCTTCATGGATGGCCGCGACACGCCGCCGACCAACGGTGCCAGCTACCTCGAACAACTGCAGCAGAAGATGCGCGAGTATAACTCCGGCAAGATTGCGACCGTTAATGGCCGCTACTATGCCATGGACCGCGACCGGCGATGGGAGCGCGTTGCCAAGGCCTACAGCGCGATGGTCGAGGGCAAAGGCGAGGGTGGCACATGCGCCGATCCAGTGCTGGGGATGAAAGAGTCTTACAACAAAGGCGTCACCGACGAGTTTGTTTTGCCGTTCGTCTGCACCGATGCGCGCGGGGAACCGCTGGCGAAAATTGGTGATGACGATTCCTGCATCTCGTTTAATTTTCGCGCGGACCGTGTGCGCGAGATCACGCGCGCGCTGTGCCGCAACAGTTCGCTGAACGAAAAGGGTGGCAGCGATTTGCCGGGCGCGGCGGAACTCGATGCGACTATCTCTCGCGACCGCGCTCCGAAGAACTTGAAATACGTTTGCATGACGCAGTACGACAAGAGCTTCAATTTGCCGGTGGTGATACCGCCGGAGTCGATGGCGAACATTCTGGCGAACGTAATGGGCGGCATGAACATGCGCAACCTGCGCGTGGCCGAGACCGAGAAATATGCGCACGTGACTTATTTTTTCAATGGCGGAGTGGAGCAGCCTTTTCCGGGAGAAGATCGTGTGATGATCCAGTCGCCGAAGGTCGCCACTTACGACCTGAAGCCGGAGATGAGCGCCGCCGGAGTTGCCGCAGCCGTCGTCAAAGCCACGAACGACGGCACGTTTGACGTAATCATTGCCAACTTCGCCAATGCCGATATGGTTGGGCATTCAGGCAAGCTCGAACCCACCATCAAGGCTATTGAGACCGTCGATGCCTGCCTGGGCGAGATCGATAAAGCCGTGCGCGCCCGGGGCGGAGCCATGCTGATTACCGCCGACCACGGCAACGCCGAAATGATGATCGATCCCGTCACGGGCGATCCGCATACGGCGCATACAACGAATCCGGTGCCGTTCATTGTGATGGCGGAGGATGCGAAGCTGTACACGCTGAAGCCGAATGGCTCGCTGCGCGACATTTCGCCGACGATACTAGGAATGCTGGGGATTGCGGAGCCTAAAGAAATGACGGGCTCGGATTTGCGCACGCCGCGAAAGGCTTGAACCGCCGAGTACGCAGAGGACGCGGAGAAAATACTAATCACCCGATGACCCAATCGCCCGATGGCCCGACCCGTAAGCTGCTCATCTTCGTCCATCATCCGTTTGACCAGTGGAACGCGCCGGCCTGGTTTGCGGAGCGGTTGCGGAAGGAATTTCCGCAAGCCAGGGTTGTGAACCTTTCCGATTACAAGCGCGTGGATGAAGAAATCGTCGATGCAGAAATTGTCGTCTCGTGGTCGATTCGTCCGGAGCAGATCGTGGCGGCGAAAAAGATGCGCTGGATTCACTCTCCGGCGGCAGCGGTTCATCAGCTGATGTTTCCGGAGCTGATCGCCAGCGACGTCGTTCTCACCAATGCACGCGAAGTGCATGGACCGGTGGTCGCCGAGCACGTGATTGCAATGATCTTTGCATTGGCCAAGAAGATTCCTTCGTCGGTGCGGTTGCAAGATAAGCACATTTGGGGGCAGCAGATCCTGTGGGATGAACTGCCGCGCGTGCGTGAGGTTGCGGGCGCGACCCTTGGCATGGTCGGCCTGGGCAGCATCGGACGGCCGGTGGTGAAGAGCGCCAAGGCTCTGGGCATGAAGGTGATTGCCGTACGCGAGCATCCGGAGAAGGGAAGCGACGGCGCAGACGCGGTTTTCGGACCGGCGCAGATCGACGAAATCTTCCGGCAAGCAGATTACGTCGTGCTGGCCGCGCCAGTCACCGCGAGCACCAAGGCTATTGCAAATGCCGAACGGCTGGCGCTGATGAAATCCGGCGCTTGCCTGATCAATGTGGGCCGCGGTCCGCTGGTCGATGAACCGGCGCTGTGTGCGGCCCTGCGCGAAAAGCGAATTGGCGGCGCTGCGCTGGATGTATTTCCGAAAGAGCCGCTGGCGGCCAACTCGCCGCTGTGGGACGTTCCCAATTTGCTCATCACTCCGCACACCGCCGCGCTGACCGATAAATTATGGGAGCGGCACTATGCGTTATTTTCCGAGAATCTGCGCCGCTATTTGAATGGCGAACCACTGCTGGCCGTGGTGGACAAACAAAAGGGATACTGAGCGCCGACCTCTACATGAGGTAGTGCTGTACAAACACGGCAGCCGCGCACGCGGAGACCAAAACATCCAATCGCACGCGGCGTATCGATACGCCTTGCAGCGCCACTGCCAACG
>CAVZUP010000229.1:0-15625 GCA_963778255.1 uncultured Acidobacteriaceae bacterium
TGAACGAAGTGCCCACAAGCGGGAGCACCGTATTGCTAGCGCTCGGACAAATGGTCTTTCCCCCCGTGGAATTCGCGGTCCCAGGTTTCTGTGAGCTGATTGTCCGTGAACTTGCCCGGAGTCGTGACCACAAACGGAACCGAAGTCAGGCACGGCGTCCCCGACGGCACGTTGATAGGCAGCGGGTACAGGTATCCTCCAGCCCCCGCCCCAAACTGATTCCCAGTAGCGCTCAGCAGATTGAACGCCACGGGATCGACGCTTGACACTCCGCAGTCAGCCGCCAGTGCGCTGGCGGATTGCCGCGCCGCAACCGGAACATAAGGAATGTTGGTGTTGATGAACGTTCCCGCCGAATCGCCACTGCGCTGGCGCGTGCCCTGATAATTCACATAAAAAAATCCCAATTCCGCTTTCGGCCCGATCGGTCCGCCAAAGTCGGCGCCAAAGATGTTCTGCTTCACGACTACCTTACCTAGAAAATAGTCGTTTGCGTCGAGCGCTGTGTTGCGGAAATATTCCCATGCATCGCCATGAAATTTTGCGGTCCCGCTCTTAAGCGTGGCATTGATGTTGCCGCCGCCATTGCGTCCCTGGGTGGAGTCGTACAGGCTGGTGCTGACTTTGAACTCCTGTACTGCATCAGGACTGGGCAGCGGCGTGTAGGTCAGTTCGCCGAAGGCGTAATCGGCCACCGTGATGCCGTCGATCAGATAGTTGTTGTTGTCTTCTCTGCCGCCGTTTACGTGCATGTACACCGTGCCCCGCCCGAGTTGCGCGGCTCCGTTCAAGTCGGAAGAAGCTCCCGCCGAGAGCGTCAGCAACTGCTGAAAGTTTCGCGTAGCCAGGGGAAGGTCGGTAATCGTCTGCGCCCCTAGGGATTCTCCCGTCGTGGCGTCCGTCGTATCCACTTGCTCCGCCAGCGACTGCACTTCCACTACTTCCTTCACCACGCTGGTTTTAACCACCGCGGTCATGCGCGTAGTTTCCGTGATGCGCACCGTCACCCCCGGATACTTGGTCACGGGAAAGCCCGCCGCTTCCACTTCCAACGTGTAGTTGCCCACCGGCAACAGGGTGGCATTGAATAGCCCGGATGCGTCGGTCTTCAGTTGGCGCAGGACTTCGCCCGTCGCTTCACTGGTAACCATCACCTTGGCGTTCGCGATTACGGCTCCCGATGCGTCCTGCACTACGCCACTGATCGCGCCTGTCGCTCCGCCTTGCGCAAGAGCGAACGTCCCCAGACACAGCAACATCACCAACAACCCTGCAAACTTCCGAGCAATCGACATAAGGCCACCCTCGTATTGGAATAGGTTGCACTGCTTCATCAGCGGTGTTCACTTTAAAAATCAACCATTAGATAGCCATCGATTCGGCGTGTCAAGAAGTAATGCGCCAGATTCGAATAATGAATAAAGGCGATCGGGCAAATAGATAGGTGCGCTTGCGGGCGAGAATAGAGGGCTTAGGTCTAACGAGACTCCAGCCAAACACCGGGTAGCGACTTAGTCCCGTCGTAAGTCGTTCGAAATCAAACACCTTCTTAGGACTAGGCATCGGTTCGGCGGGCTCGCTCCGGCGCCGTCCGTTACAATAGCCAACGTGCCACAACCGCAAGTCACCTCCGAGCAAACGCTCGCCCAGGCCGCGATCTTTTCAGGTCTATCGGAAGCCGAGCTGACCTTCCTGTCCCACCGTGCCGTTCCCCGCCAATATGCCGCTGGCACAATCGTTTTCGGAGAAGGTGAGCCCTGCTCCGGTCTCTATGTGGTTGCAGCCGGCCACGTCCGCATCTTCAAAAGCTCCGCTAATGGCCGCGAACAGGTCTTGAGCATCGATGGTCCCGGCAGCACTGTCGCGGAGCTCCCCGTCTTTGATGGCGGGACCTATCCCGCCTCGGTCGCCGCGATTGACGAGGTCACCCTGCTGTTCGTCAGCAAAGAGGATTTTCACGCCCTTTGTCTGGCGCATCCTCAAGTCGCGCTCAAGGTCTTGCGCGTCGTGGGAGCGCGCCTCCGCCACCTGGTCGGCATCATCGAAGAACTTTCCTTCACCACCGTCCGCCATCGGCTAGCGTCTTTCCTCCTGCGCCTGGCACAGAAGGAAGGCAAGCGCACCACCGCGGGGGTGGAAATCAATCTCCCCTTCAGCAACCAGGAACTCGCCTCCCAGATCGGCACCGTGCGCGAACTCGTCTCCCGCAATCTCTCCCGCCTCCAGGCCGAAGGAATGCTCAAAATCGAAGGCCGCAGCTTGACCATCTGCGACCCAAAAGCTTTAGAAGCCGAACTGCGCTCCGCCGAGTGATTCGCCGATTGCAGATCAGTCCTCCGTGCCCCCTGTGTCCTCTGTGGTTCAAGCCTGTCGTCGGCCACCGAATCAAGCGTCCCCGGCACCACCACGCGCCTTCCATCAGTGACCGTGACAAAAGTCATCGGCACCCACACCCGTCTCCGATAATGTCAAACCATCAAGCGCGGACGGAACCCTTTACCCGCCTCGCGAAAGGATGCCATCACAATGATCACGAGCCCGACCATCGAAAAGACCGTAAGAGACCTGGCCCTGGAGAACCCGTCTGCCACCCGAGTGTTTGAAAAGCTCGGCATCGACTATTGTTGCGGCGGCAATCAGTCGCTAGCCGAAGCTTGCCGCGTCGCGAATCTGAACCTTGATCACGTCCTCGATTCCCTGCGAACCGCGGAACAATCCAACCACGCTCCGCGAAACCATCAGAACTGGCAAGCCGAACCTCTCGCCGATCTAATCGTCCACATCAAGAACACTCACCATAAGTACACCCGCGAAGAGATCGTCCGCCTCGCTCCTCTTTTCGATAAGGTTTGCTCCGTCCACGGCAAGAACCACCCCGAGCTTTTACGGATTCGCGAAACCTTCCACGGCCTCGCCCAGGAATTAACCAATCACCTGATGAAGGAAGAGATGGTTCTGTTTCCCTACGTGGTAAGAATGGAAGAAGCCGCCATCGAAAAGCAGCCGGTCGTCCCCGCCCCGTTTGGCACCGTGCAACACCCGGTTTCCATGATGGAGCACGAGCACGATTCCGCCGGCCATGCCCTGCGTGCCATGCGCGACGCCAGCCAGGGCTATTCCGCCCCAGCCGATGCCTGCGTCAGCTACCAGACTCTATACCATGCCCTGGCCGAGTTTGAGGCCGACCTGCACCAGCACATTCATCTCGAGAACAACATCCTGTTTCCGCGCGCGATTGCCCTGGAAAAATCGTTCTGACCGCACCGCGGTGCTCCCACGTTCCCGCCCCAAAAAAATCGCGGGTTCCGGAATCTCTCGATCCCCGGAACCCGCTATACCGTACAAGTTAGTTACATCTCGCGCACGTCGCCGCACGGCCTCAGTGGGTCGTGAAGGATATGTACGTCCCGGAGAGCTGATTTCCTCCCAAGTCATACAAGGGGGCTTGGTAGCCCATCTCGCAATAGTATTGCGTGGCTGCCGCCAAGTTCGACGTAGGCTGCAGCGTGGCGGTGGTGTTGCCCGCAGAGAACGTGATGGTAGCGGGCACCACAGTGTTCGAGGTAGTCCGCAGCGTGAAGCTGTTGTTCGGATCGAAATACGCCAAATCCATTGCTTCGCTGAACACCACCTGGCACGTCGTGTTGTCCGGAACGTTCGTCTCTCCGTTGGTTGGATTCGTCGAGACGATCGTCGGCTTGGTCAGATCGGCTCCCGATCCCGTCGTGAACGATACCGACGAGAAGCTGGACTGAGCGTTGCCGGTAATGTCCAAGACTCCCGTCACGTTGATCGTGTAGACCGTCCCCGTCGCCAGCGGCACCAGGGGCGTCAACTGGATGCCCTGGTCGCCGTCGTACAGCGAGGTCGTGGTCGGGACCACCGTGCTCCCCTGCTTCAACGTCACTCCCGCCAGCGAAGCGCTGGAAATGGGCTCGTTGAACAAGATATCCACTGGAGCATTGATCGGCACCCCCGTCGCTCCGCTCGGCGGACTGACCAACTGCACCGCCGGGCCAGTCGTGTCCGTCCCCGTTCCGGTGAGGAAGTTCTCAGAAAAGTTGTCCTGTGCATTCCCCGCCAGGTCCGTCACGTAGTAACTGCCCAGTTGATAGGACTGGCTCGCCGTGAGGTTGGCCGCCGGCTTCAGGAAGATCGTGGTCAGATCCGCGCTGAAGCTGATGGTGGTGGTCACATACGTGCCAGTCGTGTTGTCGTAGAGGTAAACGTCCGTGGTTACCCCACCCGGATTCACTGAGCCGGGGTCGATCGGTTCGCTGAACTGCATGGCGAACACAGCGTTCGTGCCCACCGTCTGGCCGCTTTGCACACT
This sequence comes from uncultured Acidobacteriaceae bacterium, assembly GCA_963778255.1. Lineage (GTDB taxonomy): Bacteria > Acidobacteriota > Terriglobia > Terriglobales > Acidobacteriaceae > Acidiflorens. Next base: position 4,334 of record CAVZUP010000229.1, read on the forward strand.
GGGATGGATCACATAGGGCGCAGTGAAATCTGGGCCCGCTTGCGTGGTGAAGTGCGTGGTCTGGCTTGCCACCGCCACTCCCGCCTGGCTAGTGACCCCGCTGATCGCGATCGCCATCTGCGTACTCGATGGCAACGGCGCCTGCGGAATAATCATGGTGCGCTTGTAGTCGGTTGTGAAGCTGATGCTCGACGGCACCTCAGTCACCGAGCCTCCGCTCACCTGGATCGAACTGCCGGTCACCGACACTGGGTTGATGGCCTTGTTGAAGTCCACACCGACGCCGGCGTTCGTCCCGATGTTGGTGGCCGAGTTCGGAGGAGCGAGCGTCACGATGGTCGGTGCCGCCGTATCTGTCGCCGTACCCGCCACGAAGTTGTAGGCGTATGGCTGCACCAGCACCCCATCGGTGTTGGTTACCGTATTGTTGCTACTGACATACACCTGATATTGCGAGCCCGCCACCAGGTTGCTGGTCGGTGCGATGTTCACCACCTGTGTTCCCACCAGCGACACCGTCGGAGTTAGATAAGTTCCGGTGCTGTACTGGTAGAACGTCACGCTCGTGTTGTTGAGCGTGCTCGCCTTCAACGGCTGGTCGTATTCCACCTGGATCGCAGTGTTCAACGGCACACCCGTGGCCCCATTGAAAGGATTGAGCGCCTGCACCAGTGCCTCGGTATTGGTGATCGATCCCGCCGTGGTGAACTGTCCCGAGAAATACGTCAGGTAGTTGCCGTAAATGTCCTGCGCCGTCGAGTTCAGGAAGACCTGGACCGCCGTTCCCGCAAGCAGCGCCGAACTCGGCGTGAATTCGATGCTCTGTCCGTTGCTGCCAACGCTGGTCGTGCCGGAGATCAACACTCCGTTTTGTGAAACAAACAGCGCGTTGCTCAGCGAACTGGAATTCATGGGAGCGCTCGTAAACAGCGTGATCGCCGAGTTCGTGGGCACCAGGGTCGCGCCATTGCCCGGCCGCATGCTGACCACCGTCGGCGCCGAGTTCAAGGTCGCCGACGTCGTCGTGAACTGGCTGGTCGTGTTGGCCAGCGCGTTCCCCGAAAGATCCGTGACCAGGCTGGTAGCCACCACCGTGAGCGTCGCTCCCGCCGGCAGCGTCGAACTGTTGTAGTTCAACACCACCGTGCGGCTGTCGCGCGAGATGGAGGTTGCCGGGTTCAGCGGCATGTCGCCATTCAGCAGGTTGACACTCGCCTGCGTGATCGTCGCCGGGTTAATGGACTTCGAGAACGTCAACACCACTTCCGTGTTCAGGCCGGCATTGGTAGTACCGCTTGCAGGTGTGATGGTCACCGTGGGAACCGTGTGGTCCGCCGTCGTGCCCGTCGTGAAGCTGTCACACGAATAGACTAGATTGCCCGCCTCGTCCGTCATCCCATACACGCACATCCCCATCAGCGTGCTGGCTGGGTATTGCGTCAGCGGCGTGAACGTCACCGTTGCGCCACTTACGTTGTAACTCCCCGCCACCACCGCATTGTTGTTGGTGTCGTACACATACACGGTGGTGGGATTCACCGACGCCGCATTGATCTCGTTCGTCATCGTGAACGTGACCGTGCTCGTCACCGATATTCCCGTGGCGCCATTTGCCGGAACGACGGAAACCACGGTGAACGAACCGCTGCCATACGTTGTAACGCCCGTCGTGAAGGAACTGGTAAAGGTTGTGACCGTGTTGCCCTGCACGTCGTTGAAGCCGCCAACCGAAACGTTGTAGACCTTGGAAGCGGTCAACGCTGCGCTCGGCGTAAAGGTCAGCGTGGTGCCATTGCTGGCCACTGCGACGGTTCCAGCAATGGCGGCGCCGCCTGAAGGCGTCACCGTGATCGCGCTGTTCGTCACCGTTGTGGGATCGATTTCGTCGCTCAGCACCGCGGTTATCTGCGCGTTCAGAGCAACGCCCGTCTGCGCGTTACCCGGACTGATGGTTGTGACCGTGGCGTGCGTCGTGTCCGAGCCCGACCCGGTCACGAAGCTGGAGTCGAAAGCGTTGCCGTAGTTGCCCGCAACGTCGTAGTAGTACGTGCTGTTTGCTATATAGATTTCGTAGCTGGTATTTGGCTCCAGTGCCGCGCTCGGCGTGATGATTGCCGTCAACCGGTCCGCCGTCATGCTGACCGTCGCCGGCACGTACTGGCCCGTGGAGTTGTTGTACAGTTCGACCGAACCGTAGTTGTACAGCTCGTTGGAACTGCTGACCACGCTCAGCGGATTGAGCCGCGTGCTGAACGTAATCCGTGGCGTCACATTGGTGCCCACCCCGGTGGAGTTGGCCGGCGGATCCACCACCGTCACCGACGGATGGATCAGGTTGAACGTCGGCCCCGTCGTGAACGTATTCGTGACCGTCCCCGTCATCGTATTGCCCGCCGTGTCCTTTACTCCCGTGATGGTGATCGTGTAAGTCGCGTTCGAAGCCAGCAGTGGCAGCGTAGGCGTCAGCGTCAGCAACTGGTTGGCGTCGCTGAACGTCGGCGTGACCGCCACCGGGTTACCGCCCGTCATTACCGTGATCGAGCCAATGCTGGTGGGCTGAATCGGCTCGCTGAACAGAATCTGCACCGGCGCGTTCACCGGTACCGCCGTCTCGCTATTCTCCGGACTCGTGTTGATGACCGTCGGCGGGTTCGTGTTAGCGCTGAACGACGTCGTGAAGTTGATGCCGAAGTTCTGCTGCGGATTCCCAGAGAGATCCGTCATGTAGTAGCTTCCCAGTTGGTAGCTGCTGCCGACAGCCAGAGCGGTGCTCGGCACCAGGAAGATCGTCGTCTGGTCCGAGCTCCAACTCACCGTTGTAGTGGCGTATTGTCCGGTCCGGTTGTCATACACATAGACATCGGTCGGGCCGCCGTTGCTGCCAATGTCCATCGGTGCGCTGAACGTCATGCTGAACACCGAATTCACCGGAACATTCGTCTGGTTGCTCTGCACGCTGCTTCGGACCACATAAGGCGTTGTAAAGACCGGTTGCGCCGCCGTGGTAAATGTTGTCGTCGTTTTGGCGGCCGCCTTACCCGCCTCGCTGGTCACGCCGTTGACCGTAATCGTCACCTGCGTGCCCGGCGGCAGCGGTGCCTGCGGAGTGACCGATACCCGCGTGTAGTCGGGACTGAAGCTGATGCTAGACGGCACTTCCGTCGTCGCGCCCGCGGTCAGTTGAATAGTGCTCCCGGTCACTGACACCGGGTTGATCGCCTTGTTGAAGTTCACCGATACCAGCGCATTGGTGCCGATGTTGGTGGCATTGTTCGTCGGCGCCTCCGAGGTGATCGTCGGCGCGGCGGTGTCCGTGGCTGTCCCCGCCGTGAAGTTGTAGGCATAGGGCTGCACCAGTTTGCCGTCGGTGTTGGTGATCGTATTGTTGGCGCTGATATACACCTGGTATTGCGAGCTCGCCACCAGGTTGCTCGTGGGTGCGATGTTGATCACCTGCGTTCCCACCAGCGTCACCTTCGGGGTCAGATAGGTTCCAGTGCTGTACTGGTAGAGCGTAACGCTCGTGTTATTGAGCGTGCTCGCCGTCAGTGCCTGGTTGTATTCCACCTGGATGATCGTGTTTAGCGGCACACCGGTGGCGCTCGGGACCGGATTAGTCGCCAGCACCGTAGCCGTCGTATTCGCCGGAGATCCCGCCACTCTGAACTGCCCCTCGAAGCCCCCCAGCGCCACTCCGTCCGCGCTGAGCGCCGTCGAATTCAGGGTCACCTGAATCAGGTCGCCCGCATTGAACGGAGCGCTGGGCGTGAACTCGATCGCCTGTCCGCTGCTCGCGAGTTGCGTGGTTCCCGAAACCACCACGCCGTTATCTGTCACATACAGCGCTCCCGCAATCGTGGAAGCATTCATCGCAGCGTTGGTAAACAGCGTCACCACCGTGCTGGCCGGGACGTTGGTCGCGCCGTTGCCCGGGCGCATCACCACCACTTGTGGCGCCGTGCTCGAGAGCAAGGTGGTCAGGGTGAACTGGCTGCTCGTGTTCGCCAGCGCATTGCCCGACAGGTCCTGAATGCCGCTCGTGAGTTCAATGGTAAGCGTGGCCCCAGGCGTCAGCGTGCCGCCGTTGTAGTTGACCACAATCGTGCGGCTGTCGCGGGAGACGTTGTAGTTGTAGTTGATCGCCGTATCGCCGTTAAATAGCGCCAGCGTATTCGTCGTAATCGTGGTCGGATTGATCGACTTCGAGAACGCCAGCACGATCGGCGTGTTGAGCCCGACGTTCGCGGCGCCGTTGGTCGGCGTAATGGTCACCGTCGGAACCGTTGTGTCCACCGTGGTGCCGGTCGTGAAGTCGTAGCATTGATAGTCGAGGTTACCCGCCTCGTCCGCAATTCCATACGCGCACATCCCCATCTGCGTGCTGGCCGGGTAAGGGTTCAGCGGCGTAAACGTCACCGCTGCGCCACTCACGTTGTAGCTCCCCGCCACCACCGCATTGTTAATCGTGTCGTACACATACACCGTGTTGGCGTTCACCGAGGCCGCATTGATGTTGTTGGTCATCGTGAACGTGACAGGACTTGTCACCGATACGCCGGTAGCCCCGTTCGCCGGACTGACCGACACTACGCTGAACGATCCGCTCCCGTACGTGGTCGTGCCCGTCGTGAACGAACTGGTAAAGGTGGTGACCGCATTGCCGTCGATGTCGTTGAAGCCGCCGACCGAAACGTTATAAACCTTGGACGCGGTCAGCGCCGCGCTGGGTACAAACGTGACATCGACGCCGTTCGTCAAAGTGACCGTTCCCGCGATCGCCGCCCCGCCCGAAGGCGTAACTGTGATCGAACTGTTGCTGATCGACGTCGGATCGATGGTATTACTCATCGCCGCCGTGATCTGCGCGTTCAGCGGAACCCCCGTCTGCCCGTTATTGGGGTTGATCGTGGTGACCGTGACGGGAGTCGTAATGGCACTGGTTCCCGTCCAGAACTGGTCCTCGTAACAAGTGCCGTAGTTGCCGGAAATGTCAGTGTAGCCGCAGAGGTACAGGTAGTAGTAAGTGTCCGGCAGAAGCGGCGCGCTGGGTGTCACCGTCGCACTCAAGCGGTTTGCCGCCACCGTAATTGTGGTCGGGACGATCAGGTTACTGTCCCCGTAATACAGGGTCAGCGACCCGGGGACGCTAAGCCCGTTGACCGCCTCGTTGAACGTCAAGTGCGGAGTTACATTCAATCCCACCCCATACGAATTGTTCGGCGGGTCGGCCAGTGTGACCACCGGAGTGATCGAGTCCGCAGCCGTCCCGGTCGTGAACGTGAAGCTACCTGGGTTGGTCAGCGCATTGCCTTCATTATCGGTGATCTGCGCCGTGTAGCTGACCGTGTAAACGGTGCTCGCCGTCAGCGGATTCACTGGCGTAAACGTCACCGTCTCGTCGTTGGTGGAGTAGCTGAAGTTGCCCGGAACCGCGTTGCCTCCGGTCGTCAGTGTGAAGCCCGTCTGCGCCGTGATCGGGTCGATCGGCGCGCTGAACTGCAAAACTACAGGCGTCGGCGTTCCTCCACTCAGGGTCCCATTCAGCGGAATATTCGTGTCGCCGCTCACCGGACTCGTGCCCGTCAACGACGGGCCCGTCAGGTTGGGACTGAAAGCCGTGTAGAAGTAGCGGTCCGTGCTGCCTAGGTTGACGCCGCACGCATCCTGCACGTAGGTTTCATAACTCAGGTAGGTGACAATCTCGCGCCCCGCCGGCAGCGCTTCGCTGGGAATAATCGTCGCAATCGTGCCCGACGCATCCAGACTGACCGTTCCCGGTATCTCTGTATTCGAGGTCGTGTCGTAGAAGAAAATCGTTGTGCCGCTCGTGTTCCCGAGCGAGAACGTGCTCCGGTTCATGGGCACGCTGAACTGCACCTGCACCTGGCTGTTCAACGGCACGTTGGTAGTGGTGTTGCCCGGGCTGATCTGCAGCACCGTCGGCGCCGTCCCGTTACAGGTCTCTACATCGATTCCGTTATTTACCGTCAAAGTCTGCGATGAGGTCTGCACCTGCACCGGACGAAAACCGGTAGTCGCGCCGGAAGTCACCAGGCTCGCAGTAAAGGTGGTGGCGTTGGTGACCGTCACCGGACCAAACGCTCCTGCCGCTGCTCCTCCCACCGCGATTCCCGGACCGAAATTCGCTTTCGTAGTTCCGTTAACCCAATTCGTGAAAGCTCCCGTCACCGTCACGGGTTCGGTCTGCGTCGGCCCAATCTTATTCGGACTGATCACCGTTACCGCCGGCACTCCGGCGATCACCGTAAACGTCGTCGTCACCACCTGCGCGCCCGTGGTGATGGTTACGTTGCGCGCACCTGTCGCTGCCCCCGCCGCAATCGTGATCGGAACCGACGCGCTCGTCGGCCCATTCACCGACACCGTTCCCGTCGTAATGTTGGCTCCGAAATTGACCGTCGTTGCCGAGCTGAAATTCGTGTTCGTGCCCGTGATCACGATCGTCTCGCTCGAGCCCTGGTGCGCCGATGCCGGATTCAGCACCGCCGTCGCCGTGATCGTGCCCGTGCCCGCAAGTCCAATGATCAGTGGATCAGGGCTGGAAGTGTTCGTCACCGTCAGCGAGCCCAGAACCGATCCCGCAATTGTCGGCGCAAACTGAATCTCGATCGTGCACGTCGCCTTCGCCGCCAGCGTCCCGCCGCTCAGCGAGCACGTGGTGCCACTGAGTTGAATCTGGAAATCGTCGGCAGGCACAATGCTGCTCAATGTCACCGCGCTGCTGGTGTTATTCGTGATCTTCACCGACTTCGCTGTGCTGGTCGTTCCCACTCCCTGCGCCGTGAAGGTCAGGCTCGCCGGAGCCACCGTCAGGTTAGCCTCGGATGTGCCCGTCACATTTACCAGTTGCGGGCTATCAATATTCGGAGAGTTCACCGGAATCGCAACCGCTCCACCGATCGATCCGATAAACGTAGGCTCAAACTCGATGCTGATCGTGCAAGTGCCGGCCGCCGCCAGCGAAGAAGTACAAGTAGTGGCGGAAATCGCGAAGTCCGCGCTCGCCGTAATCGTGCCCAGGGTAACCGTGCTGCCACTCGTGTTGGTCACCGTAATCGTCTGCGCCGCGCTCGTCGTCCCGCTCAGCGCCTTGAAGGTGAGCGACGTCTTGCTCAGGGAGATCGGAGAAGTCCCCGCCGTTGCCGCCGAAGTCAGCTTTACCACTTGCGGCACCGCATTTGGAGCATTGTCCGTAATAATGATGGCGCCGTCGTCGGCCGCCGATGTGGGCGTCACCTGCACCGTCACCGTGCAGAATTTTGTCGGCAAAATTGCCGCCGTCAAACACGTTCCCGTCGTGATCGTGTAATCGCTGACGTTGGTTGTGATCGAGTTGATGGTGACGTTTGCCGCCGTATTATTCGTGATCTTGAACGTCTTCGCCGCGCTGGTGGTCCCAATCGTCCCGGCCGTGAAGCTCAGGCTAGCAGGTGACGCCGTGACCGGCGCCTCGCCCGTTCCCTTGAGCCCGACAAACGCCAGCAGATTCTTGCTGGTGTCGTAAATGCTCGCCGCGCCCTCAATGGTTCCCACCAGCGTCGGCGCAAACGAGATCTTCAACGTGCACGAACCGCCGCCTCCAGCGACACTTCCGCTGCAATTGTCGGTCTCGGTGTAGTCGCCGCTCATCACAATGCTGATGGCCTGGGCCGACGCGCCGTTGTTCGTGATCGTCACCGACTTGGAAGCGCTCGTCGTATCAATCAACTGCTTCGCCGTGAAGGTCTCGCTCGCCGGTGAAACCACGATTTGCGCCAACGCGCTGAGGCTGGTCATCGCGACCAGAGCCGATAGCAAGAGCACTCTCTGAAATTGTTTGTTGAGGGAAGACGCAGAGATTTTGGCGGCAAACGTGGTGGCGATCATAGGGACCTCTCCTGGGAGACGAAAAGCGCTTTTTCGATGCTGATGTTTGATGGTGTCAACGTCCGCGGGACTCGTTGGGGGGAGAGTAGTCCGCGAACAACCCACTTACAGGACCGCCAGCGATTCTACAAAGCAATCCTAGGGAATGCAATCCCGCATGCAGATTTATCTGCGGAAAAAATCAAAAAGAGTGCAACACTTTGCACTTTTCGCGTAGCGCCGGCGTCTCGCCGGCTGTCGCGTGGGCGTCCCGCCCACGCCGGGAGGAAAGGTGAAACTAGATCACTGCTCCTGAGATAAGCCCCTTGCGGATTGCCTCAGTCGCTTCACCGTTTGCTGAAAAACTCTGGATTCCTGCACGAACGGGAAGGGCACGAGTTCCACTCGTGCCGGAACTGCCAAAGAATCAATAGCGGCTTCCAGCCGCTGGGGGAATGCCGCGCCGAGAAAAGCACTTTTTCAGCGGGTGCTTCAGCCGCCGTCGCCCCCTACTGAATCGCGTTGCCGTAGGTAGGCACGCCCTGCTGCACCAGATAGAGCAACGTCTGCCCTCGCGACGACCAGTCGCTCTGCGGATACTTTGCAATCAGCTCCTGCGCCAGCCCAATCGCCTGCATCTTCGCCTGCTCCGACTTCTTCGCCTGTTCTTCCGTCTTATAGATCTCAATCAAAGCCGCCCGCCGCCAAGCCGCGTTGTACAGCGCCTCGGGAGCAGCCGGAGATTCCGGATGTTCCCTCACATATTTTTCGTAGACCTCCGCTTCCTTGTCCGGACACTTGGAAGATCCCTGCCAGTCGCCGCACAGCTTGTTATCGATCAGGTGGAAAGCCGCCAGCTGCGCCCACTTCGAGTCGGGAAATTTTTTCATCACCTGCTTCATCGCGTCCTCGTTGATGCCATAGCGCAGGTACGATTCCTTCTCATGCGCCGAAGGCCGCGACTGCATGTCCGCCTTGTCGATCTGCCATCGGATGTCGGCCGCGCGATACAACGCCTCGCCCGCCAGCGGAGCGGTAGGGAAGATATCGTAGACTCGCCGGTAAAGACGCAATGCATCCTGAGCCGCCCCCCGCCGTCCATGCCGCCGGCTCGCCTCGTCCTCCGAATCGGCCGCCGCGCCAAACAGTATGCGGTCGCCATTCGGAGTCGACGCCCACACCACGCCCGTATCCAGCACCCACCCGCTCACCGTCTTGCCCTGGTCCTCATCCTCAAACACGAAAGCCGGGTCCGGATTCGGCGAACCCAGCAGCGCCTCCACATGCAGCCACCGCGGACTCTTGTCCAGCAGAATCAGCTCCCGCCCCCGCTCCACCTGCGCCAGCTTGTTGGAATTTGTGTCCGGCGATAAATAGATGATCGCCTCACGGACCAATGTCCCGCGATCCGCAGCCAGCAAAAGCGAATTTCCCACCACCATCAGGATGATCAAATACACAATCTGAGTGATCGATTTCACGGTCGTATTCCTCTTCGATTCGAGGTTAGCACGCAAATTAAGATGCGTGATCAGCTCCGCCCCGTAGACGAAACGTGAAGGCCACAAGTTCAGAGGTTGCGGAAAAACTCGCTCGGAGCCGTCTTTGGGAAGGGCAATAGTTCCATTCGTGCCGTAACTGCTGAAGAATCAATAGCGGCTTCCAGCCGCTGGGGGCTTCCTCGCGGCCTCGCCAGAGCCAGCTCCAGGTAACCCGCAAATTGTAACGGCCGTGATCTATCTACCCCCTCCACGCTCCGATACCTTCAGAACAGTAATTCCGGCGAGGAAGTCGAATCCATGAAGTCGTTTTCAGTAGCCGTTCTCATCGTGTTGCTAGCGGTAATAACTCTTGCTCCGGCCCAGATCCGGCCGGCCCGCGGAAACGTGATCACGCCCGATTCCAGCATTGAAAAGTCCAGCGACATCGGCTTGCGCGCGCACACCAACATCCACGTGTTGCTGCCCACGAGACCGCTGCAGGATGTGCGCTCATTCGGTGCGCCCTATGCCGGCTACGCCTATGAGACCCCGGCGTCCCTGGCCTGCGTCTATGGCCTTGTCAAGGCCGTGACTGGTTGTGCCCCGAGTGCGGCGTCTACCAACCCCACCGGCGGCTCCAAAATGATCGCCATCGTCGATGCCTACGACGCCCCCAATGCGGCCAGCGACTTGGCAAAATTCTCTACTCAATTCGGATTACCCGCGGCAAACTTCCAGACCGTCTATGCCAGCGGCAAAAAGCCTGCCTACGACGCCGGATGGGAATTTGAAGAATCCCTGGACGTGCAATGGTCCCACGCCATGGCCCCCGGAGCCGAAATCGTCCTGGTAGAAGCCGCGTCCAGCAGTTTTGCCGACCTCTTGGTGGCCGAAGACATGGCCAGCAAAATGGTCAATGCCGCCGGCGGCGGCGAAGTGACCAACAGTTGGGGAGGAGGCGAGTTCTCCACCGAATCCACCTACGACTCCCATTTCGTCAAAGCGAACGTCGTCTTCATAGCCTCGGCTGGAGACGGCCCCGGCACCATCTACCCCAGTACCTCTCCCAACGTAGTAGCGGCCGGAGGAACCACCGTGCGCCGCAATCCCTCCACCGGCGCCTTCCTGTCCGAGTATCCGTGGGACTCCGCCGGCGGCGGCGTAAGCACCTACGAACCGCGTCCCAGCTACCAGAGCGCAATCTCGTCCCTGGTAGGGAATTATCGTGGCGTCCCCGACCTGTCCTTTGATTCCGATCCCATCACCGGCGTTTGGATCTACGATACCAACGCAGGTGGATGGAACATAGTCGGCGGAACCAGCGTAGCCTCGCCCGCCCTCGCCGGGATCATCAACTCAACCGGAAATTTCTACTCCTCCTCCAACGCGGAGTTGGCCGCCATCTATAACAACCGCAACACCACCGCGGACTTCCGCGATATCACCACCGGCTACTGCGGCCCCTACGCAGGCTACACCGCAGTCGCGGGCTGGGACCCCTGCACCGGCGTAGGTGTAGTAACCGGCAAGACCGGCAAGTAATCCCAATTCGCAAAAAGGGCCTACCCGGGATGGGTAGGCCTTTTTATTGAATTAATAAATTGTCATCCTGAGCGAAGCGAAGGACCTGCTGTGTGCCGCCAGCAATTGAGCCGTTGACTAGTTTCCGTGCCGACTGCACCACCCCACGCCCTCAATTCCTGTTGACAACCCAGCAAGCGCTGCTGTACACGAGTCTTTCCGAAGCGCGCCATGTTCAACGACCATAACCCGCAGGCCCGCGCATGACGTCCCGCGCCACCCCGCCGCCCATAGCCATCCGCGATCTCAGCAGCATCGAAGACCTGGCCCAGCTAAAAGCGGTAGAAAAAGCAGTCTGGGGATCGTAAACAATACGGAACCGAACGAGGCAACAGAAACACTGAACGAAGAACAGGGGCATAAC
>CAVZUP010000230.1:0-4204 GCA_963778255.1 uncultured Acidobacteriaceae bacterium
GCAGAAGAAGCATTGGATTTGGAGACCGCGTTGACGCTATGGAAGGAACTGGCAGAAAAAAACCAGCAGCCGTTCTTTTTTCTTCGCTATGGAAGTGTGGCGAGGGAACTGGAGAGGTGGGAAGAGGCGGAAATTGCGCTATCTCACGCCCACCGTCTGGACCCAGATTCCTCTTTGGTCATGGAAAATATCGGAATTCTGTGGCTTCATCGGTCGGACGAGAACGAGACGGACTCGCTCAAATGTGCGAAGAAGTGGTTTTTACAGGCACTCACACACGAACGCCACGCGCGCACTCTTTCGCTGCTCGGTGCCACGTATGTCGCGCTCGCAGAAGACACTCAGGCGGGCGACGCGTTCGAAGAGGCTATTCGCATAGATCCCGACTACGAAGAGGCGCTCTATAACCTTGCCAATCTGGAAGAGGAAATGAATCCTCGGAGGTCGATTTGTTTGCTAGAGAGAGCAATACAAATCGATCCCGACTACGCGTCAGCGCACCAGGTTTTGGGCAGGCTCTACCAAAAGGCAAAGGACTTAGTTCGAGCCGAGTACCATTTTCGGCGTACCCTCGAAATCGATCCGGCCGACTATTGGTCCAACATGTACATGGCCAATCTTCTAGCGATTCAAGGAAGAAATGACGCAGCGGAGGAAACCTATAGATTTGCCGTAAACCTTCACCCGGACATCGTAGCGGGTTGCGAGTTCTTCGCGCGTTTTCTGGATTCAATCGGGAAAGCTGAAGAGGCGGCCAGCGTGCGGGCGCAGTCGAAAACGAGCGAAGAAAACCAGGAGGAATTGTAGCCGAAATGGGCGTTGGCGTGGTATCAAAGCGTCGGCGGCATCACCAAGAAGAGCCGTTCCAACCGCCAGAACTCTCGGCTGCACTTGCAGTACATGCCCGCCGGAGACCTACCTTTGCCGCAGCCCCTTCCCTAGACTGAAAACACCCTACAAAGCAGGGAAGACTACTCCCCAAGTCGTCAGATCTTTGGATCTTTCTTAGAACTGAGAACCCCGGAACTGAGAACCGGAAACTGAGAACCGGAACCCGGAACTGGCTTTAGCCCTTCCATCGGTACGCATTTTCTTGGGCCAGCCCTATATGCGCCAGTACCCGGTTCGCGAAGGCCTGCGCCATATCATCGGCGCTCGCTGGATGGTTATAGAAAGTTGGGATCAGGGGGTAGATGGTCGCGCCGGCATCCGCCGCCAGCGACATGTTGCGGATGTGGATCTTATTAAGCGGCGTTTCGCGGACGCACAGCACCAGCGGCCGCCGCTCCTTAAGCGTCACATCGGCGGCGCGCTCGATCAGGTGCGAGGCGGTGCCATTGGCGATGCGGCCAAGCGTGCCGACGCTACAGGGGATGACGATCATTGCGTCCGAGGGATACGACCCGCTGGCCACGTTAGCGCCGATGTCGGCGTTCGACTGCTGCTGAATCTTTATCGAAGAAGTGCCGATAAGTTGACGGAGCAGCTCGGAACGGCCTTCGATGACGAGTTCCTCCGCCATGACGCGGAGGCCGCTGTCGGAAGCGATGAAGTTCACCGTCTTCACCCGTGGATCGCGTTCCACGGCGATTAGAAAGTGCTTCAGAAATAACGACCCGCTGGCGCCGGTGGTGGCAACAGTCAGGTTTTCCGGTGCAAGCAAGGGCAAAGTTGACGCTCCACGAGGCTCAATCCGTTTCCCAACCTCGAAAAACTTGAGGATAGGGACGCTGGAATAGCAAGTCAAGGAGGCGGAACAACTCCCGGAAAGGCGCGGCCTGCCGCGTCCCTCCGCGGGAACGATCCGATGGCTACCACCGGCATCCTACGATCGCGGCGCAGCGCCGCCCAACTCCACGCCATTGCCAGCATCGAGCGCGAGATTCGCGCCGCCGATCCCGCCGGCGGACGCAAATATCTGCGCGATTTTCGCGAGGCCTACCGCTCCTACGAAAAAGTTCTCACCGCAAGCGACGTCCGCCACGAAGTCGCCAATGCCGGAGTGGTTCTCGTCGGCGACTACCACGCCCTGCCCAACTCGCAACGTTATCTGGCTTCGCTTCTGCGCGAGCCCGAACTCCACCAGCGACCAGTTGTGCTCGGAGTCGAAAGCATCTTTTCGCGCGACCAGCACATTCTTGACGAATGGCTCCGCGGCGAGATTGACGAGTCCGAACTGCGCCAGCGCATCCGCTTCGAATTCGACTGGGGATACGACTGGGCTCCATTCCACGAACTGCTCTCCGCCGCCCGCGACCAGGGCGCGTGCATCTACGGGCTGGATTGCATGCCGCGCGAAGACCTGCGCAAGATCGGAGCCAGAGACCGTCACGCCGCCGACAAGATTGCCGAAATCCGCCACCTTCATCCCGGAGCGCTCGTCCTCGTTTTGTTCGGTGAGTCGCACCTCGCGCCACAACACCTGCCGGTTCTGCTCCAGCAGCGCCTGCCCGAAGAACCGTTGCTCACCGTCCTGCAAAACGTCGACGCTCTCTACTGGCGTGCCGCCGGAGAGACCCGCGAACACGTCGAAGCCGTGGCAGTCAGCGAGAATGTCCTCTGTGTCTTCAACGCCACCCCGCTTGAGAAGTACGAACATTACCGCCTCTGCCTCGACCGTTGGGGAAGCAGTGACGATGACGACCAAAGCGCGCCCGACCTCGGACCCACCATCTACAACCTGATCGAGGGCTTGGTCCGGTTTCTTGGCATCAACCAGTATTCTCCGCACAACACCACGCAGCCGAGGCTCCTGGTAGACCTCATGCCCGAGGTCTACGCCCGCGATTCTGACGTTCTGTTGCGCCGCCTGCTCTCCCGCAGAGGATTCACCGCCGAACATCGCCGTTCCCTGCTTCGCCAGGTCCGCGAGCGCGGCAGCGTCTACCTCACGCCCATCAACGCCGTGTATATGCGCCAGTTCCGCATGTCCTACTCCGCAGAGGACGCCACTCGCTTCCTGCATCAGGCCTGCCGCGGTTTACCGAATTTTTGCCAGGGCAAGGCTTCAGCGCAGAACACCGCGCCCGTGCCTCAGCCGCTCGACAAAGACGACTCGTTCTACATGACCGTCTTCGAACACGCACTCGCCTTTTTCGGATCGCGCATCCTGCACCCCGCGCGGCCCGCCCTGCGTGACACCGATCTGGCGGAACTGTATGACATCACCCGTGAAGATCTCGAACACCAGACTTCGCTTCCTTTCGCCGAGGCCGTCGATGTTCTCGATTTCCTGACCCAGCACCGCGCCCTCGATTTCCGGGAGGCGCAAGCTCCAGCCTTCACCGGCCACAAGTACGAATACACTGCCCAGCAACTCGGATACCTCGCCGGCACTGATCTCTACGACGCATACATCGAAGGCCGCCTGACTACCGCCGCCCTGCGCAAGCTCTTCCTCATCCACATCGAAGACCCAGGCGTGGCCCGCAAAGCCTACATCCAGATGAGAGCGCGCTTGTGCTCTCGACGGCGCGCATAGCAAGTTATCAGGCCGAAGGCGTTGATTTTTCCTTCCGTGTTCCCTGTGTACCCTGTGGTTGAGGTTTTGATTCTTCTCAGCGGACCCCGCGTCCTCTGCAGTTATCGGTTTTGATTTTCAGCCCGCCGCGGTATCCTCTTCTGTCCCGAGCTTGCCGATTATGCCCGACGACTTCCCACTGCAATCCCAAACCGGGGCCCCCGGCGGGCCTGATTTTGGCCCGTTGGGGTGGCGGACGCCCGACGCGCTCATGCTCTTCGGCTTCTGGTATCGCGCGCTCCCGTCTAATCAACTCCGCCGCGGCGAGCTAGCCAAGGCTATGCTTCTGGAACAGCCGCTCGTAATCGGACGCGACCGCCAGGGCCAGGCTTTCGCCCTGCGCGACGCCTGCCCCCATCGCGGCATGCCGCTTTCCTGCGGTCCGTTCGATGGGGAACAAATCGAATGCTCCTACCACGGCTGGAGATTCGACGCCCGCTCCGGCCAATGCAAGCTGATCCCCTCGCTCGTGCCCGAGCAAAACTTGAAGATCGACCGCATCTACGCCGGCAGCTATCCCTGCGAGGAGCGCGACGATTTCATCTGGGTCTACATCCCCGATCCCAGCCCCGCGGGCGCCGGATTCTCGAAGCCCGCAGCCGCACCCACTCCCGCACCTGAGATTCAGCAATACGCAACGGTCGAGGCGCGGCAAAAAAATAACCGTCAAGGTGTGCAGGGAGA
>CAVZUP010000231.1:0-17114 GCA_963778255.1 uncultured Acidobacteriaceae bacterium
CTACAACGTGCCGCTGGAAAAAGGCGACGTGGTGCAGACCGGCGCCGAGGGCATGGCGAAAATTGTTTTCAACGACGGCACCAACTACACCGTAAAGCAGGATTCGCTGATCGTTATCGAAGAGAACTCCGCCAACGACCAGCAGCAAACCAACGTGTCGGTAGCGGTGACGACGGGCACGGTGGACCTGACCACGGCGACGTATGTGCAGGGCTCGAAGTCGCAGGTGATCGTGGCGGGCGCGAAGGCTTCGCTGGCTCCTGATTCGTCGGCCATGGTGCACAATAATCCCAGGGACGATCAGCACGAAATCCTGGTCAAGAAGGGCAGCGGCGACATCGAGCGCAACGGAGAAGTGGTGCACCTGTCAAACTGGGAGAAGGTGAGTTTCCAGAGCGCGTCTAAGACCATGGAACGGGCCACCGAAATCGGTCCGCCTACGCCGATTACGCCGGGAAACATGATGCCGGTGTTCATCAATTCGGGGGAGAAATCGAAGGAAGTGGACTTTGCCTGGACACCCATGGCGAACGCCGCTGGTTATCGTTTGCGCATATCGCACAATCCTTATTTTTCGTCGTTGCTGCTCGACCGCAAGGTGGAAACGCCCAGTGTGGTGGTGACCGGGTTGCCCGTCGGCGCTTACTATTGGTCGATCCAGTCTTACGATGCGACGGGCAAGGAGTCGGTGGAAAGCGAAAAGAACCGCTTTACCATCATCCTCAAGGCCAAGGAAAAAATAGACCTGGCGCTCGAAATCGAACCCCTGATTCAGCACGGGCACGTAATCGAGGTGACGGGCAAGACCGAGGCGGGAGCGCGCGTGATGGTGAATGGCAGGGAAGTGCCGATCGTCAGCGACGATGGCACGTTCCACTATTTCACTCCGCCCTTGCCGAACGGGGAAAACCTGGTCACGGTCACGGCGCAGAACGCGAAAGGTGGAGTGAATACCCACCAGGAAAAAGTTGTGATTCAGTAAGAATTCGATGGGCGGGGAATGACGGGAATCATGTTCGGAACCAGGTTTGGTACAACCGAGTGCCGAGTTGACCACCAGTTCTCGCGAACATCGAAGTAGAATAGAAAAAACGTAGAATCGAAACAGGCGGAGCGCGACTCGTACGGTAACCGACGCAGGCCCAGGTTCCAGGGGCGAGACGAATTCCCGGAAGAGAGAAGTATTGCCATGTCAAATAACGGGTTTCATAACGGGTCATCGCGTTCGCATAATCTGCGTTCGTTGTTCAGCATGTTTTCGAGCGACCTCGCCATCGATCTAGGGACGGCCAACACGCTCGTGTACGCGCGCGGCAAGGGCATTGTGGTCAACGAGCCCTCGATTGTGGCCATCAACAAGAACACGGGCGAAGTGGAAGCGGTGGGCAAAGAGGCCAAGGAGATGCTTGGCCGCACGCCCGGCAACATCGTGGCCATCAAACCGATGAAGGACGGCGTGATCGCCGACTTCAAGGTCACCGAGAAAATGTTGAACTACTTCATCCAGAAGGCGCACAACCGCAAGATGCTGGTGCATCCGCGAATCGTGATCGGCGTGCCTTCGGAAATCACGCAGGTGGAAAAGCGCGCAGTCATGGATTCCGCCTATCGCGCCAAGGCCAGTGAAGTGCATCTGGTGGAACAGGCGATGGTGGCGGCGATTGGCGCCGGCCTGCCAATCACTGAGCCAAGCGGCAACATGGTGGTCGACATCGGCGGCGGCACGACCGACATCGCGGTGATTTCGCTGAGCGGCATCGTATATTCGCGTTCCGTGCGCATGGCCGGCAATCAGATGGACGAGGCCATCATGAATTACCTCAAGCGGAAATATAACCTGCTGGTGGGCGAGCGCACGGCCGAGCAGATCAAGATGGAGATTGGCTCCGCGTATCCGCTGGACAAGCCGCTGACCATGGAAATCAAAGGTCGCAACCTGATTGAAGGCGTGCCCAAAACCATCACCGTCGACGACAGCGAAATCCGCGAGTCGCTCAGTGAATGCGTCTCGACCATCATGAACGCGATCCGCGTGGCGCTCGAGCGTACGCCGCCCGAACTTTCCGCCGACATCAGCGATCGCGGCATCGTGCTGACCGGCGGCGGAGCGCTGATCAAGAATCTAGACAAGCGCATCCGGGAAGAAACGGGATTGCCGGTCTCGATCGCCGATGATCCGCTATGCAGCGTGGTGCTGGGCACCGGCAAGATGCTCTCGGACTTCAAGCTGCTCAGAAAGATTTCGATCGAGTAGAGCTACCGGCTTCGGGCAAAGAGCAGGTCCTTCGCTTCGCTCAGGATGACAATTCTTTATTGAGAGCTGAAAACTGAGAGCTGACAGCTGACAGCTGAGAACTGGTGTTATGGACGTGCTCGGACGCTACCGCAACCTGATCGTGCTGGTGGGAGTGTTGTTCGCCCAGGTACTCGGCTTGGCCGTGCAAGTCAACGTCAAGCGGACGACCGACCGTGAACCAACGCGCCTGATCCGTGTTTGGGCGGTGGGAGCGGTGACTCCTCTGGAAAAAGCGCTGGTGTGGACGCAAACCACCAGCGGAAGCATCTGGCACAACTACTTCTACCTGCGCGGTGTGCGCGCCGAGAACCGCAACCTGAAGGCGCAGATCGAGCGCATGAGCCTGGAGCAGGTGCGCATGAGCCAGGACGCCGATCAGGCACGGCGTTTGCAGGCGCTGTTGGGTTTCAAGGAACAATTCATCTCCCAAACCATGGCGGCGCAGGTCATCGGGGGAAGTGGCAGCGAGCTCTCCCGTTCGGTGTTTATCGACAAGGGCAGCCGGGACGGCATTAAGCCCGACATGGCGGTGATCACCGCGGACGGCATTGTGGGCAAAGTGCTGCGCGTCTACCACGCCACGTCGGAGGTGCTCCTGATCGACGACCAGACCAGTGGTGTGGGATCGATTCTCGACAAAACACGGCTGCAAGGCATACTGCGGGGCACGCCGTCGGGCGAAGTGGTGCTGGAAAAAGTGATGAGCGACGAGACCGTGCCCGCCGGAGAACTGGTCCTCACCAGCGGCGGAGACGGCATTTTTCCCAAGGGCTTGGTGGTTGGCCGGGTCACGAAAGTGACGCCGGGCAGTGAGCTCTTTCTCAATATTCGCGTGCGTCCCGCGGCCGATCTCAATCGCCTCGAAGAAGTTCTGGTGGTAACGAAGATTGACGAAAGGCAGGCCGAGCCCGACCGGACCAACGCAGCGCGAGCCGTCGATATATTAGCCGAGCGCCTGCCGGGCGTGCCCTCCAAGCCGGAGAGCGCCGGCAGTAGCGCCGCGCCGGGGACTAGCGCACCGGTTGCGGAAAAACCAGTTGCTGAAAAGGCTGGCGGTGAAAAAACGGGTGCTGCCAAAGCAACGGCTGCCGCACCAGCGCCTTCTAAGCCGACGTCTCTCGCGCCAACGACTTTCGCTCCAACGACGGCTGGACCAGCGAAGGCAACGCCGACCACCACAGCCTCCGATGCCAAGCCCAAGGCCGCGCCCCCTCAAGTTTCCACCGGCGCTGGCACTCCCGTGCGAAAACCGGCGGCGGCCGCGTCTGCTGCTGGAGCATCCTCGGGGACGGGCGCCGCAACTTCTTCTGGAACTTCTTCTGGAACTTCGGCGAATGCAACGAATACAATCGGAACTCCCGTGAAAGTTGTCCCCAAGCCGGTGAAGGCCGCGGTGCAACCGAAGGCGCAACCCGCAGTCGAGGACACTCCGCACTAACGTGGCCATCACTTACACATCGGGAGAGCAGGTTGAGGTTTATCGTTTCAGCATTCCGGCGACGGTGCTGATTCCACTGGCCGCCGTATTCCTGCAGGCGTTCCTGCCGCTGCGGTTTTCTTTCTTCAGGGTCTTCGATCTTCCGCTGCTGGTGGTGATCGGGTTCGCGACGGCGCGGCGCAGTCCGCTGGCGGGCTTGGTTACGGGCGGGTTGATCGGTATTCTGCAAGATGCGCTGACCCATCAGCCGATCGGGCTTTACGGAATTTCAAAGACTGTAGTGGGATTCGGTGCATCCTCGCTCGGAATCAAGCTGGACGTGGAAAATGCTAGCGCCCGTTTTCTGCTGACGATCGTCTTCTATGTGGTGCACGAGATCGTCTACTTCCTCATCGCCCGCGGCTTGGTTGGGTTGCACATGGCGTGGAGTTGGCCCCACGAACTGCTCTCAGGCGCAGCGAATGCGGTGCTAGGCATTTTTGTCTTCATGCTGCTTGACCGCGTCAAGCAGAGAACGTAAGCGTCGCTATGGCATAGGCCAGCGCCGCTGCGGCCAGAGTTGCGAAGAAGTTTACCGCCTGGTTGCTGATCCAGCCCCGGCGCTGCAGCGTGGCTCCCAGGATGCTGTCAAATAGCATTCCGGCGAATCCGGCGGCTAGCGGGATCCAGAGCTGAGCTTGAGGCAGCATTCCACCCACGGCTGCGACCGCCGTAATCACGACACCTGCTGCCAGTCCCGCGAGGCTCCCGGAAATGGTGATGCCGCCGTCGGTTCCGGCGGAAACGCGTTGCCAGGTCGTGATCAACAGCGCGTCGGGGCCGCGCCATTGCCCGATCTCGCTGGCCACGGTGTCGGTCGCCGCTTCGGCTAACGCGGACACGGTGGCAACCAGCCAGATACGGTTGCCGGTGGCGCTGAACACAACCGCGCCGAGCGCAGCCACGGCCAGATTCGCCAGGATTTGCCAGGCATTGCGGCCCTCCTTGCGTTCGGCAATCCCGAGCGCGAGTTTGCGGCGGTATCCAAGGCGGGTGGTTAGCCAGGTCATGACAAACAGCGCGGCCAGCATGGCGAAAGCGGTTGGGCCAGCTCCGGCAAAGAGCAGAAAACAGGCGAGACCGCCCGCCGGAGCTCCGGATCGATTCACACCGCGCAGGGCGCGAGCCAGCAGGGCGAAGGCGAGCGTAACCGCCGCGGCGACCGCCAGCCGTTCCGACGATGACGCCCACGCGTGTGTGAGAAAAAGATGCAGCATCTTGAAGGCAGCTCTCAGCCGTCAGCCATCAGTAGAATCTCATGGATCGAATCGCTGATTGCCTACGGCTGAGAGCTGACATTTCCGAGCCGTGCTCGATAACACTATATGCGGTGCCCGCCACGCCCCGTATTTAAGTGGGAAACTTTCGTTTCCTGGGCGAGGTTTCGGGGTCGACTGGCTGGGAGTTAGAATACAGTTAACTTTTCCAGGAATTTTCCAGGGCCATTGCATTCGCCGTTTTGTTGCAGGCTGGAGCGTCCACTCCGGTTCGCAGAACTGAGATTGCAGGGCCAGATTTGCCGGAACCAGATTTACCGGAACCGAGGACTTGATGTTTGGCCGCGAAGAAAAAGTTTCCGCGCTCCGCTTGACCGCCGTGCAGTATGTGGTGCTGTTTATTTTTCTGCTATTGGCCTACGGGCTGTGGCGGCTGCAGGTGATGCACAGCGATGAGTATGCGTTGCTGGCGGAGAAGAACCGCATCCGCAATGTGCCCATTCTGGCGCCGCGCGGCAAAATCCTGGATCGCGAAGGCCGCATCATCGTCGATAACTATCCTTCGTTTTCGGCGCTGCTGTTGCGCGATTCTTCGCGCGATTTGTACGCGGACGCGGACGCCATTGCCAAGGGACTGCACCTGAATCCGGACGAAGTGCGGCTGCGCATGAAGCGCTCGGCATGGATGCCGCAGTACCAGCCGATTTTTTTGAAGGAAGACATCACGCCCGATGAACTGGCGTTCATCGAATCGCACAAGAACGAATTGCCGGAACTGGAAACCATCATGGCGCACCGGCGCCTGTACCCGCGCAACGGATTCATGGCGCACCTGATCGGCTACGTGGGCGAAGTGACCGAGGATATGCTCAACCAGCCGCAGTTCGAGCTTTATAACCCCGGCGACGTGGTGGGTGTGAGTGGAGTGGAGAAGCAGTACAACAATATCCTGATGGGCAAGAATGGCTCGCGGCGCGCGGTGGTGAATAGTCACGGAAGGGAAGTCGGGCGGCTCGACGAAACTCCGGCGGAGCCTGGTAAGCAGCTAAAGCTGACGCTGGATCTGGATTTGCAGATCGCGGCGGAAGAGGCGATCGAAGGGAAGAACGGCGCGATCGTGGCCATGGATCCGCACACCGGCGAAATTCTGGCGATGGTGAGCCGGCCCACGTTCGATCCCAACGATTTTGCGGTGAAGATTTCACGAGACGAGTGGGACAAACTGATTAACGATCCCGACAAGCCACTGCTGAACAAAGCAATCCAGGCGCAGCTTGCGCCCGGCTCGACGTTCAAGATCATCATGGCCACCGCCGGATGGCAGGAGGGGATTGCCCAGACCCTCCACGTGAACTGCAACGGGGGCGCGACGTTCTATGGCCGGCGCTTTGGATGCTGGGTGAAAAGCGGCCACGGCGGGGTCGATCTGCCGAAGGCGATTTATCAGTCCTGCGACGTCTTCTTTTACACCCTGGCGGAAAAATTGGGCATCGATCGCATTGCAAAATACGCGACGGCTTTTGGACTCGGCCAGAAGACAGGTATCGACTTGCCCAACGAAGTGACGGGCGTGATGCCATCGGAAGAATGGAAGATCCGCAACTTCAAGCAGAAGTGGTTCGCCGGAGAAACGATTTCGGTGGGCATCGGCCAGGGTGCGGTGGCGATTACGCCGGTGCAACTGATGCGCGCGATCGGCGCCATCTCGACGGGTGGGCACCTGGTGGTTCCGCATGTGATCAATCCGACGAACCTGCCGCCGGGTTTGGTGGAGACCACGCACTACACGGAAGTGAAAGAAGTCCCGATTGATCCGGAGGGATGGAACACGATCACCGATGCCATGAGCCGGGTGCTGTTGCCGGAAGGCACGGCGCCCTCGGCGCACATTCCGGGGATCGATATTGCGGGCAAGACGGGGTCGGCACAAATCGTTTCGCTGGCACTGCGCGCCAAGCACCAGAACGACAAAGATTTCAATCAAAACGGATGGTTTGTGGGATTTACACCCCGGCGCAATCCGGACGTCATTGTGTGCGTACTGTTCGAAGGCGGCGAACACGGCAAACTGGCGGCGCGTCTGGCGACCCAGGTCATTAAGGCGTACGTCGATAAGCAGCGGCGTCAGCCGACCAAGATGGCGGCATCGGGCAAGGTGGAAGTCGGCGCGTTGTGGAGCGGTCCCGGCGAACCCCCCGGCGAAACCGACGAAAAGGGCACGAACACCACCGGAGACCATCTGCACGCAGGGCGCTTCCTGATCGACGTTGCGCACACAAGGGCTCCGCTGGCGGCGGCTGCGCCCGGCATGCACTAACTGATACGTTCAATCCTTAATGATGAAGACCGCTGCTCAGATCGCGTTGGACGCTGCATCCCGCCGTGGAGTGACTTACGCCGATGCGCGGGTGGTCGCGATCCGCAACCGCTCGCTTACCACGAAGAATGGACGGGTGGGTCATGCTTCGGAGTCGGAATCGCTGGGCATTGGCGTGCGCGCGATTGCGGATGGGGCGTGGGGATTTGCGGCGTCGGCGGATTTGAGCCGCGCTGCGCTGGAAACGACGGCTGCACGGGCGGTCGAAATTGCGCGAGCTTCGGCGCGGGTGAAGCGCGAGGATGTGCGGCTGGCTCCCGAAACGGCGGCGGTGGCGGAGTGGACTACACCCTACAAGATCGATCCGTTCGCTATTTCGGTGGAGCAGAATCTCGACCTGCTGCTGAAGGTCGATGCGGAGATGCGCTCGGTTGCTGGCGTCACGCTGGCAGAGACGGGCATGAACTTTCAGCGCGAGGAGTCTTGGTTTCTTTCTTCCGAGGGCGCTCGCATTCATCAGACAAAATATTCGACGGGCGCGGGGTATACGGCATACGCATTTGCCGGGTCGGAGATTCAGAAGCGGTCGTATCCGAATTCGTTTGGCGGGCAATGGCAGAACCGCGGCTACGAGCTGATTGCCGAAATGAAGTTGCTGGAGAATGCGCGGCGGGTGGCGGAAGAAGCGGTCGCGTTGCACCATGCCGAGCAGTGTCCGGAGGGCGTGGGCACGATTATTTTGGACGGCTCGCAGCTGGGATTGCAGATTCACGAATCGATTGGGCATCCGATTGAACTGGATCGCGTGCTGGGCATGGAAGCGAATTTTGCGGGAACGTCGTTTCTCACGCTTGAGAAGCTGGCGAATCTGCGTTATGGGAGCGAACTGGTCAACGTGGTGGCTGATGCGCGCCAGGAGCATGGGCCGGGCCTTGGGACTTTCGCTTATGACGATGAAGGCGTGGCCGCGCAGTCGACTCCGGTTATTACGCAGGGACGCTTTACGGGATATTTGAGTTCGCGCGAAACGGCCCACACGATCGGGGCTGCGCGCTCTGGCGGAACTTTAAGGGCTGAGGGCTGGAACCGCCTGCCAATGATTCGCATGACCAACGTCAGCATCCTGCCGGGAGAGACTCCGCTTAGTTTGGAGCAGCTGATTGCCGCAACCGACGATGGCATTTACATGGAGACCAATAAGTCGTGGTCGATTGACGACAAGCGCTACAACTTTCAGTTTGGTTGCGAGATTGGGTGGGAGATCAAGCGCGGCAAGCGGGTGCGGATGCTGAAGAATCCCTCGTATTCGGGGATCACTACCGAATTTTGGAATTCGATGGATGCGATTTGCTCGCGCGAAGAGTGGACATTGTGGGGAACTCCGAATTGCGGGAAGGGGCAGCCGCAGCAGGTTGTGGGCACGGGACATGGGGCGAGTCCGGCGCGGTTTCGGAATATTCGCGTGGGGACGGCGTATTCGTAGAGACGTGGAGATTTTGTAATTTTGTAATCGGGTAATTTGAAAATTTAAGAGTTTACAAATTGAAGTAGTGAGTGAGTTTTTAAATTACCAAATTACCAAATTACTAAATTACGAAATTACCCGATCACCAATTGTCGTCAATGCTAAACAAAGAACAAGCTGCTGACATCTTCGACCGGATTCGCCGCTTCTCGTCGGCTGATGAAGTCGAGGCGATTTTCACCGGCTCCCGCTTTGCGCTGACCCGTTTTGCCAACAACAGCATTCATCAGAATGTGGAGGAAGAAAACTCCGTTATTTCCATCCGCACAAATTTTGGCGGGCGAACGGCTCGGGCTATGGCCAATCAGTTTGACGACGAGAGTTTGCGGCGGGCGGTGGCGGCTTCGGAGAAGCTGGCGCGGGTGCAGGAGCCGGATCCGGACTTGTTACCGATGCCTACGGCGGACGAAGCAAAGGCTGCGGGCGAGGACGCCCGCGCCACATGGTATTTTGACCAGACTGCTGCGATTACTCCTGCCGAACGCGCCGAAGTGGTGAAGAATATTGTTGCGGTTGCTGACGAACATCGTCTGACTACGGCGGGTATCTACTCGACGTCGGAATCGCGGGAGGGAATTTTCAACTCGCGCGGACTGGCGAATTGGCATCAGCAGACTTTGGCGGAAGTTTCCATCACCATGCTGGGTGAGGATTCCTCGGGCTGGCAGAAATTGAATTCTCCCGATGTGCGGAACCTCGACCCGGTGCGGTTGGCGGAGACGGCTGCGCAAAAAGCGGTGGATTCGGCGCGTCCTCGGGAGATTGCTCCGGGGAAGTACGCGGTGATTCTTGAGCCGTCGGCCGTTCTCGACATTGTGGGATTCATGTTTTGGGATTACAGCGGCGTGGCGATTCTGGACCAGCGATCGTTTTTGAACGACCGCATCGGGACGCAACTGTTCGGCAGGAACATCAACATCCGTGATGATGCCTGGCATCCGCTGCAGGCGGGTTCTCCGTTCGATGGCGAGGGCATGTGGCGCCAGCGCGTGCAGTTGGTGGAAAACGGCGTGGTGCGGCGGGTGGTGTATGCGCGCGCCACGGCGCGGAAGATGAAGAATTCGGAGTATGCGGAGAAAGTCGGGCCCATCGCAGCGACCGGGCACGGGTTTCCCCTGCCGAACGAGATGGGCGAGATGCCGATGAATATTGTTTTCGGGTCGCCAGAGAAGCCGCAGACCGTGGATGAGATGATTGCATCGACCGAGCGGGGCGTGCTGGTGACACGGTTGTGGTACATCCGGGAAGTTGATCCTTACGAGAAGATCGTGACTGGAATGACGCGCGACGGAACGTTTCTGGTGGAGAATGGCAAGATCCAGTGCGGGTTGCGCAATTTCCGCTTTAACCAGAGCCTGATCTCGATGTTGTCGAGCGTCGAAGCGATGAGCGTTCCGGTGCGCGCCTGCGGAGAGGAATCGTTCGATATGGTGGCGCCGGCGATGAAGGTGCAGGAGTTTAACTTTACGGAAGTGACGAAGTTTTGAGCTTCAGCCATCAGTTCTCAGCTCTCTGCCGTCAGTCTTCAGCCTCCGACATCAGCATCCGGCACTCGATTACCAGGTTGTGACGGCACTTGCCCTTCTCCCAAAAAGCCGCCGAGACAACTCACGAAGGTTCTTGGCTGAGAGCTGACGGCTGAAAGCTGACGGCTAAGGCTGCTACGCCCCTAAGTCCCTGTACTACGGACACTTCGCCCTGCATATTTCATGACTTACGTAACTTTGCGTTGTCTCCGCTGGGGTGTAATCTCGGCCTGAAATGTGCACATTCTCAATTGGAGTGGTGCACGGCGCGAACCGGAAGGAAGGTCGTTGCGAACGTGTCTGAAACCGCCAAGGGAACCGTTGTCGATGCTGGCAAGAATCGCATGAGCTATAGCGACGTGCAAGGCGCGCCGCGCTTTCCCATCAAACTGCCGGTGGCCTTGAAGTCGACCGTCAACCAGTCGGGAGAAACGGCCGCAGGAGTCATGGGAAAGACGATCGAGACCGAGAATATTTCGGCTAACGGCGTGCTGTTCCGCATGGATGCCGATGTGCCGATTGGCTCGGCGGTGGATTTCACGATTTCGCTGCCCGCTGATGTTGTGGGCGCGCAAGCCGATGTGCAAGTGGATTGCCGTGGACGGGTGGTACGCAGTTTTGCCGATGGCGGACGGCGCGGCGTCGGTGTGGTGATTGATGAATACCGTTTTGAGCGGAAGTAGTTCGCGCCCAACTGTGCCCCGCAGCCGGCGCGAGAGGTAGTTCGCGAGTAGCTCGCGAAAAAGAGGAGAGATGGGCACCACTTCGGTCAGCAGCTCGGTCAACACTCCCGTCGGCACTTCGGTTGGTGTCGAGGCAGGCGATTTTCAGCCTGACGGCAAAGGCACGATCCGGCTGATCGTAGCGGATACGCAAGCCATTTTCCGCGCCGGGCTGCGCAAGATCTTTGCCCTCGAAGACGACATACGGGTGGTCGGCCAAGCCGAAAGCCTCGAGCAGACCGTCGCCGCCATTCAAAAATTTTCCGCTGACATTGTGATCTTTGAGGCTGCCCTGGCGCCGAATCCAGCGGACGCTGTTTCCGATCTGCTCCGCCAGAATGCGGGCTGTCGACTGGTGGTTGTGCTGCAGGAGCCCGACCAGGAGATGACGCTCGAATTGTTCCGGCGCGGCGCGCACAGCGTCGTATCGCGCGAAGTTGAACCTGAAATGCTGGTGGAATGCCTGCGTAAGGTCGCGCAGGGGGAACCCTGGCTGGAAAGCCGCGCGGTAGGGTGGGTGATGCAGGCTTATCGCACGCAAGGCGTGCGTCCAGCAGGGGCGCGCCCCAAGGTTTCGCTCACGCCGAAGGAGTCGCTGATTGTTTCCTGCGTTACGCAGGGGATGAAGAATAAAGAAATTGCCCTGCGCGTTGGCACCACCGAGCAGGTGGTCAAGAATTATCTCCGCAAGGTCTATGACAAGCTGGGAGTGGCGGATCGTCTGGAACTCGCGCTCTACTGCCTGAATCATCGCGTGGTGGAGGGCGTGGGCCAGGCCAATCCTGCTTCGCCCGGCAACGGACACGCTACGACGGCCGCGCCGGATGCGCCCAATGCCACGGCGGCTGCTTCCGGATCCCGCTCCTGATCGTTGGTCTTCATCTTTGATCCTTGATCTTCTATTCTTGATCCTTAATCTTTCCGCGTCCGGGTTTTTCCCCACGACCTGTTTTGCACCACAAGTGTGACTGGCAATGTCCGTGACAACTTGTGCTTCGCTATTGCACAATAGTGAGGTTGTTGCCAGGAAGTTCTGTGCGCTTGTAATCAATCTCAAATCAGGAGAATCTCCCATATGAAATTAAGCAAACTGCTGGTTGTATTTGCGGCGACCGCGATCGTTCTGTGTCTCGCGCTACCCACGAGCCTTTTCGCCGCTGATGGCGCTGCCACCTACAAAGCCAAGTGTGCCATGTGTCACGGTCCGGAAGGCCAAGGCAAGGTGGGTCCCGCTCTCAAGGGAACAGCCCTGACCGCCGACAAGATTGTCGCGCTGCTCACGACTGGCGATGATGCCAAGAAAGCGCCCCACAAGAAGCCCATCAGCGGCCTGGCCGCCGACGATGCCAAGGCCGTTGCCGACTTCGTCAAGGGTCTGAAGTAGTTTTCCGCATTGCCAGGGCGCCCCGCACCGTAAAGGCCGGGGCGCTTTTTCTTTATGTTCCGCGCGCGCTGTAACGGCCAGGACACCATCTCTAGTACAATTCTGTGTCGCGCACCAAGCGGGCCGGATGGCCGTGCGGCGGCAAATTTTCCAGGCGCGCTGATTTCGGCGCGGATTCGACGCCTCGTGAGAGAACCGGGGCGCATCAAGAAAGGGATGCCATGAAAGGCGACGCAAAAGTTATTGCCATTCTGAACGAGGTGCTGAAAGCGGAACTCACCGCCATCAACCAGTATTTTCTTCATGCCGAGATGTGCGAGAACTGGGGCTATCAACGGATGGCCAAGCAGATCCGAAAGGAATCGATCGAGGAAATGCAGCACGCGGAAATCTTGATGGAGCGCATTCTCTACCTGGATGGCGCTCCCAACATGACCGATTATTTCAAGATCAACATCGGGCAAAACGTGAAGCAACAACTGGAAAACGATCTGCAGCTGGAATACACGGCCGTGAAGCGGCTGAATGATGGCATCAAGGCCAGCGTGGCCGTGGGCGACAACGGTTCGCGCGAACTGATGGAAAAGATCCTGCTGGACGAAGAACACCACATCGACTGGCTCGAAGGCCAACTGCACGCCATCAAAGAGATGACCTACGAGAATTACCTGGCCCAGCAACTGCACAAGGCCGAGGAAAGCTAAACCTAGCAGCGAATCCGTTGTAGCGGCGATCCCGATGCGGTTGTCATCCCGGCGGTGAGCCATGGGGAAGCGGAGGGAACCGCAGTTCGCGGGTGGCGTCGCAGCACTGTTAGAATCAGAACAGCCTCTGCACGGGGCGCCGGAGAGATGGCCGAGTGGCTGAAGGCGCACGCTTGGAAAGCGTGTTTAGGGGAAACTCTAACGTGGGTTCGAATCCCACTCTCTCCGCCAGTTTATTTTCAATGGGTTACGAGGGCCACATAGTTTTGGCGTGCAATGGCGTGCAACGTGCATCCAATGTTGCATGGCCCTCAACCTCTATCGACGCCACCGCAAGGAATGTGAAGGCTCTCACCCCGAAGATACCCGCACCGGCCAGTTTGAAGAGGGACGGCGCGGCTGGAAAAAGTGCGCGTGCCTGATCCACGTATCCGGCACGCTTGGCGGGAAGTTCAACCGCAGGCAGACCGGCACCTCCGATTGGGGCGAAGCCAAGTCGATTGTTGCTCTGTTGCAACAGTCCGGCTTATGGGACGGTCAGGACAAGATTGAAGCGCCGTTAACCCTGCCAGACACAAACCCCGAACCCGAACGGATTACCGTTATTCGTGCGATAGCGGCCTTTACAGCCGAGTTTGAGGAACACACCGCACCCAACACCCAACGGAACTATAAATTCGTCCTGAAGCAATTACGGGGCTTCTCGGATGCCAAGGGTTACGCTGCTATCGACCAGTGGACGCCTATCGACGTGCGGGAGTTTCGGGCGTCATGGGGCGTGTTGCCGAGCACTGCCGCCAAAAACATGAGCGTTGTCAAAACCTTCTTTGAATTCTGCCATGCGAATGAATGGACGCCTCGCAATCCGGCCCGTATGGTGAAGAACCAGCGCGGACAGCACAACGACCCGCGCAGCGAACAGAAATTGCCGTTTTCCGATGAAGAACTCCGCCGCATGTATGACGCTTGCGATACAAAATACGGGAAACGCGAGATCCAGTTTTCCAAAGCGACCAAGGAACGCAAAGAGCAAGGCCCGTATGCCCAATACCGCGCCAGATGGACGGGGCAGGACATAGCGGACTTCATTTCGGTTTCTGTGTACACGGGCTTGAGGATTTCCGATGTGAGCACGTTCCATGTCGACCGGATGCGGTCGGACGGCACGATCCAGCTCAGGACCACGAAGGCGCACACCCACGTTTACACCTGGGTTCCCGAGTGGTTGCAGCAACGCATCTGCACCCGCGCTCTTGAAGTAGGCCCGTACATTTTCGGGGAGCACAGCACAACCGATATGAACGTCATCACTGATCTGTGGAGGCGCAAGCTGAATAAACTCTGGGAACTGTGCGGCCCGTGGAAGGACAAGCCGACGCCGCACCGTTTCCGCCATACCTTCGCAAGAATTTTATTGGAGCGCCCCGGCGTCACCGTGCGCGACGTGGCGGAGTTGCTGGGCAATACCGAGCAGATCGTGAGGAAACATTATGCCGCATGGATTCCCGAACGTCAGGAGCGATTGACGGCGGTACTCAAAGCCGCTTTCGATACGAAGCCAAAACCAAAACCGAATGTTATTGCTATGTCGAAACCCGCGAAGGGGTGACAGGAGAATTTCGCCATCCTATCTAAGCTCCCATCAACAACCGCGTATGAATGCGCCGCACGGCGGATTCCGGCACGCTGTAAACCGTGTGCGCCCGCTTGCGTCCCATCCTGATTTTGATGACGCCCGGATCGTCCTTGACGAGCTTTCGCACCGTCTCCCTGCCCAAACCCCAAAGTTCCGCGAGGTCGCTAACGCGATAGTGCTTTTCGGCGAAGCTATCGTTAGCGGCCAAATAACGCTGCTCCAGAGCAAGTGCCGCTTGGCTGGTGTTCTGGATTGGTTTTTTACCAAGTGACTCTGCGCTCATCATTGCCTTCCCGCGTGAAACTATCGTCGATTCCTGTTCAAGATCAAAAGCCCAAACCTATGCCCATACCCATACCCAGATCCTGCCCTGGCTGTTGTGACCTGGCGGCCTCCTGATGCTGCATTGGTGCAATCGCCTGTTCTGGCTTATGTGCGCTCTGATGCGAGACATCGTGACCAAGAGCCTGCGACAGCTTCTCGCGGTTGTTGGTGAAAATCTGCGCGTCCCACTGCCCACGCGAAACCGAGACATACGCCATGCGGCTATTGAGCAAGTCTTTCGCCACCAGCTCCGTATCCACATGAATGAGTACGCGCTCGGCGGTCTGTCCCTGGCTGGAATAGCTGGTGATGGCATAGCCGTGGTCGAGGTGCGGATGGCGCTGAGGTTCGTAGCCCATGCGGCGCCCGTTATCGAGCTTCAGCCGCATTGTTCCGTCGGGCGCGATGCTTTCCACTGTAGCCAGTTCGCGGTTTGCGATCTTCAGCTCATGATTGGGCGCGGTGAATTGGATACGGTCTCCAACCGAAAATGCCTTCTCCTGCTCGCGATACACCGAGACGCCCATCTGTCGGCGAGGGTCATAGGTCGTTACGCTTCCACCCGCGCGCAGTACCGTCAGCTGATTGTTTTGCGCGTCGATGCTCTTGACGCGCGTGTAATCGCCCTTCGCAATGCCAGTCTCCCGCGAACTGCGCGAGTACCGCAGAATGTCGTTGATCTGATACTGCTGGGCCCAAGAACGATCTGCGCCGGTCATCTCCTGACGCGGCACCAGCGTTTGGACGGAGTGCTCGTCCTTGCTCACAATGCCGCGCGATTGCAACTCGGCATGAATGCGCTGATTGATCTCCGTGCGTGACACATTGTCCGGCGACACCACCAGCGTGCTTTCCGGCGACTTGGCGTACTCGCGCGCCATGGCCGTGATGCGCTCGTCGTACCCTTTCACTTCATGTACGCGGCCCTGCCGGTCCAGGCTGTTGATAGCCTTGCCAACCTGACCACGCGCCAATTGCTCGACCGCCTGCTTCAGTTCCGGGTCCTTCTGTCGCACAATTTCTTCGAGCCTCATTGTCCGCATTCCGGCTTCCTGCAGCTGCGCGAAGGGACGGCCTGCTTCGACGGCTTCATGCTGCCGCGTGTCGCCTACTAGCAAAACCCGATCTCTCGCATGAAGCCGTTCCAGGAACTCGTGTATCTGGCGCGTCGAGGCAAGCGAAGACTCGTCGAGTACATAGAGCTTCTTCTCACCTGTGTCCGGCTGCTCTCCCCGCGCAAGATGGCGTTGCAGAGTCGAGGTATCGATACCCGCCTCGGACAGTTTCTGCGCCGCGCGTGAGGTCGGAGCCAGGCCTTCGACCTTGTAGCCTTCGGCCTCCACTCCTTCCTTGATCACCGCCAAGGTAGTCGTCTTGCCAGTACCCGCGATTCCATCCAAGCCGACAATCTTCTCGCGGCTCACAAAAATGTCATCGACCACTCGGAGCTGTGCTGGACTCAATTCCGTACGGCGGTCCTCGATTGCAATCCGCAGTGGAGGCGAGACCAGCATCGGATCGCGGTAGGTCCGCTGATTGCCGCTCTGCATACGTCCGATGATCTCCTGCTCCATGCGGACCATTTCGGCAGTCGTATAGAGAGGCGCAGCACGTCCTTCAATCCGGCCAACGGCAAGAAACTCTCCGTGCTGGACTCGTTGCGCAAATTCATGCCGTACTTGTTCGTAAGTTGCTTGCGCCATGCTACGGCTGATTGCCGCCTGCAAGATGCTTCGCTCATCCTGCACGGCAGAGCGTTCAAAGGCATGATTGCGGGCGTAGGTAACGGCCTGTCGTTCAGGCTGAAGTTCGGTCTTGTTCGAGTGCGGTGCATGAATCTGTGTATGGTCACGCGCCTGGGCTACAACCCGATCCCCCTGATGGCCGTGCCGTGCAGCCAATTCGCGGTGCCGCTGCAATACCTCTTCTGGTGAACGAATCTCCTTACTGTCCCGCGTGCGATGGGCAGCAACCTGTCACACCGCA